>DASQXS010000420.1:0-3565 GCA_035639615.1 Gaiellales bacterium | reverse complement strand
AAGCACGCATATGACACTCCTCGACCGTCCCCAGTTTGGGGACATCCTTTGGTCGAGGTGGAGCGACCACGTTCCAGCAAGACCTGCAGTTCGCGGACTGCATCGTGATCATGGGCTCGAACATGGCCGAGTGCCACCCGGTCGGCTTCCAGTGGGTCGTGGAGGCGCGGCGGCGCGGCGCCGCGGTGATCCACGTCGATCCCCGGTTCACGCGCACGAGCGCCCTCGCCGACCACCACGTCGCGATCCGGGCCGGCACCGATATCGCCTTCCTCGGCGGCATCGTCCGATACATCCTCGACAACGGACGCGAGTTCCGCGAGTACGTGAAGCACTACACGAATGCGCCGGTGATCATCGACGAGGGGTTCCAGGACACCGAGGAGCTCGACGGACTCTTCTCGGGGTGGCAGCCGGAAGCCGGCACGTACGACACCACGACCTGGCAGTACGCGGGCATGGCGGTGCAGGCGTCCGCCGGGCAGCGCGAGATGGGCGCGAACCAGGGCGAGGCCGCCCACGGCGCGCACGGCGGCCACCTCCAGCACGGCGAGCCGCCCGAGGAGGACATGACGCTCGAGCATCCCCGCTGCGTCTTCCAGATCCTGAAACGCCACTTCGCCCGCTACACGCCCGAGGCAGTCGCCGAGATCTGCGGCTGCAAGCCCGAGGACGTCGTCTCGGTGGCGGAGGCGCTCTGCGCCAACTCCGGGAGGGAGCGCACCTCGGCGATCTGCTACTCCGTGGGCTGGACACAGCACACCGTCGGCGTCCAGTACATCCGCACCGCCGCGATCGTGCAGCTCCTTCTGGGCAACATCGGCCGCCCCGGCGGCGGGATCCTGGCCCTGCGCGGGCATGCCTCCATCCAGGGGTCGACCGATATCCCCACCCTCTACAACATCCTGCCGGGCTACATCCCCATGCCCCACGCCCACGCCCACGACAGCCTCGACAGGTTCGTCGAGCTGAACAGCTCGCCGAGCGGGTGGTGGGGCCACACCCGGGCGTACATGGTGAGCCTGCTCAAGGCGTGGTGGGGCGCGCACGCCACCGCGGAGAACGACTTCTGCTTCGACTACCTGCCCCGGATCACCGGCGACCACTCGATCTACCCGGCCGTGCTCGACATGCTGGACGGCAAGGTGAAGGGCATGATCGTGGCCGGCGAGAACCCGGCCGTCGGGAGCTCGAATTCCGGCCTCCACCGCCGGGCGATGGCGAACCTCCAGTGGCTCGTCGTCCGCGACTTGGTCGAGACGGAGACCGCCGCGTTCTGGCACTCCTCGCCGGAGGTCGAGGCCGGCGAGCTTCGCCCCGACGACATCCGGACCGAGGTGTTCTTCCTGCCCGCGGCGGCGCACACAGAGAAGGACGGCTCGTTCACCAACACCCAGCGCCTGCTGCAGTGGCACCACAAGGCGGTCGAGCCGGAGGGGGACTGCCGCTCGGACCTCTGGTTCTACTACCACCTGGGCCGGATCATCCGGCGGAAGCTGGCCGGCTCCGAGGATCCCATGGACCAACCGGTGCTCGAGCTCGAGTGGCACTACCCGACGAACGGCCATCTGGCGGAGCCGAGCGCGGAGGCGGTGCTGCGCGAGATCAACGGATGGGGCCCGGACGGCGCCGCGCTCCCGGCCTACACCGAGCTCAAGGACGACGGCTCGACGAGCTGCGGCTGCTGGATCTACTGCGGCTGCTACGCGGACGAGGTGAACCAGACGGCGCGGCGCGAGCCCGCCTCGGAGCAGTCCTGGGTGGCGCCGGAATGGGCCTGGGCCTGGCCGGCCAACCGCCGCATCATCTACAACCGCGCGTCCGCCGATCCTGACGGGCGGCCGTGGTCCGAGCGCAAGAAGTACGTCTGGTGGGACGACGAGCAGGGCGCGTGGACGGGCGAGGACGTCCCCGATTTCGAGCCGAACAAGCGCCCGGATTACCTCCCGCCGGACAACGCCCGCGCCGAGCAGGCGATTCGGGGCAACCACCCCTTCATCTTGCAGGCGGACGGACGGGCGTGGCTGTTCGCGCCCGCCGGGATCGTCGACGGGCCGCTTCCCGCCCATTACGAACCGCACGAGTCACCCCTCGCGAACCCGCTCTACGGCCAGCAGTCCAACCCGGTGCGGCAGCGGTTCGACCGCCGCTTCAACCGGTCCGCGCCGCACCTGCACCGCGGCACCGCGCCCGAGTATCCGTTCGTGGCGACCACCTACCGGCTCACCGAGCACCACACGGCGGGCGGCATGAGCCGGTTCGTCGGCTACCTGAGCGAGCTCCAGCCGGAGATGTTCTGCGAGATCCACCCCGACCTGGCCGCCGAGCGCGGACTCGAGCACGGCGGCTGGGCCACGATCTCGAGCCCGCGGGCGACGATCGCGGCCCGCGTGCTCGTCACCGACCGGATGCGGCCGGTGCAGATGAACGGTCGCCGCGTCCACCAGGTCGGCCTCCCGTACCACTGGGGCAGCCGCGGGCTCAGCCGCGGGTCGGCGGCCAACGATCTCTTCGCGGTCGTGCTCGACCCCAACGTCCACATCCAGGAGGTGAAGGCGGCGGCCTGCGACATCCGGCCCGGCCGCATCGGGCGATGAGCGAGCGGATCGGCTTCTTCACCGACACCTCGGTCTGCATCGGCTGCAAGGCCTGCGAGGTGGCGTGCAAGGAGTGGAACATGGTCCCCGAGGACGGCCAGGGGTTCACGGGCGAGTCCTACGACAACACGTCGGCCCTGGGCGCCAACGCGTGGCGCCACGTGGCGTTCATCGAGCAGGACCGGCCGATCATGGTCGACGGCGACGGCGGCGATCCGCTCCGCTGGCTGATGAGCTCGGACGTGTGCAAGCACTGCACCGAGGCAGCCTGCTTGGACGTGTGCCCGACCGGCGCGATCGTGCGCACGGAGCTGGGCACGGTCGTCGTCCAGGAGGACGTCTGCAACGGATGCGGCTACTGCGTCCCGGCCTGCCCGTTCGGGGTGCTCGACCGGCGTGAGCTGCCGGTGCAGGAACGCGGCGGCCGTCCGGACGGCCGGGTGTGGAAGTGCACCCTCTGCTACGACCGCACCAAGGAGGGCATGACGCCGGCCTGCGCGCAGGCCTGCCCGACCGAGTCGATCCAGTTCGGGCCGCTGGATGAGCTCCGCGAGCGGGCTGACGCCCGGCTGGACGAGGTGGTCGAGGCGGGCTACGCGGGCGCGCGGCTCTACGGCGAGGACCCGGACGACGGCGTCGGCGGCTTCGGCGCCTTCTTCCTGCTCCTCGACGAGCCCGAGGTGTACGGGCTCCCGCCCGACCCGGTGGTGTGCACCCGCGAGCTGCCGGCGATGTGGCGCGCCGCCGGGGTGGCCGCCGGGACGCTCGTCGCCGGGATCGCCGCGGCGGTGATCGGAGGGCGGCGATGAGCGAGGGGTATTACGGCAGGCCCGTCCTGAAGCCGCCGGTGTGGAAGCCGGAGATCGGCTGGTACTTCTTCGCCGGGGGCACCGCCGGCGCGGCCGCGACGCTGTCCCTTGCCGCTCGGGCGGCACGGGCGCCGCGGCTGGCGCGCACGGCGACGCTCG
>DASQXS010000419.1:0-3883 GCA_035639615.1 Gaiellales bacterium | reverse complement strand
GGGCGGCGAGAACTTGAAGCCCGGCTTGACCGTGAAGGTGTAGATCTTGCCGTCCGAGCTCACCGTCGGCATCCCCGTTGCTGCGTCGGGGACGAGCTGCGAGCCCGCTGTCCCGGCCTTGTCCGGGTAGTTGAGCAGCTTGAGGCAGGTCGAGTACTCGATCTGCCAGCTGATCTGGTAGTAGGCGAGCGCCGGGTCGAGATAGTCGATCCCGCCCGAGAGCGCCATCTTGATCTTGCCGCCCTGCTGGTGGGCCACTGACTGAGCGGCGCCTCCGCCGCCTCCGCCGCCCCCGCCGCCACATCCTGCGGCGCCGAGCAGCACCACACCTCCCAGGAGCGCGGCGGCGCTCAACACGAGAGCCGGTCGTCTCATCTCCTCACCCTCTCCGATCGGTCGTGGGTTTACACGCGGCCGCACGAGGCCGGGAGGTATGACGGCACCCGAAGAGGGAAAGTTAGAGGCGGATTGGAGGCCCGCTGATCAGAGCGAGCTGCGCGGATCGAGCGCGTCGCGCAGGCCGTCCCCGAGCAGGTTGAACGCGAGTGTGGTGAAGAGGATCGCGAGCCCGGGGAAGAGCATCACCCATGGCTGCAGGAAGTAGAACTGCACCGCCTCGGACAGCATGTTTCCCCAGCTCGCGTTCGGCAGCGGCAGGCCAACGCCCAGGTACGAGAGCGCCGCCTCGAAGATGATGTTCGTGGCGACCGTGAGGGTCGAGTAGACGATGATCGTGCCGACCAGGTGCGGCAGCAGGTGCGAGCGCATGATGCGGAGGTTCGAGTTCCCCACCATGCGGGCGGCCTCGACGAACTCCTTCTCGCGCAGCGACAGCACCTGGGCGCGGACGATCCGCGCCGGGTAAAACCACGAGAAGAAGCCGATCACGAGCGTCAGCGTGACGATCCCAGGCCGGAGAAGGCCGAAGAACGTGTACGAGTCCAGCCGGTCCCCCACGGTTGCCGCGAGCGCGATCGCGAAGAGCAGGAGCGGGAAGGCCATCACGATCTCGGTCATGCGGGAGACGATCGTGTCCACGAAGCCGCCGTAGAACCCGGCCATGGTCCCAAGGACGACGCCCAACGACACGCCGAAAATTGTCGCGAAGACTGCGACCTCGAGCGAGACCTGGGCGCCGTAGAGCAGGCGCAGGAACTCGTCGCGGCCGAGGAGGTCCGACCCGCCGAGGATGAGCAGGGTGTGCCCGCCCTGCGATGTGACGACGTGCGACCACGGACCGACGGGGATGAACTCAGTGGCCGAGACCCCGCCCTTGATGAGGTCGTTCGGGCCGTGCCCCAGCCAGTGCTGGGCCAGCGGCGCACCGATGAACGCCATAAGCGCCAAGAAGATGATGAAAATGCCGCTGACGATCGCCAGTCGGTCGCGCCTGAACCGGCGCCAGGCCTGCTCCCAGTAGCCGCGGGCGACGACGGCGGGGGCGCCGCCCTCCGCGAACTCGGCCGCGCCGGCTGCGGCGCCCGGGACCAGCGGCGTAGAACGCTGCTGCGTGGCCATTCAAGCGAGGATACTTGCGCCGCGTGCGCGGTGCAAGGAGGCGGTCGGCATGCTCACCCCGCATCCTTCGGGACGAACCCCGTGTGCCCGCGGGTCTGGAAGTAGCTCACAAGCCAGCGCCCGTCCCGAGGGACGAGCGTCGCGTAGTAATCCCATCCCGGCACCTTCGATCCCTTGGCCGGGAAGATGAAGATCTTGAGCATGATCTGCTTCTCGCGCGAGCTCACGACCTTGTAGGAGGCCTTGGCGAACGCGCTCGCCGGGAACTGGGCGACGGGGATGGTGCCGGTCATCCACTGCTCCTTCGTGAGCCCGCCGCGAAGCGCCGGCGCGGCCTGGTGCCAGGCGGCATCCAGGTTCTCGCGCAGGACGGCGTTCGTGATGAACGAGCGGATCGTCTGGATGGCGGCCGGCGGCACCGGGATCACCTTCCCGTAGCGCGCCTCCGGTGGCGGCGTCTGCGGCGCCGGGCTCACGGCCGCAGGGCGCGCCGACGGCTCGCTGCGGACGTGCAGGTAGACCACGAGCCCCACCAGGAGCGTCAGCCACGAGACGACGATGAACGCCCGCCGGACGGTCGCGTTGTCGCGCACGAGGGCGATCGGACTCATCTTGGGCAGTGTACTCACGTCACTCCAGCGCGTCGGCGCCGGCCACGACCTCGAGGATCTCCTGCGTGATCTCGGCCTGGCGGGCGCGGTTCATGGCGAGCGTGTATCCGTCGATCAGCTCGCCGGCGTTCTCGGATGCGTTTCGCATGGCGGTCATGCGGGCGCCGTGCTCCGACGCCGTCGACTCGAGCAGGGCCCGGTAGACGGTGACCTCGAGATAGGTCGGCAGGAGGTGCGCCAGGATCTCGCTCGTGTCCGGCTCCTCGAGGTAGGCACCCTCGATCCGGACCGGCTCCTCGCCGGTGATCGCAGTCTCGGGGACGGGCAGGAGCTCCACCTGGTCGAGCCGCTGCGCAAGCGCCGAGATGAAGTGGTTGTAGACCATCACGACCAGGTCGACTCGCCGCTCCGTGTAGAGCTCGGCGACGCGGGTCGCGATCGCGCGTGCATCGGCGTATGACGGCCGGTCGGTGATGCCGGTGTATGACGCCTCGATCTCCTGCCCCCGGAACCGCAGCGTCGAGCCACCCCGTCGGCCGACCGTGAGCCAGATGACATCGCGGCCCTGCCCGCGGTGGTCGGCGGCGACCTCGAGGCTGCGGCGGACGACGTTCGCATTGAACCCGCCCGCGAGGCCGCGGTCGCCGGTGAGGGCGACGATCGCCACGGTGGAGGCTTCGCGCCGCTCGAGCAGCGGCTGGTCGTGGGCGCGCGAGCTGGCCGCGGCGACCTCGACCGTGAGCGCCTGCATGCGGTCGGCGTACGGCCGCAGCGCCTCGATCCTCGCCTGGGCGCGGCGCAGGCGTGACGCGGCGACGAGCTCCATCGCCTTGGTGATCTTCTCGACGTTCCGCGCGAAGCGGATCCGCCGCTTGATTTCCTGCTGGCTCGCCACGGGTGGGTGTTAGGACGCCGCCGCCAGGCTGCGCTCCTCTTCGACGAAGAACCCGGCCTTGAAGTTGTCGACCGTCTTCTTCAGCGTCTCGGCGACGTCGTCGGCGAGATCCTTGGTCTCGCGGATCGCCTTCAGCACCGACCCCTCGGCGCGCAGCGCCTGGCGCAGCTCGTCGTGGAAGCGCGGCACCTGAGCGACGGGAATGTCGTCCAGGTAGCCGTTGACGGCCGCCCAGATCGCGGTCACCTGCTCCTCCACCGGCCACGGCTGGTACTGGGGCTGGTTGAGGGTCGCGACCAGCCGCTGGCCCCGCGCCAGCTGGCGCTGCGTGGCCGCGTCGAGCTCCGACGCGAACTGGGAGAAGGCCTCGAGCTCGCGGAAGGCCGCCAGGTCGAGGCGCAGCCGGCCGGCCACCTTGTTCATCGCTCGGATGCGGGCGTTGCCGCCGACGCGGGACACCGAGATGCCGGTGTCGATCGCCGGGCGCACGCCGGAGTAGAACAGGTCCGACTTCAGGAAGATCTGGCCGTCGGTGATCGAGATCACGTTCGTGGGGATGTAGGCGGAGACGTCGTCCGCCTGCGTCTCGATCACCGGCAGCGCCGTCAGCGACCCGCCGCCAAGCTCGTCCGAGAGCTTGACCGAGCGCTCCAGCAGGCGCGAGTGCAGGTAGAAGACGTCGCCGGGGTAGGCCTCCCGGCCGGGCGGACGCCGCACCAGGAGCGACATCTGCCGGTAGGCGTCGGCGTGCTTGGTGAGGTCGTCGTACATGACGAGCGCGTGGCGGCCGTTGTAGAGGAAGTGCTCCCCCATCGCGCAGCCCGCGTACGGCGCCATGTACTTGATCGGCGCCGCCTCG
>DASQXS010000418.1:0-20080 GCA_035639615.1 Gaiellales bacterium | reverse complement strand
GCCTCGGCGATGAAGTCGCCGTCCGGGCGGACGCGGTACCCGGCCCCGAACCGCAGCACCTTGTAGCCCTCGCTGGTCTGCACCTCGAGCTCGACCGGGGCGTCGCCCGGGTAGTCGCGGATCAGCGTCTTCAGCTCGTCGACGATCCCGGCCATGACCGCGCGGGCGTCGACCCGCAGCTTCACCACGCCCTGGTCGGGGACGGCCTCGAACGGCGTCACCTCGACCGCGATCAGCTTGACCTCGGAGTCGGACCGGCGATCGGCGCGCGCCTTCACCAGCACGACCGTGTCGGGCTGGAGGAGCTGCCGGCATGTCTCCCAGAGGCTTGCGAAGACGACGATCTCGGCCGAGGCCGTGACGTCGTCGAGCTCGGCGAAGGCCATCTGATCCCCGCGCCTCGTGACGGTGGGACGGAGCTGGGCGATGATGCCGCCGACCGTCACCGTCTGGCCGTCGCGGAGCTCGGCGATGGCGCGGAGCGGGGTATCCGTCTTCCGCCGCAGCTGGTCGCGCAGCGGGGCCAGAGGGTGGCTGGAGACGTAGAGGCCGAGCGCCTCCTTCTCGCGCCGGAGGAGCTCGTCGCGGGGCCACTCGTCCGGGGGGATCGGCGGCCGGCCGCGGCCGCTCGGGCCGGCGCCGTTCATCCCCTCGTCGCCAAGATCGAAGATCGACCCCTGGCCGACGAGCGCGTCTGACTGCCGCTTCTGCCCGGCCGCGATCGCCTGCTCGAGCACCTCGAGCATGCCCCGGCGGGTGTCGCCGGTGGAGTCGAGCGCGCCGCAGGCGACCAGGCTCTCGACCATGCCCCGGTTGAGCACGGCCATGTCGACGCGCTCGCAGAAGTCCCAGAGCGAGTCGAAGGGCCGCTCCTCGCGGGCGGCGATGATCGCCTTCACGGCGCTCTCGCCGACCCGCTTCACAGCCTCGAGCCCGAACCTGATCCGGCCGTCCACGACGGCGAAGTCGGCCTGGCTTGTGTTCACGTCGGGCGGCAGAACCTCGACGCCCATGTCCGCGCATTCGCCGACGTAGAACGGCACCCGATCCTTCGTCGACATGACCGATGAGATGAGCGCCGCCATGTACTCGGCCGGGTGGTTCGCGCGCAGGTAGGCCGTGCGGTAGGCGATCAGGGCGTAGCAGGCGGCGTGGGCCTTGTTGAACGCGTAGTCCGCCGCGACCTCGATCTTCGCCCAGAGCGCCTTGCCAACCGCCTCGCTCGCGCCGTTCTCGACACAGCCGCGAATGAACTTCTCCTCGAGCGAGGCCATGAGGCTTGCGATCTTCTTGCCGATCGCTTTGCGCAGGTCGTCCGCCTCCGCGGGAGAAAAGCCCGCGACGGCCTTTGCAATCTCCATGAATTGCTCTTGAAATATGCAAATCCCGTGCGTTGCATCGAGCAAGTTTGCAAGACGTTCATCTTCATATCGGATGCGGCCCGGGTCGGCCTTGTTGCGCGCGTAGTCGGGGATGAACTGCATCGGCCCAGGCCGGTAGAGGGCCACGAGCGCGATCAGGTCCTCGAACTCGGTGGGCTTCACCTGCCGCAGCGCCTCGCGCATTCCGGAAGACTCGAACTGGAAGACGCCGGTCGAGTCGCCCTTCGCCATCATCTCGTAGGTGCGGCGGTCGTCGAGCGGCAGGGAGTCCATGTCGACGCGGGTGCCCGTGGTCTCGGCGATCAGCTCGATCGCGCGCTCGATCACGTCCAGGTTGCGGAGCCCGAGGAAGTCCATCTTCAGAAGCCCGAGCGCCTCGACGTCGCCCATCGAGAACTGCGTCACGACCTCGGAATCCGCCCCCTTCTGCTGGAGCGGCAGATACTCCGTCAGCGGCCGGTCGCCGATCACGACCGCGGCGGCGTGGATCGAGTCGTTTCGCACCACGCCCTCGAGCGGGATCGCCATGTCCACGATGCGGCGGGTCGTCTCGTCGGCGTCGTAGCCCCGGCGCAGCTCGGCGCCCGGCTTCATGCACGCTTCGAACGAGACCTTCGGCCCGTCCGGCACGAGCTTGGCGATCCGATCGACGACCCCGTACGGGATGCCCATGACGCGGCCGGCGTCCTTGATCGCCGCCTTGGGCTGCATCTTGCCGAAGGTGATGATCTGGGCCACGTTGCGGCGGCCGTACTTCTCGGCGACGTAGTTGATGACGCGCTCGCGGCCGGCGACCGCGAAGTCGATGTCGACGTCGGGAAGGGTCTTCCGGCCCGGGTTCAGGAAGCGCTCGAAGAGGAGCGAGTAGCGCATCGGATCGAGGTCGGTGATCCGCAGGCAGTAGGCGACGAGCGACCCCGCCGCGGAACCGCGGCCCGGCCCGACGGGGATGCCCTCCTGGCGGGCGAAGCGGATGAAGTCCCACACGATCAGGAGGTAGTCGGGCAGGTTCGGCGTCTGCTCGATGGTGCGAAGCTCGAAGTCGAGCCGCTCGCGCAGGTCAGGGGTCTCGGCGCCGTAGCGCTCGCGCAGGCCCTGATTGGCCAGCTCGCGCAGGTACTCGGGCGCCGGCCGCCCGTCGGGGACGTCGAAGCGCGGCAGGTGGAGCGCATCCAGGTCGAGGCGGGCGTCGCAGCGCTCGGCGATCTCGACGGTGCGCCGGAGCATGTCCTCGCCCCACCGCTCGGCCATGAGCGCGTACATCTCGTCGGGCGACTTGAGATAGAAGCCGTGGTTCTGGAACTTGAACCGGTCGGGGTTGTCGAGGGTGTCGCCGGTCTGGATGCAGAGCAGCGCCTCGTGCGGAACGGCGTCGGCCGCGGTCAGGTAGTGGACGTCGCCCGTGCCGACCAGCGGCAGCCCCGCGTCGCGGGCGATGGCGGCGAGCGTCGGGTTGATCGCCGTCTGCACCTCGATGCCGCCGTCCTGGAGCTCGACGTAGACGTTGTCGCGGCCGAAGATCTGCACCAGCCGGTCGAGCTCACCGCGTGCGCCACGCTCGTCGCCGTCGAGGAGCGACTTGCACACCCGCCCGGACAGGCAGCCGGAGAGCGCGATGATGCCGCGCGAATGCGCGGCCAGCTGGTCGAGGTCGACGCGGGGCCGGTACCAGTAGCCGTCCAGGTAGCCCGCCGACACGAGGCGGACGAGGTTGTGGTAGCCCTCGCTTGTCTCGGCGATGAGCGTCAGGTGGCAGCGGCGCTCCTTCTGGAGCCGGGCGGCGTGATCGTCGACGACGTACATCTCGCAGCCGAGGATCGGCTTCAGGCCGGCGGCGGTCGCCGCCCGGGTGAGGTCGACCGCGCCGGCCATCGAGCCGTGGTCGGTGAGCCCGATGGCGGGCATCTCGAGCTCTGCCGCCAGCGCCACCAGCGGCCCGATCCGGCAGGCGCCGTCCAGAATCGAATACTCGCTGTGGACGTGGAGGTGGACGTACGGCTGGCCGCGGGGCACGGATGTCCATCCTAGTGCTCGGCGCCGACGGAGCCGGGGATGTTTGACGTCTCGCGGCCATGCGGCGATTCGGCGTTCGTCTGGGCGTTTCTGTACTCCTATCCCGAGATGATGCTCGGCATCGCCGGCCTTTTCGCTGCGCCGCGCGGCCGGCCGCTCGCGCGGCTCACATTCGCCGACGCAGGCGCATCGGTGTTCGGGGTGGCGATCGGGGCGGCCGTCAGGTGGTCGTCAGGACGCGACGGGCCCCGCCCCTCAGTCGAGCTCGAACTGGACGCCCAGGCGGGACCCGGCGGGCAGAATGAGCTCCTGAAGGATGCGCTGGTGGCCGGCGTCCGCCGAGTAGCGGCGGAACGCATCGGCATCGTCGAAGTCCACGACGAGCGCCATGTCCGCGTTCCCGTCACGCAGGCCCGCGTCGCGGCCCAGCGTCCAGCTCCTCACCATGTCGAGCCGGCCGAGCAGCGCGCGCAGCTCCGCCTCGATCACGTCGACCTGCGCGGCGCCGGTGTCCGCGTTCCAGCGGAACAGCACGACGTGCCTGAGCACGGATCAGTCGGGTTCTGAGGCGTGGCGGCGGCGGCGCGCGATCACCGCCGCGCCGGCGACCGCGGCTGCGGCGCCACCCATGAGCGGGAGCCGCCGCCGGTGCGGCCGCGCGGCACCGTCGAGCGCGTCGACGATCCGCCGCGCCCTGCGCCGCACGACCCTGCGGGCCATCCTGCCCGCGACCACGTACGTGGCATAGCCGATCGCCGCCTTGCGCTTGTTGAGCATGCGGGCCACTCTACTCCATCCCGTCGGACGAAATACCCCTGTCGGGGGAGCGGCCATGTACCGGTCGTCGGCCGACAATACGGCCATGAACCCGAACGACACCGCCACGCCGGAACGCGCCGTCGACGAGCGCTTCCTCGGCGACTGGGTGGCGTTCGGGATGTCCGAGCTCGAGTCGTACCTCGCGAAGCACGCCCGCTTCGCCGCGTACTGCGAGCGCCGCGACGGCGAGCGCCCGGCCGTCTAGACCGTTTATTCCGAATTCCCGCGCGCCTGGACGTCCGTCTGCGGTGGGTTCGCGGTAGGTGGTGGGGCTGCGGCTGGGAACCGGCGCATCGCTGCGTCCTCGGTCGCGCCAATACGTTCATCCAGTATTGGCCGCTCCCTGCGTCCTTGCGCTGCTTGGTTCCCAGCCGCCCAGGACATCCCGGGAATTCGGAATAAACGATCTAAAGACTCCCCGCCGCCACCGGCAGGCGCAGCTTCCGCGTCCTTCGCTCGGGCCGAACCATCCCCGCCGCGATCCAGCCGTCGATCTCGCGGAAGAGCTCGTCGACGAGCCGGGCCTGGGGGACGCGCCGGAGCACCTCGCCGTGCGCGTAGATGTGGCCGGCGTCGCGTCCGCCGGCGATGCCGAAGTCGGCGTCCCCCGCCTCGCCGGGCCCGTTCACCGCGCAGCCCATCACGGCCACCTCGAAGACGTCGTCGTAGCCGCTCAGGCGCTCCTCGACCTTCTGGGCGAGCTCGAGCACGTCGACGTTCGTGCGCCCGCACGACGGGCAGGCGATCATCACCGGGCCCTTGTGCCGCAGGCCGAGGACGCGGAGGATCTCCCAGGCCACCTTCACCTCCTCGACCGGGTCCGCCGTCAGCGACACACGGAGCGTGTCGCCGATCCCGTCCGCGAGGAGCGCTCCGATCCCGATGGCGCTCTTCACGGTGCCCGTGAAGGGCGGCCCGGCCTCGGTGACGCCGAGGTGGAGCGGATACGGCACCGTGTCGGCGAGGCGGCGGTAGGCCTGGATCATCACCGGCACCGAGGAGCTCTTGACCGAGATCTTGAATTCGTGGAAGTCGAGCCGCTCGAGCAGGCGCACCTCCTCGAGCGCCGCCTCGACGAGCGCGCCGGCCGGGTCGTTGGTGGCGAACTGCCGCAGGTGGTCCGGCAGCGACCCCGAGTTGGCGCCGATCCGCATCGGGATGCCGGCCTCCCGGGCCGCCGCGACGACCCGCTCCACCTTGTCAGGCCCGCCGATGTTCCCCGGGTTGATGCGCACCGCCGCCACGCCTGCGGCGATCGCGCGCAGGGCAAGCGAGGCGTTGAAGTGGATGTCGGCGATCACCGGAACCGGCGATCCGGCGACGATCCGCGGCAGCGCGTCGGCGTCCGTGCGGCCCGGCACCGCGACCCGCACGAGCTCGCAGCCGGCGTCCGCCAACCGGCGTGTCTGCGCCAGGGTCGCGGCGACGTCGTGCGTCTCGGTCAGCGTCATCGACTGGACGGCGACCGGGGCGCCTCCGCCGATCGGGACGCCGCCGACGCTGATTCGGCGGGTCGAGGACATCACGAATGAGGATACTCGGCGGCCGCCCCGAGCTCGTCGGTGGCCCGGGCCAGGAGCGCGGCGACCGCCGCGGGATCGAGCGCGGGCTCGGGCCCGCCCGCCTGGCGGGCGAGCGCCGGCCGGACGAGCGCCGGGTCGGCACCGTGGCGAAGCGCCCATTCGCCGCCGGCGATCTTCGACCCGAGGGCGCGCTCGGCGGCGAAGCGCCAGGCGCGACACGCGTTCAGCACCTGGTAGGTGGGCGAGGCGTTGTCGGCAGCCCAGGCCAGCTCGTCCGCGAACGCCGCGTCCAGGAGGACCACGGGCACCGGCGCGAACACCTCCGGCGGCGGGGAGCCGACGAGCGCCTTGGCGTGCTCCCGGCAGACGGCGAAGTGCATGAGGTAATCCGCATGCCCGCGGCCGGCGCCGATCGTGACCCGCTCACCGTCCACCATCGAGTTGACGTCGAGCTCGAACGGCGGCTCGGGCACGGGATCGGCGGCGCTCGCCGACGTGACCAGCCCGAACTCGAGGCCACCGGCGGCGGGGCAGCCGACCTCCTCTACCGAAAGCGCCGCGCCCAGATCCTCGAGCGCGGCTCGTCCGGGCGGCCGCGCGCATACCGCCAGGACGTCGACGTCGGAGCGGTCCGGACGCCATCCGCCGAGGACCGCGGACCCGTGCAGGTAGGCGCCGACCAGACCGGGCCCGAGGCACCGGTGGAGCGCCGCGACGACCGCTTTCAGACAGGCCTCCGCCTCGGGCGTCACCTGGCGGGCGGCGTCAGGATCCCGGCCAGGTCGTTCTGCAGGCCGATCAGGAACACCAGCACCATGAGCGCGATCCCCAGGACGGAGACGCGCTCGAAGACCACCCGAGAGACCATCCGGCCACGCAGCCGCTCGAGGGCGATCATGAACACGTGGCCGCCGTCGAGCGGCAGGAACGGCAGCATGTTGAAGATCGCCAGCGACAGCGAGATGTAGGCGAGGAGCGTGAGGTAGAAGGGCGTTCCCGCCGACGCGGCATCGGCCGAATAGCGCACGATCCCGACGGTGGAGTGAAGCTGCGACCGGCCCTGCGGGGTGACGACGTCGGCGAGCGCCGAGGCGGTGCCCGTCGTCAGCTGCCACATGAAGGACGCCGACGCGATCGGCGCCTCGAGGAACGAGTACTTCTTGAGGCCCGCCTCGAAGCTGAAGCCGAGCCGGTAGCTGCCCTCGATCACCTTCGTGTGGACGGGGCCGAGCACGATGCGCCTGCCGTTGCGGAGCACGGTCACGGTGATCGCGCCACCGCGGCTTCGCTCGATCGCCGACCGGACCGCGAGCGGCGCCAGCCGGCGTCCGTCGACGGCGATCAGCCGGTCGTCCGGGCGAAGGCCGGCGTGGTCGGCGGGGCTGCCGGCGATCACCGCCGCCACGTGGCTCGTAAGCACGCTGCCGTCGGGCCGCCCGGTGATGGCCACGCCCCACAGGATGAGGAAGCAGGCGACCACGTTGGCGGCGGGCCCCGCCACGATCACGGCCAGCCGCCGAGGCCGCGACGAGCGCCAGTACGACCGCGGGTCGAGGTTCTCGGCGAGCCGGTCGAGGGAGCGCTGCACCCGCCGCCTTTGGAGCTCGCTCAGCTCGGGCTCCGCGCGGGCGACCTCCTCCCGCAGCCGGGGGAGCGCCGCCAGGGCGCCGTCGTGGCGGCCGTGGGCGAGGTGGCGGCGGACGTCGTCGAGAGCGACGCCGATCGCGGTCGCCGTCTGCTCGTCGATGCGGTCATTGCGTTCGAGGACGTCCTCGACCTCGTACAGGTCGCCCGGCTCGGGGCGGAGCATGCCCGGGATCTTCACGAAGCCCCCGAGCGGGATGACGCCGATGCCGTACTCCGTATCGCCCCACCGGCGCTTGACGGCGGCGGGCGGGAAACCGACGTAGAAGCGGAGGGCGCGCATGCCCGTCAGCTTGGCCGCGGTGAAGTGCCCGAGCTCGTGCACGGCGACGAGCAGGAGCAGGCCGAAGATGGCGATCCCGACGCTCACGCGGCGGCCCCGACGGCGCCCGCGGCCAGCTCCCGCGCGCGCCGGTCGACCTCGAGGACATGGGCGAGCGACTCCACTCGCTCGGCGGGCATACCGGCCAGCGCCTCCTCGACGACTGCGGCGATGTCGAGAAAGCCGATCAGGCCGTCGAGGAACGACCGCACGGCCACCTCGTTGGCGGCGTTCAGGACGCACGGCGCCGTGCCGCCGGCGATGCCCGCCTCGCGGGCGAGAGCCAGGCAGCGGAACGTCTCCGCGTCGGCCGGCTCGAAGTCGAGGGAGAGCGGCCTCGAGAGGTCGAGCCTCGCGGCCTGCGTGGCGGCACGATCCGGGTAGGTGAGAGCCCAGGAGATCGGGACGCGCATGTCGGGCAGGCCGGCGTGGGCGAGGATGGCCCCGTCGCGGAACCGCACCATCCCGTGGACGATCGACTGCGGGTGCACCACGACCTCGATCTCGTCGTAGCCCACGCCGAAGAGGTGGTGCGCCTCGATCACCTCGAGCCCCTTGTTCATGAGCGTCGCCGAGTCGATCGTGATCTTCTCCCCCATGCTCCAGGTGGGATGCGCGAGCGCCTCCGCCGGGGTGGCCGTGGCCAGGCGGGCGTGGTCCGCGCCGCGGAACGGCCCCCCGGATGCCGTGATCACGATCCCCGTGACCGAGCCGGGCGCGGCCGCCTCCAGGCACTGGGCCAGCGCGGAATGCTCGCTGTCGACCGGGAGCAGCCGCCGCCCACTGGCCCGCATGGCGTCGAGAACGAGCTCGCCGCCCGCGACCAGGCTCTCCTTGTTGGCGAGGGCGACGTCCGCGCCGGCCGCGAACGCCGCGAGGGTGGCGCGGAGCCCGGCCGAGCCGACGATCCCGTTCAGGACCACCTGCGCGCCGCTCTCGGCGACCAGCCGCTCGAGGCCGTCGTCGCCGGCCAGCACCTCGCCGTCGAAGGCCGTCGCGGCCGTGGCAGCCGCGGCACGGTCGGTGAGGGCGATCCGCCCGACGCCGTGGGCCCGGGCGGAAGCGACCAACTCGCCGGCGCGGCGGCCGCCCGCGAGCGCGCACACCTCGAGCTGGGGATGGGCGGCGATGACGTCGAGCGCCTGGACGCCGATCGACCCGGTCGCGCCCAGTACGGCCACGGATCTCATGGGGCCAGTGTAGATGCGTGCCGTTGAACCGTCGTTTAGCCGAGCGCGGAGATATGGGCCGGCAGGTCGCGGCGGCGCTCGAGCGGCGCCTCGAGCAGGACGTGCCCGCTCAGCACGTCGACCACGAACCCGCGCCCCTCCTCGAGGCCGGCGTCCGCGTCCGCGAGGAACCCGACCGCGTGGTAGCGGCCGCGGGTGTCCCCGCCGAGCCGCTGCCCGAACCAGGCGATGTCGACCTCCGCCAGCTCGGGATGCCGTGCGTGGACGGCGTCGACGGCGGCCCGGATCCGGGCGTCCGCCATCTCCCGCTCGATCCGCGCGAACGGGAAGAGCCGGGATACGGCGGTGCGGCGCTCCACGGTGGCAGTGTAGGTCGATGTAGGTTGCGAGCGTGGCCGGAGATGACGCGACGCACACCCGGTTCGTCCCCGGGCTCGAGCTGTCGCGGGCGCTGTACGAGGAGGCTGTGCGGCCCATCCTCGCCGAGACCTTCGCCGGCCTCGTCCAAACGGCCGCGCGGATCGGGAGCGGATCCGAGGTCCTGGGCTACGACTCGCTGCGCTCGTCAGATCACGAGTGGGGCCCGCGGCTGGACGTCTTTCTGGATGCCGAGGACAGGGCCACGCGTGGCGTCGAGCTTCGGCGGGTGCTGGCTGAGCGTTTGCCGAAGCAGATACGGGGCTGGCCCACGCATTTCCGCGAATCGGACGACCCGCTCGACCCGGTCGGGCGTATGGAACCGACCGACGGGGCGGTCAACCACAGGGTTCTCGTCCACGACGTGGCGACGTGGCTCACATCCCACGTCGGCATCGACGTGGCGTCACGGGAGCCGAGCACGCTCGAATGGCTCGCAATCCCCAACAGAACCTCGCCGAGGTGACCGGCGGCGCGGTCTTCCATGACGGGCTCGGCACCCTCGAGCCCGCGCGGCGCAGGCTGGCCTGGTATCCCGATCAGGTATGGCGGTATCTGCTCGCATGCCAGTGGCAGCGGCTGTCCGACGAAGAGGCCTTCGTCGGCCGCTGCGCAGAGGTCGGCGACGAGCTCGGCTCCGCCGTCGTCGCGTCGAGGCTCGTCCGCGACATGATGCGGCTGTGCCTGCTTCTCGAGCGCCGCCACGCGCCCTACAGCAAGTGGCTGGCGAGCGCGTTCGCCGAGCTCCCTGTGGCAACCGCGCTGATCCCGTCCCTCGAGGGTGCCGTTTCGGCCCGTGACCACCCCACGCGGGAACGTCACCTCTGCACCGCATACGAGACCGTGGCCCAGATTCAAAACCGGTCGGGCCTGGCGGAAGCGCTGGACCCTGCCTGTAGGACGTATCACGGACGCCCGTACATGGTGCTCCACGCCGAGCGGTTCGCGATCGCGCTGCACGAGACCGTCACCGATCCCATCCTGCGACGGGTTGCCGCGCACAGGCGGTGTGGACCAATGGGCCGA
Organism: Gaiellales bacterium; assembly: GCA_035639615.1. GTDB lineage: Bacteria > Actinomycetota > Thermoleophilia > Gaiellales > JAICJC01 > JAICJC01. Next base: position 9,744 of record DASQXS010000418.1, on the reverse strand, counting down.
CAGCACGAGCCTCCTTCAGCGGCCCACAGCGATCCGCGGCGCGATCGAGGCACTCCTGTGAGCCCCCCGCCGGGCTTCACGCCCGCCCGATTGCGAGGGCGAGGAAGTACGCCGCCGGGCCCGCGAGCAGGAACGCGTCGACGCGGTCGAGCATGCCGCCGTGGCCGCCCAGGAGGCGGCCCGAGTCCTTGACGCCGAGGTCGCGCTTCAGGTAGCTCTCGAGCAGGTCGCCGACCGGCGCGGCCAGCGCGATGACGGCGCCGAACTCGAGCGCGTGCACGGTCGAGAGCGGCGCCCCCCGGGGCTCGTGGTAGAGCGTGACGAAGACGACGGCGACCCCGCCCACGAGCCCGGCGATGAAGCCCTCGACCGTCTTCGACGGCGAGATCTCCGCCGCAAGCTGGCGCCTGCCGACGACGCTCCCGACGGCGAAGGCGGCGATGTCGGAGGCCCACACGCCGAAGAGAACGGCGAGCAGGAGCTCGCGTCCGAACCCGTGCGCCCCGGACAGGTCGCGCACCGCCACGAGGAACGCGAAGCCGAGCCCGACCCAGACGACGCCGAACGTGGTGACCGCGAGCTGGACCGTGGCGGGCTGGCGCACCTCCGCCACCGCCGACATCCAGAACGCGACCACCAGCATGCCGGTGAGCGGTGCGGCGGCCCAGACGATGCCGCTGTGGTGGACGGCGACCACGGCCGCCACCAGGGCCACGAACCCCACTGGGACGAGCGGGCGCAGCTCCCTCACCATCGCGTAGAACTCGTGGAGGGCGATCAGGCCCGCGACGACGGCGATGCCAACGAGGAGCCACCCACCCTCGTCCACGGCGAAATACGCCGCGAGGCCGAGCGGGACGGCGAAGACGATCCGCGAGACGAGGTTGCTCACCGCAGCCCGAACCGGCGCCGGCGACGGGCGTACGCGTCGAGGGCCGCCGCCAGGTCGTCGCCGCCGAAGTCCGGCCACAGCGTCGGAACGAACTCGAACTCGGCGTAGGCCGACTGCCAGAGCAGGAAGTTGGAGACGCGCACCTCGCCCGACGTGCGGATGACCAGGTCGGGGTCGGGCATCTCGGGAGCGTACAGGTGGGTCCGAACGGCATCCTCGTCGATCTCGGCCGCGGGCACCCCCGCCTCCACGAGGGCACGGGCCGCCTGCACGAGCTCGTCCCGCGAGCCGTAGTCGAAGGCCACCCACAGGTCGAGCCGGGAGTTCCCGGCGGTGCGCTCCTCCATATCGCGCATCAGCGCCCTCAGAGTCTCGGGGGCGCGGTCGCGGCGGCCGACGAAGCGGACGCGGACGCCCTGGCGGTGGAGATCGGGAAACTCGCGCTCGATCGTGTCGGCGAAGAGCGCCATCAGGTCCTGCACCTCCTGCGCGGGCCGGCCCCAGTTCTCGGTCGAGAAGGCGTAGACGGCGAGGCTCCGCACGCCCAGGTCGGGGGCCGACTCGACCGTTCGCCGGAGCGCGCGCGTCCCGGCGCGGTGCCCGGCCAGGAGCGGCAGACCGCGCCGGGCAGCCCAGCGCCCGTTCCCGTCCATGATGATCGCGACGTTCCGGGCCGACTCCGCCGGCGCCGGCTCGGCTCCGGCAGAGGCTCGCCGCAGGCGCCTGAGCGCCCGGAGCAGCCCGACGTACCGGCGCAATCAGACTTCCATGATCTCGGCCTCTTTGGCCTTGAGCGCCGCGTCGATCTTCTGGACGTGCTCGTCGGTGAGCTTCTGCAGCCGCTCCTCGGCGCGGTGCACCTCGTCGGCGCCCACGTCGCCGTCCTGCTCCAGCTTCTTCATCTGGTGGAGCGCGTCGCGGCGGACGTTGCGCGCGGCGACGCGGCCCTCCTCGGCCATGTGCCTGACCTGCTTCACGAGCTCCTTGCGCCGCTCCTCGGTGAGCTGCGGGATGGGGAGGCGGATGACCTGGCCGTCGTTCGCCGGCGTGAGCCCCAGATCCGACTCCAGGATCGCGCGCTCGATGTCCTTCATGACGGACTTGTCGAACGGCGTGATCGTGAGGAGGCGGGGCTCGGGAACGCCGATGGTGGCGAGCTGATTCACCGGCATCTTGGTGCCGTAGGCGCTCACCTGAACACGGTCGAGGAGCGCGGCGGACGCGCGCCCGGTGCGGATGGTCGTGAACTCGTGCCGCGCGGTCTCGACGCTTCGGTCCATCCGACGGCCCGCGTCCTTCAGCACGTCGTCGATCATGTGGTCACCTCCGCAGGCACCTGCGCCTGGATGACGGTGCCGATGCGCTCCCCGCGCACGACCCGCTCGATGTTGGACTCGTCGTCGAGGTTGAAGACATACAGGGGGAGCCGATTATCCATGCACAGCGAGAGCGCCGTCGTGTCCATCACCTTGAGCCCGCGCTCGATCGCCTCGAGGTGGGTGAGCTCGGGAATCAGGCGCGCGTCGGGGGTCGTGCGCGGGTCGGCGTCGAGCACGCCCTCGACGCCGTTCTTCCCCATCAGGATGGCCTCGGCGCCGATCTCGAGCGCGCGCAGCGCCGCGGCCGTGTCGGTCGTGAAGAACGGGTTTCCCGTGCCGGCGGCGAAGATGACGACCCGGCCCTTCTCGAGGTGGCGGATCGCCCGCCGGCGGATGTACGGCTCGGCGACCTGGGACACCGTGATGGCCGAGAGGACGCGGGTGTGCAAGCCGAGCTGCTCCAGCGCGTCGGAGACCGTGAGCGCATTCAGGAGGGTCGCAAGCATGCCGGCGTAGTCGGCGGTGGCGCGGTCCATCCCCCGCGCGGCCTGCTGGGTGCCGCGGAGGATGTTGCCGCCTCCGACAACGATCGCCTGCTCGGTGCCGAGCTCGTGGACGTCGCGGACCGCGCGGGCAACGGCAGCGATCCGGGCCGGATCCTGACCGTACTCGCGCTCGCCCATGAGCGCCTCTCCCGACAGCTTGAGCAGGACGCGCCGGAACGCGGCATCCCCTCCGGAGCTCACTCGCCGCCCACCTCGAACCGGGCGAAGCGCTTGACCTCGATGTTCTCGCCGATCGTGCCGGAGAGCTCGGCGCGGAGCGTCTCGATCGTCTTCCCGTCGTCCTCGGGCCTGATCGACGGCTGGTTCAGCAGCACCGTGTCGGCGAGCGACTTCTTCCACTTCCCCTCGGCGATCTGATCGAGCATCTTCTCCGGCCGGCCGTCGGCCGCCGCCTCGGCGCGGAAGATCTCGAGCTCGGCGGCCTTGAACTCGTCCGGGATCTCGTGCTCGGACACGAACCGCAGGTAGCGGCCCGCGGCGACCTGGAGCGCCACCTTGCGGGCGAACGCGCGGAAGTTGTCGTTCCGGGCGACGAAGTCGGTCTCGCAGCCGATCTCGACCATCGCCCCGATCCTCCCGTTGGAGTGGGTGTACGTCTCGATCATGCCCTCACCGGTGCCCCGTCCGGCGCGCTTCCCGGCCTGGGCGATTCCCTTCTCGCGCAGGAGCTTGACCGCGGCGTCCATGTCGCCCTCGGTCTCCTCGAGCGCCCGCTTGCAGTCCATCATGCCGGCCTGAGTCATGTCGCGGAGCTGCTTCACCTCCGCGGGGGTCGGCTTGTACGCCACGTCACTCACTCGCTTCCTCCTCCGCTCGCGGCTGCTGCTCCTCCCGCGCCGGCGCCTCCACGGCCTCGGCCTCCGGCTCGGAGGCGGGTTCGGCGGCCGGCTCGGCGACCGCGGCCTCGTCGCTGGGCGCCGTCCCGTCCTCGCCGGGTTCCCCGTTGTCCGACACGAAGTCGGACACCTTGACGCCGCGGTTTCGGCCGTCGGCGATGCCGTCGGCGAGCACTCGCAGGATCAGCGCCGACGACCGGATGGCGTCGTCGTTCCCGGGGATCACGAAGTCGGCGTCGTCCGGGTCGCAGTTCGTGTCGACCAGCCCGACCACCGGGATGTTCAGGCGGCGCGCCTCGCGCACTGCGAGCGCCTCCTTCTTCATGTCGATCACGACGACCGCGTCGGGCAGCTTGCGCGTGTCGGCGACGCCGCCGAGGTTGGCCTCGAGCTTCTCGAGCTCGGCCAGCGTCGACTGCCGCTCCTTCGGTGGCAGGAGGTCCAGCTGGCCCTCGGTCCGCTGCCGGCGCAGCTCGTGGAGTGCGCCGATCCGCTCCTGGATGGTGCGGTAGTTGGTGAGAAGGCCGCCGAGCCAGCGATGATTCACGTACGGCATCGAGACGCGGCGGGCATGCTCCTCGACCGCATCCTGGCACTGCTTCTTGGTGCCGACGAACAGCACGGTCCCGTCCCGCTCCCCGATGTTCGACAGGTAGCGATGGGCGTCGTTCAAAAGCTCCATCGTCTGCTGCAGGTCGATGATGTAGATGCCGCTGCGCTCGCCGAAGATGAACCGGCGCATCTTCGGGTTCCAGCGCCGCGTCTGGTGGCCGAAATGGACGCCGGCCTCCAGCAGCTCCCGCATGGTGACTGCGGACACGCGCACTCCTTCGGGTCGGTTACGTTGCACATCCGGCGGGGCGCTCCGGAGTCCCGGGCTGCGGCGGGACACCGCCGGCGCGCCGTGCTCCGCCGGGTCGAGGGGCAGAAAACGCGCGCAATGATAGCGGGCTTACCGCCGCGCCGAGGCCAGGGCCGCGTCCAGCTCCGGAGGAAGCGGGACCTCGAGCTCCACGGCTTCGCCGGTGACCGGATGGGTGAACCGGAGCTCCGCGGCGTGCAGGAACTGGCGCTCGAGGCCGAGCTCGGAGCCGTGGCCGTAGACGGGATCGCCGACGACCGGGTGTCCGATCGCGGCCAGGTGGACGCGGATCTGGTGCGTGCGGCCGGTCTCGAGCGTCACCCGCAGGAGCGACCGTCCCGGCAGCGCCTCGCGGAGCTCGAAGTGCGTGACGGCGTCGCGGGGCCTGTCGGTGTCGAGCGACTGCCTGGTCGGGTCGCGCCGGTCGCGGCCGATCGCCGCCTCGATCCGCCCCCGCCGCGAAGGCGGCCGGCCGCGCACGAGCGCCAAGTACCCGCGGCGGATGCGGCGGCGGCGCAGCTGGGCCTGGAGCCGGCGGAGGGTGCGCCCGTCCCGGGCGACGAGCAGAAGGCCCGACGTGTCGCGGTCGAGGCGGTGGACGATCCCGGCCCGGTCCGGATCGCCGCCCGCGGCCCGGCCGGCGAGCGCGCCGGCGAGCGTCGGCCCCGCGAACCCCGGCACCGGGTGCACCAGGACCCCGGCCGGTTTGTCGACCGCAAGCAGATGCTCGTCGCTCCAGACGACGCGCACGTCGAGGCCCTCGGGGAGGGGCGCGGGTGGTGCCGCCCGCGGCTCCGGGAAGCTGACGACGGCGCCGCGCTCCAGGCGGTGCGACCGCGCCCGGAGTGCGCCGTCGACCAGGACCGCGCGCGAGTCGATGAGCCGGGCGGCAGCCGCCCTGGAGCCGACCTCGTCCCGCTCGGCCAGGAACCGATCGAGCCGCGTCCCCTCCGCCGCGGGGGGGACGACGACCTCGATGCTCACGGCCCGAGCTCGGGCCGGTGGCCCGGCGGCTCCGGGCGCCGGTGCTCGACCCGCGCAAGGCCGAGCGCGAGGAGGAGGACGCCGACGACGATGAACGAGTCGGCGAGGTTGAAGGTCGGCCAGTGGGACAGGTGGATGAAGTCGGTGACGTAGCCCTGGCGGACGCGGTCGGCCAGGTTGGACACGCTGCCCCCGACGAGGAGGCCGAGCGCGACCGGGAAGAGCACGTGCCGGGCACCGGAGCGGGCGAAGTGGACGAGCATCCACACGACGGCGGCGCCGGTCAGGATCGACACGATCCCGAGCCGGCCGGGCAGGACGCCGAACGCGATGCCGGTGTTCTGGACGTGCGTGATCGAGAGCCCCGGCAGCACCTGGTGCGATTCGTTGAGCTCGATCCGCTGCTCGATCACGCGCTTGGTCGCCTGGTCGGCGACTGCCGCGGCCAGCGCGACCGCGGCGAAACCCGTCCATTGCAACGACCCCGCTCGATGGGCGGGCTCCGGTTCCGCCTGAACCTGGATCAGCCTCGCTCCTCGAGCCGCTTGCAGTCGATGCACTTCGAGGCCCACGGCAGGGCCTCGAGGCGGTCGACCGCGATCGGCTGGCCGCACCGCTCGCAATTCCCGTACGTGCCGGAGTCGAGCCGCGCAAGCGCGGCGTTGATCGAGGCGAGCAGATGCCCCGCGTTGTCGCCCAGCGAGAGCTCCATCTCGCGGTCGAGCGTCTCCGAGGCGCTGTCGGCCATGTGGCTGTCGTTCCCGTCCTCGTCGACAGCGTCCTCCATCGATCGGGACGTGTCGTCGATGAGGTGCTGGCGCTCCTCGACGACGCGCGTACGCTCCAACTCGAGTCGGCGCCGCACGGCTTCGATGTCAACGACGGCCATGGCCCCTTCTCCCGACGATCTCACCCCTACCTGGCGGTGAGTATAGCCCTCGTCGAGTGGCGCCCGGACCCGGAACCTAGTGGATCACTAGTCGCCGCCGGTGAAGTCCTCCGGGTCGGCGGGCGGCATCAACATCGTCTGCTCGCCGGCACGTGCCGGGCGGTCGACCGCCTCGGTCAGGCGCTGCTCGTGGTCGCGCACTGCCTCGAGCGTCGCGCCCAGGAGCGCCCGCAGCCGAAGCCGGAACTCGGCCTCCTCCGCGAGCATCCGCGAGGTCTGCCGGCGCACCCGCTCGCGCTCGGCGTAGGCGGCGTGAACGATGTCGCGTGCCTTCGCCTCGGCCTCGCGGACGATCAGCTCGGCCTGGCGCGCAGCCGTTGCGCGCTGCTCGTCAGCAGCCCGCTCCGCGGTGACGAGCGCGCTTCGCATCGCCGCCTCCGTCTCGCGGTGCTGGGCCAGCTGCGTCTCCAGCTCATGCACGCGGTCGTCGAGCTCGGCGCGCTCCCGCCACACGACCTCGTACGCGCCGGTGGCGCTCTCCAGCAGATGGTCGACGTCGGCCCGGCGATACCCGAACGGGCGCCGTTTCGGCCGCTCGTGGCGGAGCTCAACGGGTGAGAGTGTCATGAGGTCAGGGGTTCGGGGCCGCAAGGCGGACTCCTCCCCGCTCTGGTCTACCGCGCCGGCGCGGGAGCGGTGGCGGTGGCGAGAACCGCCCGCGCCCGCTCGACGGCCGCGGGCGAGGCCGGCGACATCGGCATGCGCACGTCCGGCGTCGGAATCCTGCCCTCCAGGTGGAGCGCCGCCTTTATCACCGCCGGGCTCGGCTCGGCGAAAAGGGCGAGGACGAGCGGCAGAAGCGCCTCGGCGTGCGCCCTCCCCTCCGCCACCTCGCCCCGGCGGCCGTGCTCGATCATCGCTGCGAACCGGGCCGTGCAGAGATGGGACGAGGCGGCGATCGCCCCCGTTGCGCCCATCAGGGTGAGCGGGAAGAGGAAGGCGTCGTCGCCGCCGAGCATCGCAAACCGGTCCGCCGCCTCGGCCAGCACGGTCAGCGTGTCGGCGTCGATGCCGCCGACAGCCTGCTTCACGCCGGCGATGTTCTCCGTCGCCGCGAGCTCGAGGAGCGCTTGCGCCCCCAGGCCGCGCCCCGTCCGGTACGGGATGTTGTAGACGATGAGCGGCACCGGCGAGCGCTCGGCAACAGCCTGGAAGTGGTGCACGACCGCCGCCTCGCTGGGCCGGATGTAGTAGGGGACGACGGCGAGCGACGCCTGCGCTCCCGGGACATCGGCCAGCGCCTCGTGCCGGGCGATCGTGGTGCGGGTGTCGTTCGTCCCGGCCCCGACGACGAGGATGCCATCCCGGTCCGCGCAGACCCGGGCCACGGTCGCGACGACCGTGTCGCGCTCGGCGTCGTCCAACATGTGCGGCTCGCCTGTCGTCGCCAGGGCCACGACACCGGCCGCACCGTCGGCGATCACCTCGGCGGTCAGCGCTTCGACGCTGTCGAGATCGACCGCCCCAGCGCCGGTGAACGGCGTCACGAGCGGGACGAAGAGGCCCGACGGGCGAAACCCGCTCGTCATTTGAACCCGTCGAGGATCGCGAACGCGACCTGGAGGAGGATTCGAAGGCCGAAGATGGCGATCATCGGGCTCAAGTCGAGCCCGCCCATCGGCGGCAGGATGCCCCTGAGCGGGCGCAGCACCGGCTCGACCGTGTCGTAGAGGAAGGTGCGCAGCGCCCCGACCCACCGGTTCGGCGGAAGCTGCAGCCACGACATGACGATGTAGAGGCCGATGATGAGCGAGTAGACGATCCAGAGCGAGTAGAGAAACTCCTCGATCGTGGAGATGCTCATCCCAGCTCTCCCGCCCTGAGCATCGCGGCGCGGACGCCGTCGATGATCGCTCCGCGGACGCCGCGCCGCTCCATCTCCGCGAGCCCGGCCGCTGCGGTCCCACCCGGAGATGTCACCATCCGGCGCAGGTCGGAGCAGGCCAGGTCCTCCGCCGCAAGGAGCTGGGCGGTGCCCTCCACCGTCGAGAGGATCAGCCGGCGCGCGCTCTGGTGGCTGAGGCCCGTCACGATCCCGGCGTCCTCGAACGCCTCGACGATCAGCCCGAGGAAGGCCGGGCCCGACCCCGAGAGCGCCGTGGCCGCGTCGAACAGCCGCTCCTCCAGCGGTACGACCTCGCCCAGGAGCGAGAAGCACCCGAGCACGGCCTCCTCGGCGGTGGTGTGCGTGAACCGGCCGGACGAGTAGGCGAGCGTCCCCGCCCCGACCCTGACTCCGACGTTGGGCATGAACCGGAACACGGGCGCGTCCACATCGAGGATCGTCTCGAGCGTCGCCGTGCCGACCCCGGCGGCGACCGAGGCGATCGCCTTCGCCGGGGTGATCAGCTCGGACACCTCGCGCAGCACGCGCTCGACGTCGATCGGCTTCACGCAAAGGACGACGATGTCGGCCTCGCGGACGAGATCCGCGTTCGCGGCGAGATGACGCACGCCGTACCGATCGGCGAGCGCGGCCGCGCGGCCCGATCCGCGGTCGGTCACCAGGATCCGGCCTGCCATCGCACCGTCGGCCCGGACCCAGCCCGACACCATCGCCGAGGCCATGTTGCCCGCGCCGAGCAGGCCGAGCGTGGGCTCGTGCTCGCTCATGGACGCGAAAGCGTACCGGGAACCGGCGGGCGGGGTCGGCCACGGGACGACGCCGCGGAGGCACACGCGCGCGAGCGATCCGGGAGGATTGCGATATGGACTCGCCCGTGATCTACCAGCACCCGCTGGCGTACCTGATCGGCCCAGATGGTTGATCGATAACTCCCGCGCGCCTGGACGTCCGTCTGGGGTGGGTCGGCGATGCGTGGTGGGGCTGCGCCTGGGAACCGGCGCATCGCAGCGTCCTCGGTCGCGGTAATAGGTTCGACTATTGCACGCTCCCTGCGTCCTTGCGCTGCTTGGATCCCAGGCGCCCAGGACATCACGGGAGTTATCGATCAACCATCTCGAGGGGATCGCCCTCCTGCGAGGGTTCTCCGGCACGTACGATCGCGACTTCACCCTGGCTCGCCTGCGCGAGGTTCAGGCGCTCCTGAACTCGGTCGAGGAGCGCGGCGAGGGGGTCGAGGCGCGACCCATCACCACACGCGACGGCTACGCACTCTGGGCGGACTCCTACGACGAGCCGGGAAACCAGGTGATCGACCTGGAGCAGCCGGTCGTGCGTGAGATCCTGGACGGTCTCCCGGCCGGCGTCGCGCTGGACGCCGCCTGCGGCACCGGCCGCCACACCGCGTATCTGGCCTCGGCCGGCCACAGGGTCATCGGTGTCGACACCTCCCCCGAGATGCTCGCCGTCGCGCGCAAGAGGGCGCCTGCCGG
>DASQXS010000417.1:0-4982 GCA_035639615.1 Gaiellales bacterium | reverse complement strand
CCGGCGCGAGCCGCGGGCCCTGGTCGCGGCCGCGGTCGCCGCCGCGGTGAGCGCCGTCTGGCTGGGCCCGCTCGCCGCCACCTATCACCGCGACGGCGGGTTCGTCTCGATCACCCATAAGCCCCCCATCAATCCCAGCCTGGCACAGGCGGTCGTCGCCCTCGGCGTGGTCCTGCCGCTGGCCGCCGTCGGGCTCGCGCGCAGGAGCGACGGCTCGGACCGGCGGACGCAGGCGCTCCTCGTCGCGGTCCCGCTCGCGGCCTGCCTGGCGGGGGCGGCGTTCGGGAGCGGCGACGTGATCCTCGGCTCGCCCGCAATCACGCGCTGGCTCCGCTTCCTGCCGTACCTGGCGCTCACGCTCGCCGTCCCCGCCGGCGCCGGGGCGGCGTGGCTCGTCGAGGCGTGCAGACGCCCTGCCACCGCCGCAGCCGCGGCGGCCGCGGTGGGCTCGGCCGCGGTCGCCTCGACGGCCCTTGCCACGGTGGCGGTCGACGGGGCGCCCGAGGACTACTGGCACTGCGGCGCGTTCCCCGCCGGCCCCGGGCAGACGGTGGCAGTCGTCTACCGGCCTCAGCGCGTCGCGGATGACATCTCGCTGGAGCTCTTCTCGGACACCGGTGCGCCGATGCTCTTCGTCCTTCGCGACGACGCCAAGATCCGCGACCGCGGCTTCCTCACCCGCGCGCCCAGCCAGCACGAGCGGCATGCCCAGCTTCTGGCGCTCCGCGCCGGAGGCACGCCGCCTGCGGGCGTTCGCTGGCTCGTGGAACCGCCCGGCCAAGACTCGGGCGGCGCTCCCGCGGCGACGTGTGCATCGCCCGCCGGACGGGCGCTGATCTACCATCGCTCGCAGTCCCGATGACCCGTCTCCGCGCCGTGCTCGTGCTCGTCGTCGCGTTCGTCGCCCTGGGCGTGGGCGCCGCCGTGCGCTCGCACGAGTCGACGACGACCGACGGGGTCCGCCTGCTCCACCCGAACTGGCACGCCGCCAGGGTGGACCTCGCCGGCATCCACAAGATCAAGCATGTGATCATGATCATCCAGGAGAACCGCTCGTTCGACTCCTACTTCGGCACGTACCCGGGCGCGGACGGCACGGCCGGCAAGGACATCTGCATCCCCGACCCGGCCGCCGGCCGTTGCGCCCGTCCGTACCATGACCGGGCCTTCCGGAACGTCGGCTCCCAGCACGACCAGCCCGCCGCGGTCAGCGACATCGACGGCGGGAAGATGGACGGCTTCGTCCGCGAGGCCGAGGAGCATCCGCCCGGCTGCATCAACATCGACCGCGTCCCCAACCAGCCGGGCTGCATCTTCCACCCGGACCATCCGGACGTCATGGGCTACCACACCGCCCGCGAGATCCCCAACTATTGGGCCTACGCGCGGGCGTTCGTCCTCCAGGACCACATGTTCGCCTCGAACGACAGCTGGAGCCTGCCCGAGCACCTGGCGCTGGTGTCGGGGTGGTCGGCGCGGTGCGAATCGCCCACAGATCCGATGAGCTGCGTGACGGCCCTGGCGCACGGTGGCCCGACGCGGCCGCACACCTACGCGTGGACCGATCTCACCTGGCTCCTCCACAAGCACCACGTGACGTGGCGCTACTACGTGAACGACGGGCTTCAGCCCGACTGCGCCAACGGCGCCGTCGTCTGCCCGCCGGCGAAGCTCGACGCCGCGACGCCGAGCATCTGGAACCCGCTCCCGCGGTTCACGAGCGTGAAGGAGGACCACCAGCAACACCGGGTCGTGAACGCGCGCCGCTTCTTCGAGGATGCACGCAGAGGGACGCTGCCGAGCGTCTCATGGGTGGTGCCCAACGAGGCGAACAGCGACCACCCGCCGGCGCTGGTGAGCCGGGGACAGGCCTGGGTGACCCGGCTCGTGAACGCGGTCATGCGAGGCCCCGACTGGCGGTCCACGGCGATCTTCCTGACGTGGGACGACTGGGGCGGCTTCTACGACCACGTCCCGCCGGTGCGGGTCGACGGGGCCGGGTACGGCATCCGCGTCCCGGCGATGGTCATCAGCCCCTACGCCCGGTCGGGCTACGTCGACCACCAGGTGCTGAGCTTCGACGCCTACCTAAAGTTCATCGAGGACGACTTCCTGGCCGGCGCCCGCATCGATCCGCGCTCCGACGGCCGGCCCGACAGCCGCCCGGACGTGCGTGAGGACGCCCCGGTCCTCGGCAACCTCATTCACGACTTCGACTTCTCCCAGCCGCCGCGACCGCCGATGCTCCTCCCGCCGTGCCCGAACGCGCCGCGGCCCTCCGCGGGCCGCGCCGCGCGGATCCGCTGGTGCGGGACGCTCCTCACGCCCGCCCAGCACTGAACGCCTGCAAAACGGCGCCTGACCCCGTTTTTGCACGATTCCCCCGTTCAAGCACGTGTACCTTGGCGCCGATCGCGCCGGCATGGACGGCTGAGGAGGGGAGCTAGGCTCCCCTCCTCGCACGAATGTCGCGAGTGCCCCCGTGGGGGGCTCGTGGGGGGAGCCTGCTCCCCCCACGAAGCTTGAACTGCCCGATCTTCCCGAGGACGAACGTCTGGAACACGCGCGTCGACGTGCTGCCGCGGGCGGCGAACTCGGCGCGGTGGATCGGCACGATCGGAAGCTCCACCGGCCTTCATCCCGACTTCGGGTCGTACGCGGGCTACGGCATCCCCTTCAACGTCGTCCCGGGCACGCAGCCGAAGAAGCGGGTGCGGTTCCAGTATGCGTCGGAGTCGGACCCGGGCCCGTACCCGATCCCGCGCCACGCCAAGATCGAGGCCGGCTCCGACCGCCATCTCCTGATCGTCGACCAGAGCCGGTGCCGCCTCTACGCTCTTCGCCGCCGGGCACACGTCCGCGGGCTGGCATGCGGGGTCCGGGGCCGTCTGGGATCTCGAGTCGGACCACCTGCGGCCGGACGGATGGACGAGTGCCGACGCGGCAGGTCTTCCGATCCTGCCCGGCCTCGTGCGCTGGAACGAGATCAGGCGCGGCGTGATCGATCATGCCCTCCGCTTCACCGCGCCCCGAGACCTGCAGCGGGCACACCTACCCGGCCCGCCATGACGCGTCGTCCCACTCGAACTGCGGGCGCTATCCGCCGATGGGGCTGCGGGTGCGGCTACGCAAGAGCTTCCGGGTCGCCGGCCTCCCCCGGCAGGCGCGGATCATCGCGGTCGCGCTCAAGCGCTACGGCATGATCCTGGCCGACAACGGCTCGCCCTGGTACATCTCGGGCGCCTCGAACGCGCATTTCAACGATGCCGCGCTCCACAAGCTCGACCGGATCACGGGCGCCGACATGGTGGTCGTCGACACCAGCCACCTGCGGAACGGTTAGAGTCGCCGCCCCTACAATCCTCGTGGGGCGATGGGTGATATCGGTTCCACCCTGCGGGACGAGCGCATCCGGCGCGGCCTCGGTATCGACCAGATCGAGGCCGACACCAAGATCCGGGCCAAGTACCTGATGGCGCTCGAGGACGAGCGCTTCGAGGCACTCCCCGGAGCGGCGTACGCGCGCGCGTTCCTGCGCGACTACGCCGAGGAGCTCGGCCTCGACCCGCAGGCGATGGTCGACCGGCTGAACGCCGTCATCCCGCCCGAGGACGACGTCGTCGTCGCCCCACCGCGGCCGGTGGCGCCGGGCCCGATCATGGGCCGGTGGATGTGGGCGGCGGCCGTGGCGGGCGCCGGGCTCGTGCTCATCCTCGGCGTCCTCGCCGCGGCGTCGCTCCTGGGAGGGTCATCCTCTGGCCCCGGGGCGCAGGTCGGGACCAGGGCCGGAAGCCGGCTGGCGCACCAGTCGCCGCCGGCCTCGACGCCCTCGTCGTCGGCGACGACGCAGACTCGCCCGGCGGCGCCCGTGCTGGCGATCGCCGCCTCCGGCCCGACCTGGCTCGAGATCAGGCGCGGGTCGGCCGCGGGGGCCGTGCTGTATCGCAACATCCTCGCGGCCGGGCAGAAGCTCCAGTTCCACCGCCACCGCCTATGGATGGTCGTCGGCGCCCCGTGGTACGTGAAGGTGACGGCCGGCGGCCGACCGCTCAGCCTCCCGATTCACGACGCCGGCACGGTGCTCGTCTCGGCGGCCGGCGTCCGCCTCGCGACGTAGCCCACGGGGGCCGACGTGCGGTAGATTCGCCGCGCGGTGCCCGACGACGATCTGGTGAGCCTCCCGCTCGATCAGCTGCTCGAGGAGCTGGCGTCGGCGCGCGAATCGCCCGCCGGCGGCTCCGCAGCGGCGGCGGCGGTGGCGATGTCGGCCGCACTCGTCGAGATGGTGGCCGTCCGGTCCCGCGACCAATGGGCGGACGCCGCGGGCGCGATCGCGCAGGCACGATCCCTCCGCGCCCGGGCGGCGCCCCTCGTCCAGGAGGATGCCGAGGTCTACGCGCTCTCCCTCGCCGCGATGCGCGTTGGCGAATCCGGCGAGGGCGGCGCCCGCGACGAGACGATCGCGCTCGCGCTCGGCCGTGCGGCCGATGTCGCCCTGGCGATCGCGAGCGTCGGCGCCGACACGGCGACCCTCGCGGAGCACGTCGCCGATCGCGGCAACCCCGCCCAGCGCGACGACGCCCACGCGGCCCTGCTCCTTGCGGAGGCGGGGACGCAGGTCGCTGCCCGCCTCGTCTCGGCGAACCTGGTGACGGCGGCGGGGGACGAGCGCGCCCGCGAGGCCGACGCATGCCTGCAGGCCGCGGCCGCCGCGCGGAGCCGGATTGCGATTTGATACCGGCAGGCGATGGACCACGAGACCGTAACCGACGCCGAGGTGGTGGCCGCGTGCCGCGGCGGCGACGACGCTGCCTGGCGGGAGCTCGTGCGTCGTTTCTCCCGCTACGTGTTCGCGATAGCCCGGGCGCACAGGCTCACCGAGAACGACATCGAGGACGTCTTCCAGGAGACGTTCGCCCGCGCCTACGAGCGGCTCGGCTCGCTGCGTGAGGACGAGGCCGTGCGGCCGTGGCTCGCCCAGC
>DASQXS010000416.1:0-4060 GCA_035639615.1 Gaiellales bacterium | reverse complement strand
TGGCGGGCGCGTTCGCCGACCCGCAGGCGCAGGCGCGCGGCGTCGTGTCGGAGTACGAGCACCCCCAGCTGGGCACCGTCCGCGTGCCCCGGCCGGCCGTGCGTGGCGGCCGGGGCGACCTGGGGCGGGCGCCGGCCCGCGGCGAGCACACCGACGAGGTGCTACGCGAGGTGTGCGGCTACGGCGAGGACACCATCGCGGCGCTCCGGGCGAGCGGGGCGCTCGGCTAATCGTCCGGTAGCAGATCGTCCGCTTCGAAATCGATCGTTGGTACGATGCAGGCATGCACACCCGCACCGAGCCCACCCCCGCCGCGACCGCCCCCGAGCCGCTGGCGGCCAACCTCTGCTGGCTCCTCTCCCAGGCCGGCCATGCGCTCACGACCGAGCTGACGGCGGGCCTCGAGGACCTGGGCATCTCGCCGCGGGGGCATTGTGTGCTCACGAGCGCCATGACCGGCGACCACACCCAGACGGAGCTGGCGCGGATGGTCGGCATCGACAAGACGACCATGGTGGTGACGCTCGACGAGCTCGAGGCGGCCGGGCTGGCGGAGCGGCGGCCGGCCGCCGCGGACCGGCGCGTCCGCGTGATCGGGGTGACGGCGGCGGGCTGGGCCAAGGTCGCCGAGGCCGATAAGGTCAGCCGCCGGATCCAGGCGGACGTGCTGGAGGCGCTTCCCAGCCGCGAGCGGGCCGCGCTCATGTCCGCGCTGGTGCGGCTGGTGTCCGGCCGGCTCTCCGAGCCGGCTGCCTGCGCGCAGCCGGTGCGGCGCCGGGCCTAGCGCCTCATGCTCTCGTAGCAGATTATACCGTCCAGGACGATCTGCTATGGTCCGGTCTCGCATCGAGAACGAGAGGAGTCTCTCCGTACATGGCCGACTCCCATCGAACAGACCGTGACCGCTGGATTGCCCTCGTGGTCCTGTGCGTGGGGACGCTGATGATCGTGCTCGACCAGACGATCGTGAACGTCGCCCTGCCGTCCATCCGCACCGACCTGGGCTTCTCCCAGTCCGGCCTCGCCTGGGTCGTGAACGCCTACCTGATCGCGTTCGGCGGCCTGCTGCTTCTGGCCGGACGGGTGGGCGACCTGGTCGGCCGCAGGCGCGTCTTCCTGACCGGCCTCGCCGTCTTCACCGCCGCCTCGCTTCTCTGCGGGCTGGCCCAGAATCAGGACATGCTGGTCGCCGCCCGATTCCTCCAGGGTGCCGGCGGCGCGATGACCTCGGCCGTCGTGCTCGGCATGATCGTGACGATGTTCGAGGACCCGGGCGAGCGGGCGCGGGCGATCGGCGTCTACAGCTCCGTGGCCGCGGCCGGGGCGTCGATCGGCCTCCTCGCCGGCGGCGTCCTCACGCAGGCGATCAACTGGCACTGGATCTTCTTCGTCAACATCCCGATCGGCCTCGCCACCGCGCTGGTCGCGGCACGGATCGTCGACCGCGACGCCGGTCTCGGCCTCGGACAGGGTGCCGATGTGCCCGGCGCGGTCCTGATCGTGGGCGCGCTCATGCTCGCGGTCTACACCATCGTGGAGGCGGGCGATTCCGGCTGGGTGTCGGCGCACACCCTCGGGTTCGGGGCGCTGGCCGCGGCCCTGCTCGCCGGCTTCGTCGCCCGCGAGGCGCGCACCCGGAACCCGCTCATGCCGCTGCGCGTCTTCCGGTCGCGCGTCGTCGCCCTGGCGAACACGATCCAGGCGCTCACCGTGGCCGGGCTCTTCGGCATGTTCTTCCTGGGCGCGCTCTACATGCAGCGCGTGCTGGGATACGACGCGATCGAGGTGGGGCTGGCCTTCCTGCCGGTCGCGCTCATCATCGGCACGCTCTCCCTCGGGCTCTCCGCCCGGCTGATCATGCGCGCCGGCGCCCGGGCGACGCTCATCCCCGGGCTCGTCCTGGTCGCCGCCGGCCTCGCCCTCTTCCAGCGCGTGCCGGTCGACGGCGACTACGTCCGCGATCTCCTGCCGGCGATGCTCCTCCTCGGCCTCGGCGGCGGGCTCACGTTCCCGTCGCTCATGACGCTCGCCATGGCGGCGGCGACGCCGAGCGACTCGGGGCTTCTCTCCGGACTGGCCAACACGACGATGCAGGTCGGCGGAGCGCTCGGCCTGGCCGTCCTCGCGACGCTGTCGACGACCCGCACCGACAGCCTGGTCGCCGAGGGCCACTCGCCGGCGTTCGCACTCACGAGCGGGTACCAGCTCGCGTTCACGATCGGCACGGCGCTGGTGGTGACGGCGGTCGTCCTCACGGTGGCGCTGCTTCGGCCGGAGGCGGCAGGCGCGGCCGGCGAGGAGGACGAGGAGCCGGCCGGCGAGCCGGCGTTCGAGGAAGCTGCGTAGACGTGACGCCGCCGCGACGGCCATGACAGGCCGTCGCGGCGGCGACGTTGGTGCTTCGCCCTTGCCCGGCTCCTGCGGGAGGTGCGCGCTCCGAGTTCATCGAGCCTCCTGCTGAACTGCCGGACGGTTGCGGCGCTCTGCCTGCTGGCGCGGAGCCTGGACGACGCGACCCAGCTCGACGATCTCCGCCTTGAGCGCCCGCCGCATCCGTGCCTTCTCGGCCCGCTCGATCAGATTCGCCTGGCGTTCCCGGCTCAGCTGGTAGATCGCGAGCGAGTGCATGTAGCTATGCATGATTGTTCACCTCCCTTCGAATTCGTTACGTATCGGTGAATATGAGGACATGCAGCCGCCTCCCTTTCGGGTAGTGGAGTTAACGAACCGCTCGTAGCTACACGGCCGCTTCGTGGCCGCGGCCGGTGAGCTGATGCGTTACTCGATCGGCGTGGTTACGCGATCGAGGACGCGGTAAACGCCTGCGCCGGACCGATGGTAAGTCGGATCCACGACGGGCCGGCGACGTTCATCGTGAGAGTGAGCTTCATCGAATGTCGCCTCCTTTCGGTCGTGGGTGGGCGCTGACTACGCGGATGCCTAAAATACCATCGCTTCCGGACGTCTGCAACTTAATTAACAAATGCGGCGCCGCCGAGCTCCGCGACCGCCCGCGCGCCGTCCACGTCGAGGCCCGGCAGGGGCGGACGGACGTCGGGCCGAACGGGGACGCCGCGCGCCCCGAGCGCCGCCTTGAGCGCCGCCTGGAAGGGATGGCGCTCGAGCGCCGAGCGCAGCTCTCGGAGCCGCTCGGCGCCCGCCTCATCGGGGTCGCGGACGACGGCCGAGACGACGTCGGGGAACGCCGCCGCGAGCCCCGACACCGCGCCGGCGGCTCCGGCCGCGAGCGCGCGCGGGATCAGCGCCTCGGCGCCGACGAAGACCGGAAGACCGAGCCCGAGATACGGCTCGACCCGCTCGAACGGCGACTCCGACACCTTCATGCCGGCCAGGTTCCCGGCACGGTCGCGCAGCCGGGTCACGACCTCCGGCTCGAGGGCGTAGCCGCTCCGGGCCGCAAACGCGTACGGATAGAACGGCACGGGCGTGCAGGCGGATGCGGCGGCGGCCAGGTGCTCGAGCACGGCGGCCGGCGGGAAGGCGTAGTACGGCGGCGGGATCACCGCCACACCGTCCGCGCCGATCGACGCGGCGTGCGCCGCGAGCGCGCAGGTGTCGGCGGTCGACTGCGCGCCGCAGTGGACGATCAGCGTGCCGGTGCACGCCTCCCGGAACGCGGCCGCCGCCCGCCGCCGCTCCTCGAGCGAGAGCAGGACGCCCTCGCCGGTCGTCCCCAGCGCGAACACCCCGTCCGCGCCGCCGGACGCGAGAAATGCGCACAGGGGCGCGATCGCGTCCTCGTCCACCGCCGCGCCCCGGTCGCGAAGCGGCGTCACGGTTGCGGCGAGCAGCAGGGCCATGACGGTGCGATCCTAGTTGGCATGGCCGGGTGGGAGATCCGCAGGCTCGCCCCCAACGAGATCGACCGGGTCGGCGCGGTGCTCGGCCTGGCTCGGCTCGGCGGCGGCGCCGGCGTCTATCTCGTTGCCTGGGAGGGCGACGTACCGCTCGGCCACGCCCACCTCGCCCTCACCGACCCGCCGGAGCTGCAGGACGTCGAGGTGCGGCCGGAGCACCGCCGCCGCGGCGTCGCCTCGGC
>DASQXS010000415.1:0-4883 GCA_035639615.1 Gaiellales bacterium | reverse complement strand
GTCGCCCGGCTGGCCGGGCCGGCGCTCAGGCTCGCCGGCCGCGGCAGCCGCCGCGGCCCCGTGGCGGTGCGGCTCGCCCTCGTCTCGCTCGGACGCCAGGGCGGCCGGCCGGCGCTCGCCGCCGCCTACATCACCGGCGCGCTCGGGCTCGCCATCTTCGCTGTCTCCTACCGGGCGACGCTGCGAGCCGGTGAATCCGACCAGGCCGCGTTCCAGGTGCCGCTCGACTTCACGCTCACAGAAGGCGCCGCGCTCCGGCGCCCGCTCGACGTTGCCCCGCCGGCGCGGTACCGGGCGCTCGCCCCGCACACGATCGCAGTCCCGATCCTGCGGACGAGCGTTGCCGTGCCCGGGCCGGGGACGCCGGTCCAGCCGACGCTCGTCGGCGTGCCCGCCGCGCTTCTCCCCCGGCTCCACTGGCGAAGCGACTACGCGGACGTCTCGCCCGCCGCGCTCGCCCACCTCCTCTCCCCCGGCCGGCCGCCGCGGATGGCGACTGCACAGCTTCCGGCCTCCGCCCGCCGGCTCTCGCTCGCGGTGACGGGCTCCGGCCGTGCCGTCGTCCTGCAGGTCGCCGTTCGCCGCCCCGACGGGACGTTCGACACGATTCAGCTCGGCACGACCGGGGCCGGACGGCTCGTCCTCTCCGCTCCCATCCCGGCGGCCGATCGCGGGGGCGGCGTCGCCGGGCTCGAGATCGGCCTCACGCCCGCAGACGCTCAGGCCCTCGAGCACGCCGGGATCGAGGGCGGGCTGACGATCGTGGCGAACGGGGCGCTCCGGCTCGCGCCGCTTCGAGCGGGGGGCGAGGCGGTGACCGACTTCTCGGGGTGGCTCGCCCGCGGCACCGCCACGCTCGGCGGTGGGCCGGGCCGGATCGACTACGCGCTCGACGGCCGGGCAAATGGGCTCGTGCGCCCGCCGCAGCCTTCGGATGGGTCGCGCGTGCCGCTCCTCGCAAGCACAGACGTCGCGCAGGCCGCCGGCCCCGGGGGCCGGCTCGCCCTCGCCCTCCCGGACGGCCGCTCCGTGCCCGCCCAGGTGGTGGCAGTCGGCGACCGCTTCCCGACCACCGGCTCCAGCTTTGCGATCGCCGACGAGGCCACCCTGGCGCTCAAGATCAACGCCGACGCGCCCGGAACCGCCGTCCCCGACGAAATGTGGGTGGGCGTGCCGCCGGACGAGACGGGCCGGGTGCAGTCGGAGCTGCGGCGCCCGCCCTTCAGCGCGCTTGCCGTCCGCTCCCGCTCCGGGATCCGAGCCAGCGAAGCGGGACGGCCGCTCGCGCGCGGGATCCTGATCGTGCTCGAGGCCGCGGCCGTGCTCGCGGTCCTTCTGGCCGCAGCCGGGCTCGTGCTCGTCGGCGCATCCGACCTGGCGGACGAGCGACCCCACCTGGACGACCTCGAGGCGATGGGCGTGCCGCCGCGGGTGCTGCGGGTACATCTGATCCTGCGTGCCGTGCTCATGGCCGTCGCCGGAATTGCCGGCGGGATCGTGCTCGGGATTGCGCTTTCGAGAGCCGTCGTGGACCTGGTGCAGCTCGGCGCTGGAAGCGCGACGGCGGTGCCGCCGCTGCGCGCGGAAGCGTCGCTGCCAACCGCGGCGGCGGCCGTCGTGGCGTTCACGATCCTCGGGCTTCTCCCCGTCGCCCTCATGACCGGACGGTCCGCGCGGTGATGCAGGCGGCGGTCGACGCCCGCGACGTCTTTCGCATCCACCGCACCGCGGAGGGGGATGCGGCCGCGCTCCAAGGCCTCACCCTCCGCGTCGAGGAGCAGGAGGTCGTCGCCGTGCTGGGCCCGAGTGGATCCGGCAAGAGCACGCTCATGCGCATCCTTGCGGGCCTCGAGCGGCCCTCGGCCGGAAGCGCGCTCGTGCTCGGGAGCGACCTGGCCGCACTTCCGTCGCGTCGGACGGCGCGGCTGCGCGCGAGCCGGATGGGGGTAATCGACCAGCACTTCCGGCGCGCGCTTCCGCCTGACCTCGACTGCCGGTCGATCGTGTCGCTCCAGATGGCGATGCTCGGCGCATCCGCGGCGGAGCGCACCCGCCGCGCCGATGAGCTGCTCGAGCGCGTCGGCCTCGCCGCCGCCGCTGGTGCCCGCCCCGGCGAGCTCTCCGGCGGCGAGGCACAGCGGATCGCCATCTGCGCCGCCGTCGCCCACCGCCCCGCCCTGCTCCTCGCAGACGAGCCGGCCGGCGAGCTCGACGCGGAGGGCGTCGCCACCGCATACCGGCTGATCGGCGAGCTGGCACGGGAGCAGCGGACGACGGTCGTTCTCGTGAGCCACGACCCGGGGGTGGCGCGGATCGGCGACCGCGCGGTCCACATCCGCGACGGCCGCCTCAGCGACGAGGCGGCGGGCGCCGGCGAGGCGGCGATCGTGGTCGGCCGCGGCGGCTGGCTCCGCCTCCCGGAGGAGCTCCTGCGGGAGGCCGGCATCGGCCGGCTGGCGCGAGCCGAGCGCCGCGACGACGGCGTCCTCATCGTCCCCGCGGGGGACGCCGCGGTCGAGCCGGGGGTCGCCCCCGTCGAGCCGGCCGCTCCCGGCGGGCCCGCGGGCGTCGCCGCCGAGCTCCGCGGCGTCGTCAAACGGTACGGCACCGGCCGCCGGGAGCGCACCGTCCTCGACGGCCGCTCGGCAACGTTCGCCGCCGGCCGGATGACCGCCGTCACCGGCAGGTCGGGATCGGGCAAGAGCACGCTGCTTCGGCTCCTGGCGGGACTCGACCGGCCGACGTCGGGCGAGATCGTCGTCGCCGGGGAGGTGATCTCCGGCCGAAGCGGGGCCGAGCTCGCGGAGTTTCGGCGCCGGCACATCGCCGTGGTCAGCCAGGAGGCCGGCCTCGTCGGGCACCTCTCGGCGGTCGAGAACGTCGAGCTGGCGCTCGCCGTGCGCGGCCGGCCCGACCCGGACCTCGCGCGGGCATGGCTCGGGCGGCTGGGCCTCGATCACCGCCTCGACCAGCGGGTCGAGCGGCTCTCGGCCGGGGAGCGCCAGAGAGTGGCGATCGCGCGCGCCCTCGCCTGTGCGCCCGGCCTCGTCCTGGTCGACGAGCCCACGTCCCGCCTCGACCAGGCAAATGCCGCCGTGGTCGGGCGCCTCCTCGCGGACGCGTCGCGCCTCCACGGTGCGACCGTGATCGTTGCGAGCCACGACCCGGTCGTCATCGCGCAGGCCGACCACGAGCTTCCGTTGGAGCGCATTTCAGAATGAGGTCGTCACTTCGCCCGATGTGGGCGGTGCATAAAACCAGCCTGGCTGGTTTTATGCACGAGGGCGGCCAAGCGCGCGGCTCATTCTGAAATGCGCTTAGAAGCTGTCACGGCTTGACAGGACGCCCGCGCGGCCGCGCCGGTTGGTAGAATTTTGGCCCGTGCCAGGCTGAGGCTGACATGCGACCCGCCCTTCCGACCGACTCGATCCCCCCTCACGACTTGGCGGAGGCGCTCGAGCTCCGCCTCGGGGGCGGTCCGGCTGCCGCGAGCGGGCTGGTGTGACATGAAGGCCGACCGCGTCAGTGCACTCGTTCCGTTCGTCCACGTCGCCGACGTCGACCGATCGATCGCGTTCTATCGCCTCCTCGGCTTCGAGGTCACCGACGCGCACCGTCCCGCGGACGCCTACGTCTGGGCGCTGCTCAAGGCCTCCGGCGCGCGGATCATGCTCGCCCGCGCCGACGCGCCGATCGATCCAGACAAGCAGGCAGTCCTGTTCTACCTCTACACGCGCGACCTCCACGCGCTACGGGCGCATCTCATCTCGAGCGGCGTCGAGGCCGGCCGGATCGAGTCCGGGAGCCCGGGCCCGGAGGAGGAGATGCGCGTCACCGATCCGGACGGGTACTGCCTGATGATCGTCCAGATCGAGCTGGACGGCGTCGAGGCCGCAAGCCGGTAGCGAGCCCAACTTCGGGATCAGCGCTGCGGGTCGATCAGTGCGAGCCCGGTCTCCGCGTCGTGCCGCTTCCGCAGCGCGGTCGGCGATTCCTCCAGCATGACCTCGAGCGTCGGGCGGACGATGCCCTCGAGCAGATGGCCGCCGCGGGTCGTGGCGTCCGGGCGGCCGAGCACGACATGGGCGTGCACCGCCGGCGCGCCGTCGGCGAGCGCGATGTCCCCGGCCATCGTGAGCACTTCGACCTGCTCGTCGATCGGGATCCGCGCATACTCCTTGCGGTTCCAGTCGAAATAGCCGACGACGGCGCGCTCGAACGCGCCGATCGCCGTGAACCGCGCTCCCAGAACGTCGTTTCGGCCGGCGAAGCCCTCGATGCCCGAAACGGCCTCGTCGCCGGTGTCGAAGACGAGAACATAGGCACGGCCGGCGCTTCCTGATGAGAGCTCGCGCCACCGCATGTCGATCGGGTGCCCCGGCTCCGGCACCGAGTAAACGTGGCGCATGCGGTAGGCGGCTCTGCGTCTTGTGTGCTGCGGCGGCCGTCGGCCGGCCACTCGCGCAGAGCCGCCTACCGCTTTCAAGTTCTCGCTACCCATCAGCGCGACGGGCGAACCGGCGCTTTTCGGTCCCGGCGAGGTCGCGCGTGCGGAGCTCCGCATCGGCCGGTGTGTCCTCCGGGTCGAGCGCCTCCTGGATTCGCTGGGTGCGGAGCATCCGCGCCCAGAGCCACGCGACGACCGCAACGGCGATCACGACGACGACCGCGAGAGTCACCCATACCATCGGTAGATCGCTACCCCGAGCGTGCGATGACGCAAACCGGTGTAACGCGCGGGCCGGAGCCCGCGATGTGGCGAGTGTGGGCCGGGGACGAGTGGCGTGAGCATGGGGCGAGACGCGCCCGCTGACGTGCGCGGCGACATCAGGCGGCTGATGCTCGAGCGGCGGGCGGCGGAGCGCATCATCGAGTATTGCGAC
>DASQXS010000414.1:0-7898 GCA_035639615.1 Gaiellales bacterium | reverse complement strand
CGCGTCCGGCATCGTCAACACGTCGCAGCAGGTCGGCGGCGCGCTGGGGACGGCGATCCTGTCGACGGTCGCGTTCACCCGCGTGTCCGACTACCTGACGAGCCACGCGCCCGCCCAGGACCTGCTGTTGCGGGCGGACGTGGACGGCTTCTCCGTCGCGTTCCTGGTCGGCGCGATCCTGGCGGCGGCGGGGCTCCTCGCCACGCTCACGATGGTGCCGCGCGGCGTCGCGCCGGAGCAGGTCGCGGCGCAGGAGGCGACCGAGCCGGCCGCTGCGTGATCGACCCGTTCGGGTTCCACCTACCCGTCCGGATCCAGTTCGGGGAGGGCGCCGCCGGCGCCCTCCCCGACGTCCTTTCTGAGCTCGCCGCCCACCGCCCCGTGGCGATCGCCGACGAGGCAGTCGCCGGTGTGACCGCCGGGATGGAAACGCTGGTGAAGCCGCCGGGCGAGCCTACGGTCGCGATGGTCGAGGAGCTCGCCCGCCGCCTCGACGAGCTCCATCCCGACGCCGTCGTCGCGGTCGGCGGCGGCTCCGCGCTCGACACCGCCAAGGGCGCGCGCGCCGCCCACGGCCAGGCGGTCGCCGCCGCAGATATCTACGCGGGCCGCCTCCCGATCGCGCCGCCACGGATCCCGCTCGTCGCCGTCCCGACGACGTCCGGCACCGGCTCGGAGGTGAGCGGCGGGTCGGTCATGACCGACGAGGCTACCGGCCGCAAGACCGGCATCGCCTCGCCGCTCATGCGGGCGCAGCACGCGCTCGTCGACCCGCTCCTGACCCTCGCCCTGCCCCGCGACGCGACGATGCAGACGGGCGCGGACGCGCTTGCCCAGGCGATCGGCGGCGTCACCGTCCGAAACGGCAACCCCGGATCGGTGGCGCTCGGGCTCGAGGCATGCCGGCACGTCGCCGCCGGGTACGCCGCCGCCGTCCGGGATGGCTCGGATCGGGCGGCGCGGGCCGAGATGTCGCTCGGGAGCCTCATCGCCGGGCTCTCCATGAACCTCTCCGACTGCGGCGCCGACCATGCCCTCGGCCACGCCCTCGGCGCCGGCCTTCACCTGCCGCACGGCCTCGCCGTCGGGCTGGTGCTCGCCGAGACGCTCGACGTCTCGCGGCCCGCCTGCGCCGCGCGGCTGGAGCGGGTCGCCGATGCGCTCGGCGAGCCGGACGACGGGTCGGGCGACGGCTCCCGGGCGGTCCGGGCCGTCCGCCGGCTGCTGCGCGACGCCGCCTTCCCCACGCTCGCCGATGCGGGCGCGACCGCCGCCGCGGTCGATGACCTCGTCCCAGCGGCCGCCGAGGACTACTGCCTCACGGTCGACGCGCACGACTGGAGCGAGGCCGACGTGCGGGCGGCGTTTCAGGCGGCGCTGGCGCTCGACGCGCGGTGACGCTCAGGGCGCGAGGTCGTACGGATAGCGCGTCAGCGTCTCGCTCCCATCCTCGGTGACGAGCAGGAGATCCTCGAGGCGCACCTCGCCGATCCCGGCCTGCCACAGCCCCGGCTCGATGGCGATGACGTCGCCGGCGACGAGCTCGTTCAGCCCCGTCTGGCCGAGTGCGGGCTCCTCGTGGACGGTGAGCCCGACGCCGTGCCCGAGCGAGAATTGGAAGCCCTCGTCCGGGTCGTCGCCAGGGCCGGTCCGCTGGGTGCGATGCCCCGCGGCCTCGAACACGTCGCAGACAAGGGCGTGGAGCTCGCGCCCCGTGATCCCCGGCCGCACCGCCTCGCGCGCGCGCTCGAGCCCATCGCACACGAGCCGCTCCAGCGCCCGCACCGCATCGGGGATCTCGCCGACGACGAACGTCCGGGTCATGTCGGCCCAGCAGCCCGAGCGCTCCTCGCGCGGCCAGAGGTCGATCACGATCGGCAGGTTCGCGGGCAGCGGCCCCGAGCCGGGCTCGTGGCCGCCGCCCTCCCAGACCGAGGCGACGATGATGTCAGGCGGCGCGGGCGCGCCGGCGTCCCGGCAGGCGTCGCGGAGCACGGCCCGCACCGCGTCCGCCGTCAGCGCCGCGCCGGAGACGACGAGCCTGTCGCCGTCGGGCTCGGCCCGGCGCAGGAGCTCCGCGGCGGCCCTCATCCCGGCCTCCGCCGCGGTCTGGGCCAGGCGTATCCCTTCGAGCTCCGCCGTCGACTTCACTCGCCGGCGGGCGGCGATCGCCTCGTCGTCCGGATGCAGGGCGAGGCCGTCGGCGCGGAGCCGGTCGGCGACGCCGACGGGCATGTCCGGGTCGACCACGGCCTCGGCGACGCCCATCGCCGCCGCCGCGCGCGAGGCCAGCTCGAGGTCGACCTCGTGCCTGCGCATCCCGTTCCCGAGGAGGTCGTACAGCCCCAGGTCGGTCATATCGAGGATGACCGCGTCGGGTGCGGCCGACGCGATCCGGGCGCGCTCGAGCGGGCTCGCCATGACGTGCATCCGCCCGTCGACGATGCCGACGAGGAAGGGGTCGCCGATCGCGACCGGGAGCTCGTGGCGCATCGCCGCCGACCGCTCGGTATCGCCGTAGAAGAGAAGGTCCGTCACGGCTGGTGCTCGCTGACCTGGATCCGCCCCGCCTCGACCCGCACCCGGTAGGTCTGCACCGATTCGAGCGCCGGCCCGACCAGCGCCTCTCCGGTGCGGAGGTCGAACACCGAGCCGTGGCACGGGCAGTCCACCTCGGTGCCGGTCAGGATCCCCTCGGAGAGGGAGCACTCCTCGTGCGTGCAGGTGTCGTCGAAGGCGTAGTACGAGCCGTTCGAGCGGGCGACGGCGACGAGCTCGCCGCCGACGTCGACGGTCGTCATCGCCCCGTCATCGAGCTCGCCCTCGCCGCACACGTCGACCCACTCCGCCATCAGTCCCAGCGTACGTGAAGGGCCGTCGGCGCGCGGAACTCCCAGCCCCGGAGCTCGACGTCGTGGTCGGGGTCGAGCCGCAGTCGGGGCAAGCGCGCGAGCAGCATCTCCAGCGGGATGCGCACCTCGTGGCGGGCGAACGGCGCCCCGGCGCAGTGATGCGAGCCAAGCCCGAACGCGGCGTGGGCGCCGCGGCGGTCGATCACGAACTCGTCCGGCCGGTCCCAGTGGCGGCCGTCCCGGTTCGCCGAGGCGAGCACCGCCGCGATGGTGTCGCCGGGCACAAGCCGGACGCCGGCCAGGGTCACGGGCTGCGTCACCTGCCGCGTCTGCGTGCCGACCGGCGAGTGCCAGCGCAGCGCCTCCTCGACCGCCGGGCGGATGAGCCCGGCATCGGCGCGGACGCGGGCGAGCGCGTCCGGGTGGGTGAGGAACGCCCACACGCAGATCCCCAGCGCGTGGCCCGGCTCCTGCATCCCGCCGAGCAGGATCAGCTTCAGGTTCGAGAGCACCTCGGCGCGGCTCGAATCCGCGGCCAGCATGTGGGCGAGGACGCTCTCGTCGGGCTCCCGGGCGAGCCGGTCGAGGATCGGCCCTACCCGCTCGTCGATCTCGGCGCTCGTCGCGTCCGCGACCGCCTGCTTGGCCGGGTCCTGCTCGAAGTTGGCGCCGCCGGTGGCGAGGTCGGCGAACCACCGCCGCAGCGTGTCGGCGTCGAGCTCGCCGAGGCCCATGACGGCGCCGAGCGCCAGGACGGACACGGGCTCGCAATAGGCGGCCATGAGCTCGCCGCCGTCGCCGCCGGCGATCGCGTCGAGGTGCCGGGCCGCGATCGGCGCGATCACCTCCGGCGCGTACGCCTCGACCGCCCGCGGCCGCATCGGCGCGTCCATCCCGGCGCGCATGCGGGCATGGTCGGCGCCGTCGACGGTGAGCACGTTCTGCCCCAGCGTCCGCGTGAGCGGCGACGAGCCCACGGCCGCCGTGAACGTCTCCGGGTGCGTCGCCACGTGCTGGACGTCCTCCCAGCGCGTCACCAGGTGCAGGCCGACGGCGGGGACGAAGCACACCGGCGCCTCCTCGCGCAGGCGGGCGTAGATCGGGAACGGGTCGGCCTCGAGCGCCTCGACCGTGATGCCGGCGCCGAGGTCAGAGGTGGTGGGTGTACTCACGGAACTCCCAGTCGGTCACCCACGTCCGCGCCCGTGCCAGCTCGGCGTCCTTGTTCACGCGGAAGATGCGGACGAGCTCCGCCCCCATCGAGGTCGTGATGTACTCGTCCGCCTCGAGCGCGGCGAGGGCGGCCTCGAACGTGGTCGGAAGCGGCGTCATCGACCCGGCCTCGGGATGCTCGTAGATCAGGCCCTCCACCGGCGCCGGCGGCTCGAGCTGGCGGCGGATGCCGTCCAGCCCGGCGAAGAGGGCGCCGGCGGTGACCAGGTAGGCGTTGGCGGCGCCGTCCCCGACGCGGAACTCGACGCGGCAGGCCGAGCCCCGCTCGCGGGGGACGCGGGCGAGCGTCAGCCGGTTGTCGTGCCCCCACGAGACCAGCGTCGGCACGAGCGCCTCGGGATGGATGCGCCGGTAGGCGTTGGTGGTCGGGTTGAAGAAGGCCATGAGCGCCGGCCCGTGCTCGAGCAGCCCGGCGATGAAGTGGTGGGCCACCTGCGAGAGCCCCTCGGCGCCGTCCGGATCGTTCATCAGGCTCGCGCCGTCCTCCCCGCAGAGTGACATGTGCAGGTGGAAGCCCGAGCCCTCGTCGTCGTTCCACGGCTTTCCGATGAACGTGGCCAGAAGCCCCTCGCGCGCGGCCAGGTCCTTGACGACGGACCGGAGCCGGAAGGCCCTGTCGGCGGCCTCGAGCGCCGGGGCGTGGCCGATGTTGATCTCGAACTGGCTGCGGCCGTACTCGTGGTTCGCGGCGATCGCCCCGAGCCCCATGTCGACGCAGGCGTCGAGCATCGTGGACAGGACGCGGCGCGGGTCAGCGACCTGGCCGACCGTGTAGACGTGGCTGTCGTTGTCGACGTAGCGGCGGTAGCCGTTCGGCGCCGACGGGTCGGGCTCGCAGAGGTAGAACTCGAGCTCCGGGCCCACCACGGGATGGATCCCGAGCTCGGCGTACTCGGCCAGCGCCCGCCGCACCGCGCCGCGCGGATCGACCTCGTACGGCTCGCCGGTCATGCGGACGAGGTCGGCGATGCACCACGCCGTCCCCGGCTCCCACGGCACCGGCATGAGCGTGTCGAGATCGGGCCGCGCCAGGATGTCCTGGAAGCCGTGCTCGAAGCCGGCCGTGACGACGTGGCGCAGGTCGACGGTCATGATCGCCTCGCAGAAGCCGCCGCCCTCCGCGACGAGCCGGTGGAAGTGGGCGAGCGGGTAGTCCTTCCCGCGCGAGATGCCGTGCAGGTCGGGATAGGTCATGCGCACGGTGCGCACGCCCTGGCGTTCGAGGTCGGCGAGGCGGCTATCGGTCATGCGCCAAATCCTTTCACGCCGCAGTCACCCGGACCGGCATCGACTTCAGGGCGTTCGTGAAGTTGGTGCGGATCCGCTGCGGCGGCCCGGCCGGCTCGATGGACCGAAGCCGGGGCAGGAGCTCCTCGAACATGACTTTGACCTCGAGCTTGGCGAGGTGCGCGCCGAGGCAGAAGTGCGGGCCGCCGCGGCCGAAGCTGACGTGGTCGTTCGGGCGCCGGCCGACGTCGAACCGGTACGGGTCGTCGAAGACGAGCTCGTCGCGGTTGGCGGAGATGTACCAGGTGACCACCTTGTCGCCGGCCCGGATCGTCCTGCCGCGCATCTCGACGTCGCGGGTCGCGGTGCGGCGGAAGTGGAGCACCGGCGTGGCCCAGCGGATGATCTCGTCGACGGCGGTCGCCATCAGGCCGGGGTCGTCGCGCAGCCGCTCCGTCTCGTCGGGATGATCCATGAGCGCCTGCATGCCGTGGGCGATCGCCTGGCGGGTGGTCTCGTTCCCGGCGACGACGAGAAGCAGGAACATGACATCGAACTCGCGCGAGGTCAGCCGCTCGCCGTCGATCTCCGCCTGGACGAGCTTGGTGACGATGTCGTCGTGCGGCTCGGCCCGCCGCTGCTCGGCGATGCCGTGGCCGTAGCGCCAGAGCTCGAGCGCGGCCGGGCTTCGGAACGGGAGCAGGCGGTACTCGTCGGAGTCGGGATGCTCATACGACATGTCGGACATCGTCGGATCGGTCGAGCCGATCATGCGGTCGCCCCACTCGATCAGCTTGCGGTTGTCCTCAGGCGGGACGCCCAGGATGCGGCACAGCACCTGGATGGGAAGGGGCGCCGCGACATGCTCGATGAAGTCGAACTCGCCGCGTGGGAGGGCGGCGTCGAGGATGGAGCGGGTGAGCTCGCGCAGGAGGCCCTCGTAGGCGAGAACGGCGCGGGGGGTGAAGCCCTTGTTCACGAGCGCCCGAAGCCGGGTGTGCCGGGGAGGGTCGGTGTCGATCATCGACTTGCGCGCCTCGATGGCGTCCGGCTCGAGGTCCTCGAGCGCCGTCGCTCCGGTCTCGGACGAGAAGGTCTCCGTGTCCTTGTGGACGGCGACCAGGTCGTCGTGGCGGGTGATCGCCCAGTAGCCCTTCCCGTGCGGCCAGTCGTACCAGCGCACCGGGTCGTTCCGGCGCAGCCAGTCGAACATGTCGTACGGGATCCGGCGGGCGAAGGTGTCGTTCTCGAAGTCGATGGCGGGTGCGGCCGTGGTCATTCGGTGCTCCCCTCGAGGATCTGGAGCGTCTTCAGGTCGGAGTAGAAGTCGAGCGCGTAATCGCCGCCCTCGCGGCCGATGCCGGAGATCCCGGTGCCTCCGAACGGCGCGGTCAGGTCGCGGACGAGGAACGAGTTCACCCACACCGTGCCGGCGCGGATGGCCCAGCCGATCCGCTCGGCCCGCTCGCGGGAGCGGGTGTAGACGATCGCCGCGAGGCCGTAGCGGGTGGAGTTGGCGAGCGCGACCGCCTCGTCCTCCGACGCGAACGTCTGGAACGTGAGCACGGGGCCGAACACCTCCTTCTGCACCACCTCCGACTCGTTCGAGCGCGGCTCGATCAGCGTGGGCTCGTAGAGGAGCCCGCCGCCGTCGACCCTGCGGCCGCCGCGGACGATGCGGTCGCCGGCGGCTCGGGCGCGGTCGACGAAGCCCTCGACCCGGGCCAGGTGGTCCGGGTGGATGAGCGGGGTCACTGTGGTGGCGTCGTCGCGCGGGTCGCCGAGGACGTGGGCGTCGGCGTGGCGGTGGAAGCGGGCCAGGAAGTCCTCGGCGATCGACTCGTCCACGAGCAGGCGCGTCCCCGCCATGCAGTTCTGGCCGGCGTCGTCGTACTGGCCGGCGGCCTTGGCCGCGGCCGCCTCGACGTCCGCGTCGGCGAGGACGACGAGCGGGCTCTTGCCGCCCAGCTCGGCCGTAAACGGGACGATGTTGGCGGCGGCCGCCGCGCCGATCAGGCGCCCCGTCTCGGGCGAGCCGGTGAAGCTCACCCGGCGGACGCCGGGGTGGGAGACGAGCGCGGCGCCGGCCTCCTCGCCGATCCCCTGCACGACGTTGAAGACGCCGGCCGGGAAGCCGGCCTCGGCGGTGAGGTCGGCCAGGATCGAGCACGAGAGCGGCGACCACTCGGCCGGCTTCAGGACGACGGTGCAGCCGGCGGCGAGCGCCGGGGCCGTCTTCCAGGTGGAGAGCATGAAGGGCGCGTTCCAGGGCGTGATCACCGCCGCCGGGCCCGACGGCATCCGGATGACGCGGTTCTCGGTGCGGTTGCTCAACCAGGCCCGCTCGCGGTGGGCCTCGGCCAGCTCGGCGTAGCTTCGGTAGTTGCGGGCGCCGCGGGCGATCACCCGCGCCCGGAGCGAGCGCTCGAGCATCGCCATGTCGAGGCACTCGACGGCTGCGAGGCGGTCGATGTTCGCGTCGATCAGGCCGGCCAGGCGGCGCAGGTACGGCGCCCGGCCGGCCGGCCCGAGCGCCGCCCACGCGGGAAACGCCGCGGTCGCGGCCGCGACGGCGGCCTCCACCTC
>DASQXS010000413.1:0-3078 GCA_035639615.1 Gaiellales bacterium | reverse complement strand
TCGGGTGGAGTCCGCCGCCAAGCTCCTCCTGGCCGCGGCCGCCGTTCTCGCCGTGAGCGGGCTCGTCCTGCTGGCCCTGGCCCGGCTCGGCGTCACCGGCCTCCCCGGCACGCTGAAGTGGCAGTCGAAGGGCGGCGGCGTCTCGGTGTACGCGCCGATCGGGCTCATGATCCTGGTGAGCGTGGTCGCGACGATCCTGCTCAACGTGCTCCTCCGGCGCTGAGCGGGCGCACCGGCCGGCGCCTGAGATAATCGTGGCGATGCTCACCTGCTCGCGGTGCGGAGCCGAAAACCCGTCGGACTTTCGATTCTGCGGGCGTTGCGCGGAGCCGCTCGTCGCCGCGCCGGCCGGGCGGCGAGAGCGCCGGATCGCCTCCATCCTCGTCGCCGATCTTGTCGGGTTCACGAGGCACGCCGAACGGCTCGACATCGAGGACGTCGACGCGTTCCTGGCGCCGTACCACGATCGGCTGACCGAGGCGGTCGAGCGTTTCGGGGGATCGGTCGTGGACTTCGCCGGGGACGGCATGCTGGCGGTGTTCGGCACGCCGGTCGCCCATGAGGACGATCCCGAGCGGGCGATCCGGGCGGCGCTGGCGATCGTCGATGCCGTCGCCTGCCTCCGGGATGACGTCGCACTCGACCTGGGCGTGCGCGTCGGGGTCACGACCGGCGAGGTCTTCGTCACCACGCGGGACGGGCGCACGCGGGTCGTCGGGGACACGGTGAACACGGCGGCGCGGCTCGAATCCGCCGCGGCCCCCAACAGCGTGCTCGTTGACGGTGACACGTGCCAGGCGACGCGCGCATCCATCGAGCTCGAGTCGGTCGCCCCTGTTGCGGCAAAAGGGAAGCGTCAGCCCGTCGCGGCGTGGAGGGTCCTCGGCCCGCGACCGGATCGCCCGGGCCGACCCCTGGATGAGCATCCGTTCGTCGGCCGGACGACCGTAATCGAGCGCCTTCTCGCCGATGTCCGCGCGGTCGCACAAGGGCGGCAGGCCCGCGTCCTCGTCATCGCTGGGGACGCGGGCATCGGCAAGAGCCGGCTCGTCGCAGAGCTTCGGGCCCGCCTCTCGGAGCGCGCCCGACCGCCGCGATGGCTGCGGGGACGCTCCCTCCCCTACGGGGACGGACTGGCGCTGTGGGCGCTCGGCGAGATGGTGAAAGCGGAGACGGGCATTCTCGAGTCCGATCCGGCGGACACGGCGAACCAGAAGTTCGACCGTCGGATCAGCGATTTGGTCACCGATGACGACGATGCGGCTTGGATCGTCCGCCACCTCCGGGCGCTCATCGGCCTCGGGCCGCACACGGACGCGGGCGCGGACGTCCGCATTGACGCCTTCGCGGCCTGGCGCCGGTTCCTCGAGACGCTTGCGCTCGACGCGCCGACGGTGCTCGAGTTCGAGGACCTGCACTGGGCCGACGACACGCTGCTGGACTTCATCGAGGTCCTGCGCGACCACGTCAGGTCGCTGCCGCTCCTCGTGATATGCACCGCCCGACCCGAGCTCTTCGAGCGGCGGCCGGACTGGAACGCGCCGCCTCGGGCCACCGCGCTCATCCGGCTCGAGCGGCTCGCCCGGACCGACGTCGCCGACGTCGTCGGACAGATGCTCGGCGCGGCGCTCGCTCCAGACGCCGCGGGGCTGATCCTCGATCGCGCCGAGGGCAATCCGCTCTATGCCCAGGAGTACGTCCGCATGCTCCGGGATCGGGGTCTGCTTGTCCGCACGGCGGCAGGGTGGGAGCTCATCGGGGAGCCGGATGATCTTCCCCGGACGATCCACGGGATCATCGCCGCCAGGCTCGACACCCTCTCGGAGGGGGAGCAGGCCTTCGTTCATGACGCAGCCGTCGTGGGCCGGACGGCATGGGTCGGCGCGGTCGGAGCGTCGTCCGGGCTGCCTGACCCCGCTGCCGACCGCGTCCTCGACGCGCTCGTCGCGAGACAGCTTGTGCGACGGTCTGCGACCTCGACGATCGTCGGCGAGACGGAGTTCTCGTTTGTCCACGCCCTCGTCCAGGACGTGGCCTACCGGCACATCCCGCGCTCCGAGCGGGCTGCGAAGCACCTCCGCGTCGGCGGCTGGATCGAGGAGCTCGCGGGCCGGCGCGGCGACAAGGCAGAGGTGATCGCCCACCACTTCGCACGAGCGCTCGACCTTCGCCGCCGGGCGGGCGGCGACGTGGAGGACCTGATCATCCGCACCCGGGACGCGTATGTGGATGCCGGCCGGCACGCCGATTCCGTCGGCGCCCACGCCTCGGCCGCGGGCCACTATGCGGCGGCACTGGAGCTCACGCCGGCCGGGGATCCGGCCCGTACGCGACTCCTCCTCGATGCAGCCTCCGCGACGCTCAACGCCGGAAACCCCGACGCGGCCTTGCTGCACGCGGCGCTCGATGCCCAGGTGGCCGCGGAGGACTGGGCAGCGGCCACTCAGGCGGCACTCCTCCTCGACGACTGGGCCAGCAACTACCTTGGGGACGCCGGCACCGCCGAGGCGTTCTTCGCCCAAGCGGAGGGATTCGTATCCAGGATTCCAGACGGGCCGCTCACGAGTCAGGTGGCATCCGTCCGGGCGGTGTGGATGATCCTCGGAGACGATCCTCCGGCTGCGCTCGAGTTCTGCGAGCGGGAGCTGAGGCGTGCCGAGGACGCGGGCGACGCCGAGGGGCGTGCCCTGCTTCTGCTACGCCGCGGCCTCGCTCGCACCAACATCGGTGATATGGACGGGATCGCCGACGAGCGGGTGGCCGCAGCGGCGCTCGCCGCCCGACATCACCCCGAGGCCTGGAACGGGTACCACGAGCTAGCCGGAAACCTCTTCACCCTCGGCGATGTTGGAGGCGCGACAGCGGCGCTCGGAGAGATGAGGTCCTGGGCCCGATTCGGCATGCCGTGGCAGGCCGCGATGGCGGACGGCGTCTTCGCCGACTTCGCCTATCACAGCGGAGACTGGAACGCAGCCGAGGAGCGCATCACGCCGCTCCTGGACGATCCCAACTGGACCGTTGCGGGCTACACGCGCTGGACGCGGGCGCGGCTCGCGCTCGCGCGCGGCGAGATCGATA
>DASQXS010000412.1:0-9173 GCA_035639615.1 Gaiellales bacterium | reverse complement strand
ATAGGCGATCTCCTGCTCGCGCGTCATTCCCCAGTCGCGCACGGGCGCCAGCACCGCCAGTTCCGGCGCCAGGGCGGCGACGGCGGTCTCGAAGCGCACCTGGTCGTTGCCCTTGCCGGTGCAGCCGTGGGCGACCGCGGTCGCGCCGGCATCCTCGGCCACCGCGACGAGGTGGCGGGCGATCAGCGGCCGCGAGAGCGCCGAGACCAACGGGTAGCGGCTCTCGTAGAGGGCGCCGGCCTGGAGCACAGGAAGCACGAACTCCTCGGCAAACTCGGCCCGAGCGTCCACGACGGCGACATCCGAAGCCCCGGCGGCGACGGCGCGACGGGTGACGGCCTCGGCGTCCACCCCCTGGCCGACGTCGACCAGCAGCGCCACGACCTCGGCGCCGTACTCCTCGGCCAGCCACCGAAGCGCGACCGAGGTGTCAAGCCCGCCGGAATACGCGAGCACGATCCGCTCAGACACCCGTTCCCTCCCTCACGTACTCCACCACCATCGCCAGGAGCGCCTTCTGGGCGTGAAGCCGGTTCTCGGCCTCGTCCCACACCGCCGAGCTCGGCCCCCAGAGCACCTCGTGCGTGATCTCCTCGCCGCAGTGGGCGGGGAGGCAGTGCAGCACGACGTGGCCCGGCGCCGCCCCGGCAAGCAGACCGGCGTTCACCTGGTACGGCGCGAGGTCGTGCAGGCGCCGAGCCCGCTCGTCCTCCTGGCCCATGCTCGTCCACGTATCGGTGACGACGGCGTCGGCACCCGCAACCGCCGCCGCTGGATCCTCCAGGAGCTCGACCGGCGCGGCCGCCGCGTCCACGACGTCCGGGTCGGGCGCATAGCCATCCGGTGAGGCCACAACCAGCTCCATGCCGGCGAGCGCGGCCGCGGTGATGAGCGAGTGGCACACGTTGTTGCGGCCGTCTCCGACCCAGGCCAGCCTCCGCCCCTCGAGCGCGCCCAGCCGCTCGCGCAGCACCTGCAGGTCGGCCAGCGCCTGGCACGGGTGATGGTCGTCGGTGAGGCCGTTCACGACCGGCACGGACGCCGCGGCGGCCAGCTCCTCGACCCGCGCGTGGGCATGGGTGCGGATCATGATCGCGTCGACGTAGCCGCCGAGGACGGCGCCGGTGTCGGCGATGGGCTCGCCCCGGCCGAGCTGGCTCGAGCCGGCATCGAGATGCACGGCGTGGCCGCCGAGCTGCGCCATCCCCACCTCGAACGAGACGCGTGTGCGGGTGGACGGCTTCTCGAAGATCATCGCCAGCGTCCGGCCGGCGAGCAGCGGGTGCGGGACGCGGTCGCGCTGGAGGGCCTTCAGCCGGTCGGCCAGGTCGAGCACCGCATCGAGCTCGCCTGCGTCCAGGTCGTCCACCCGCAGGAAATCCCGGCCGCGCAGGCCGTCGCCGGCGCCGGGAAGGGCCTCGGCGAGCGCCAGCTCAGGCACCGACGGCCCCCGCCTGGATGCCGGCGCAGAGCTCGGCGAGATCGGCGCCGGTGTGCGGCTCGCGGGCGACGACCAGGATGACGTCGTCGCCGGCGACGGTTCCGGCGACCTGCGGCAGGTCGGTCACGTCGAAGGCGCGCGCCACGGGCATCGCGTTCGCCGGTGCGGTCTTCAGGACGAGCAGGTTGCCGGACGGCTCCATCGACCGCACCAGGGCGAGCGCCTCGCGCAACCGCTCCAGCGGGTCGACAGGCTCGTCCTCGGCCGGGAGGGCATAGACGAGGTGGCCGCCCTTCCGCACCCGGACCGCGCCGAGCCGCTCGAGGTCGCGCGAGATGGTCGCCTGGGTCACGTTCACGCCGTGGCCGGCGAGAAGCTCGATGAGCTGCGGCTGCGAGGTGACCTGGTGGCGGTCGAGGAGGGACGAGATCAGCTGTCGCCGGTCGGGCATGGTCGCATGACGATACCGTCGAGTGCATGATCATGCAACCAGGAACCATCGTAGACGGCGCGACCGACGACGACCGCGTCGGCGCCGGCCGCCCGCGCTGCCCGGACATCGCCCGGGCCCGCGATCCCGCCCGCCGCGAGGAGCTCGCCGGGCACCTCCGGCCGAAGCAGCCGCAGGAGCCGCGTATCGGGGCCGGCGCCGGTGCCGTCACGCTCGATGGCCGTCACCACCATGTCGGCGACGCCGGCGGCGGCCAGCCTGCGAATGAGGGCGGCCGGGTCGGTACCCGAGTCGTCCGTCCACCCACGGACGCGGACGCTCCCGACGCGGCAGTCCACGGCGGCGGCGGCGGCGCCCGTCTCGCGCGCCATCCGGCCCGCCTCCTCGGGGTCCGCACATGCCGCCGTGCCCAGGATGACGCGCCACGCGCCCGCGGCGAGCGCGGCGTCCACGTCGGCGCGCGAGCGGATCCCGCCGCCGACCTGGACGCGAACCTCGGGCAGGGCGGCGATGCGGGCGACGATGCGCCGATGCGCCTCCGAGCGGACGCCGTCCCGGGCCGCGTCGAGGTCGACGACGTGTAGCCTCCTCGCCCCGGCGGCGACGAGCCGCTCGGCCACCGCGACCGGGTCGGACGCGTGCACGGTCGCGCGGTCATACCGGCCCTGGTGGAGACGGACGGCGCGGCCCCCGAGCAGATCGATCGCGGGGACCACCACCTCGTGCCAGCGTTTTAGCATGCTAACATGCTATCAGGATGGAAAACTGGCGGACGCCCGAGATCGACGACCTGTGCGACGCCGTGGTCGCGCTGCGCACGCGCGACGAGGCGGCCGCGTTTCTGCGCGACGTCTGCTCGCTCCACGAGCTCGAGGCGCTCGCCCACCGCTGGCACGCGGCCCGCCTGCTCGACGAGGGCATCCCCTACGCCCAGGTGGCGAACCGGGTGCACGGCTCCACGACGACCGTCACGCGCGTCGCCCACTGGCTGAAGCACGGCGAGGGCGGCTACCGGCTGGTGCTCGACCGCCGTGCCCGTGCCCGCCGGGGACGGGCATGAGCCGGCCGTTCAGGCTGGCGCTGCCGTCGAAGGGGCGCCTGCACGCGCCGGCCCTCGAGCTGGCGCGTGCGGCCGGCGTCGAGGTCGAGGTGAACGGCCGCGCCCTGCACGCCCACTGCTCGCGGTGGGACATCGAGGTGCTCTTCGCCCGGGCGGACGACATCCCCGCGTGGACCGCCGACGGCGCGGTCGACGCGGCAGTCGCCGGCCGCGATCAGGTCGTGGAGACGGGTGCGGACGTGGACGAGCTCGCCCAGCTCGGCTTCGGCCGCTGCGCGCTGACGGTCGCCGTCCCCGAGGACGGGCCCATTGATCGGATCGAGCAGCTCGCGGCGGGGCGCGTGGCCACCGCCCACCCACGGACGGCCGGGGCGTTCTTCGCCGAGCGCGGGATCGGCGTCGAGACCGTGCCGATCCGGGGCTCGGTCGAGCTCGCGCCACGACTCGACGCCGCCGAGGCGATCGTCGATCTCGTCTCGAGCGGTGACACGCTCCGCCAGAACGGGCTTCAGCCGATCGCAACGGTGCTCGAGTCGGAGGCGACGCTCGTGGCCCGGCGCGGCCTCGACGAGGGCAAGCGGCGGGTGGCGGACGAGCTCGAGACGGTCGTCCGGAGCGTCGTCGCCGCCCGCGGCAAGCGATACCTGATGCTGAACGCGCCGGACGCCGCGCTCGACGAGGTCGTCTCGCTGCTCCCGGGCATGGACTCGCCGACGGTCCTCCCGCTCGCCCGCGGCGGCATGCACGCGATCCACGCCGTGGTCGACGCGGACGCCGTGGCCGACCTGCTGGCGCCGCTCAAGGCGGCCGGCGCCCGCTCCCTGCTCGTCCTCCCGATCCAGCACCTGATCCCGTGACCTGGCGAGTGCAATAGTGGTGCCTGACCCCGTTTTCGCACCGATGAGCGACCTCGCCTCCATCGTCCGTCCCGACCTCGCCGAGCTCGAGCAGTACCGCTGGGAGGAGGGCCTTCCGGAGGGGATCCGGCTTCGCCGCTACGACATGAACCTCGCGCCGGTGCCGCCGCCCTGGTACGCCCGCGCGGTCGCCCGGCTGGGAAGGCTCCCGGTTCACCTGTATCCCGACGCCGCTTACACCGATCTCCGCAGGGCGATCGCCGAGTACACAGGCTTTCCGCCCGACCAGGTGATCCCGACGGCCGGCGCGGACGAGGCGCTCATCGTGTGCGCGCTCCTGTCGCTGCGGCCGGGCGATCCGGCATACGTGCGGCGGCCGTTCTACCCATTCTACGGTGGGGCCACCCGGGTCGCGGGCGGCGTCCTCACCCACGACCCGACGGATCCAGCCCGGCTCACGTGGGTGTGCGCGCCCCACAACCCGACCGGAGCCGACGCGACGGCGGAGGACATGGAGGAGCGCGACGGCCTCGTCGTGTTCGACCAGGCCTACATCGAGTTCGGAGGCACCGACCTCGCCCCGCTCGTAAACGAGCGCGAGAACACCGTCGTCGTCCGCACGCTCTCCAAGGCGTTCGCGCTCGCCGCCGCCCGGGTCGGGTACATCCTGGCGCCGCCGCACCTCGCGGCCCGGCTGGACGCGATCCGGCCGCCGGCGTCGCTCTCGTCGCACTCGGTCGCGATGGCGCAGATGGCGCTCGCCGCAGCACCCGAGATGCGCGCCCACGTCTCGTCCATCCTGGCAGAGCGCGAGCGCATGGCAGCGGCGCTGCGGGCGGCCGGCTACCGCGTCTGGGAATCCCACGCCAACTTCCTCCTCGTCGACATGGCCGAGCCCGCCACCGCCGTCGTCGAGCGCCTCCTCGCGCGGGGGCTCGTCGTGCGCACGTTTGCCGACCCGCTGCTCGCGACCTCGATCCGCATCACGATCGCCACCCCCGCGGACGACGACGTCCTCCTCGACGCGCTCGGCGCCGCCGCGGCGCCCGCGCCGCCCGAGGCCGAGGGCCGGGCGGGGCAGGTCGAGCGCCGGACCCGCGAGACGGACATCCGCTGCCGGGTGCGCCTCGGCGGCGGCGGGCGGGCGGACGTGGCGACGGGCATCGGCATGCTCGACCATCTCCTCACCGCGCTCGCCGCCCACTCGCTCGTCGACGTCGAGCTCGCCTGCACCGGCGACCTGTGGGTGGACGAGCACCACACGGTGGAGGACGTGGCGATCGTCCTCGGCCAGGCCCTCGACACCGCCCTCGGGGACCGGGCCGGGATCGCCCGCTTCGGCGACGCCCGGGCGCCGCTCGACGAGGCGCTCGCGCACGCCACGGTCGACCTGGGCGGGCGCGGCGTTGCGGCGGTTGACCTTGCGCTCTCGGGAGATCGGGTCGGCGCCCTGCCGGCGTCGCTCGTCCCGCACTTCGTGGACACGCTGGCCCGAAACGGCCGCCTCGGGATCCACATCTCGGCGTCGGGGGTCGACGACCACCACGTGCTCGAGGCGGCGTTCAAGGCGCTGGCGCTCGCGCTCAGGCAGGCGGCGGCGATCGACCCAGCCCGCGCGGGGGACGTGCCGTCGACGAAGGGGGCGCTGTGACGGCGGTGACCGTCGTCGACTACGGGGCCGGGAACCTCCGCAGCCTGCGCGCCGCGCTCGAGCGGCTCGGTGCGTCGGTCACGCTCACGGGCGATCCCCGCGAGGCCGCGCGCGCACCGATCCTGGTCGTCCCGGGCGTCGGCGCCGCCGCGCCGGCGATGACGCGGCTGCGAGACGCCGGGCTCGCCGCCGCCGTTCGCGTTGCCGTCGCGCGCGGCGCCCACGTGCTCGGGATCTGCCTCGGCCTCCAGCTGCTCTTCGACCGAAGCGACGAAGGAGGCGCCGAGTGCCTGGGAATCCTCCCCGGCCGCGTCCGCCGGATCGGCTGGGCGGGCCGGGTGCCGCATATGGGCTGGAACGACGTCACTCCGGCCCGGGCGCATCCCGTCGCGGAGGCGCTTCCGGCCGTCTGCTACTTCGCCCACACGTATGTCGCCGAGCCGGCGGACGCCGCCGATGTCCTCGCCGTAACGGAGCTCGACGGGACCCCGTTCGCCTCCGCCGTCGCCCGCGGCCGCACGACCGCCGTGCAGTTTCACCCGGAGCGGAGCGGCCCGGGCGGTCGAGCGATCCTCGAGGCGTTCCTCGACCAGGCCGCGGATGCTGCGTAGGCGGATCATCCCCTGCCTCGACGTCCGCCGCGGGCGCCTCGTCAAGGGCGTGCGCTTCCGCCGCCTACGCGATTGCGGCGACCCGGTGGCCGCCGCGGCCCGCTACGCCGAGGCGGGGGCCGACGAGATCGTGTGGCTCAACATCTCCGCCGGCACGGAGGCGTGGGCGGAGCTCCTTCGCGCCGTCGAGCGCGCGGCCGAGCGGGTCGACGTGCCGCTGTGCGTCGGCGGCGGCGTGGACGGCGTCGGCCGCGCCCGCGACCTCCTCCTGGCCGGCGCGGACAAGATCAGCGTCAACACCGCCGCGATCGAACGGCCGGCGCTCGTCTCCGAGCTCGCCGGCAGGCTGGGATCGCAGTGCGTGGTCGTCGCGGTCGACGCCGCCCGCGAGCCGGGCGGCGGGTGGCACGCCTACGCCGCGGCCGGCCGCCGCCGCGCCGGGCGCGACGCGCTCGCCTGGGCGGAGGACGCCGTCGCGCGCGGCGCCGGGGAGCTCCTCGTCACGAGCATCGACGCCGACGGAGGCCACGCCGGGTACGACCTGGAGCTGATCGAAGCCGTGTCCGACCGGGTGCGCGTGCCCGTCGTCGCCTCCGGCGGCGCCGGCGGGCCGGCGGACATGACGGCCGCACTTCGCGCCGGCGCCCAGGCGGCGCTCGCCGCATCGATCTTCCACGACGGCGAGGCCACCGTCGCAGCCGTCAAGCGGGAGGTGGCCGCGTGCGGCCTGCCGGTGCGGACGTGACGATCGCCGACGGGGCGCTCGTCCCGTGCGTCGTCC
Organism: Gaiellales bacterium; assembly: GCA_035639615.1. Classification (GTDB taxonomy): domain Bacteria; phylum Actinomycetota; class Thermoleophilia; order Gaiellales; family JAICJC01; genus JAICJC01. The sequence continues at coordinate 2,321 of DASQXS010000412.1, read as the reverse complement.
AGGATGCCGACACCGGCCGCGTCCTCATGCTCGCCTACATGGACGCGGAGGCGCTGGCCGAGACCCGGCGCACCGGCCTCGGGCATTTTCACTCCCGCTCCCGCGGGACGTTGTGGCGGAAGGGCGGGACCTCCGGGAACACGCTCGCCGTCGTCTCGCTGACGCCGGACTGCGACGGGGATGCCATCCTCATGGTCGCCCGCCCGGCGGGGCCCACGTGCCATACCGGCGCGGAGGCGTGCTTCGACTCCGCCGGGCCGGCGCTCACCGACCTGGCGGCGGCGATCCGCGCGCGCGCCGGGGCGGGCGAGGCGAGCTCCTACGTCGCCGGGCTGCTCGCGGCCGCCCGCGAGGAGCGTCAGCGGAAGGCCGGCGAGGAGGCGGTGGAGGTGCTTCTGGCCGAGGCCGGCAGCGACCACCTCGTCTCCGAGGTCGCGGACCTCTGGTTCCACACGATGGTGCTCCTGGCCGGCGACGGGATCGACCCGCTGGCGCCGCTCGCCGAACTCGGCCGGCGCCGCCGCGGAGATCGTCAATGAGCCTCAAATCTTCCACCCATCTCGTGGCGCGAGCCTCTTGACACATTTCGCCAGGGCCGGTATCCCTGGCATGTCGGGTAGCATACGCCCGGCATCAGCCTTTTCCAGGGAGGAAGGCTCGTGATCGACGACAGTGGGCGCAGCGGTCGTCCTGTAGGCGACTATTTCCGTGTCATCCGCCGGGGCTGGTGGATCGTTCTCGCGACCGTCGTGGTCGTGACCGCGGTGACGTACGTGATCTCGGCGCGCCAGAAGCCGAACTTCCAGGCGACGGCCACGGACGTGATCTCCGCGCCCGTATTCGATCCCAACCAGAAGACACCCGCGAGCGCGCTTCAGCAGTACGTCAGCACCCAGGCGGTCATCGCGCAGAGCTCCCAGGTTGCGGAAGACGCGCTGAAGCTCGTCCCGAACATCACGGATATGACGTCGCGCGACCTGGTCAAGGCCTCGACCGTGACCGCGGATACGAGCGCGACCGTCGTCCAGTTCCAGGTCTCCTACCGGACGAAGGCCGGCGCGATCGCCCTGACGAACGGGTATGCAAGGGCCTTCGCCGCCTATAGCCAGCAGCAGATTCATCGCGAGCTCCAGCATCGGATCGCCCTCGCTCAGCAGGCCTACGATGCGCTCAATCAGCAGGTCACGGCCGCGAACCAGCAGATCCAGACCGACAAGGCCAACGGGAACACCGGCGCCCTGTCCCAGGACTACGAGATCGCTCGCCGATACCAGCGTAAGGCCGAGCAGGCGCAGGAGACCCTTATCAACCTGAAGTCGAGCCAGGACAGCAACATCGGCGGAAGCAGGCTGCAGTCGGCCGCCGCCGAGGCCGCCCAGCTCGCGCCGAATACCAAGCGGAACACCATCGTCGGCTTCATCCTCGGCATCGTGCTCGGCGTCGGGCTCGTGTTCGCCCGGGAGGCGTTCGACACTCGGATTCGCTCCGCCGAGGAGGTCGCGAACGCGCTCGGACTGCCGCTCTTCGGCCGCCTGCCGCGGCCGGACAAGGAGCTCCGCAAGAGTGACAGGCTCGCCCTGCTGGCCGACCCGCACGGCACCGACAGCGAGGCCTACCGGAAGCTGCGGGTGAGCCTCGACTTCGCCAACCTCGACCCCCGCGCGCAGATGCTCCTGGTGACGAGCGCGGTCGCGCAGGAGGGCAAGTCCACGACAGCGGCCAACCTGGCCGTGGCGATGGCAGGCGCCGGCAAGCGGGTCATCCTTCTCGACCTCGACCTGCGCCAGCCGTACCTGGATCGCTTCTTCGGCCTCACCGGCCGGCCGGGCCTGACCGATGTGATCCTCGGGACCGCCGAGCTCGACGATGCGCTCGCGCCGGTCGTGGTGCCCGGCGGCGTCGAGCCCCAGCCGCGCGGGAACGGCCACGGCCCGACGCACTCGGGCGCGCTCCTGCACGTGCTGGTGGCCGGCGACCCGCCGGCCGACCCCTCGTCCCTGCTCGTTTCCCAGCCGCTCGCGGCCCTGCTTACGGAGCTGCGCTCGCGGGCCGACATGATCGTCATCGACACGCCGCCGGTGCTTCCGGTCGCGGACACGATGGGCCTCACGTCGCTCGCCGACGGCTACCTCGTCGTCTCGCGACTCGACCTCGTGCGGCGGCCGATGGTGCACGAGCTGCGCCGCGAGCTCGCCTCGGCACGTGCCGTGGGCCTGGGCGTCGTCGTGACGGACGCCGAGGCCGAGTCCGGCTACGGCTACGGCGGCGCGTACGGCGGGTACAGCTACGGCGCGCCTGCGGACCAGCCGACCCGGGCTCCC
>DASQXS010000411.1:0-9022 GCA_035639615.1 Gaiellales bacterium | reverse complement strand
CCCCGTTCAACCGCCTGCGGTGTGGGAAGCCCCTGGTCGACGAGCTCGCGGATCCGGGACAGGATGAAGACGTGGTAGTCCATGGAAAGGCCGAACAGGACGACGAACAGGAACAGGGGCACCCAGGAGATGATCGCCGTGCCGTGGTGGGTGCCGAGCAGCGAGGCGCCGTAGCCATCTTGGAAGATGGACACAAGGACGCCGACCGCGGCCGCGACCGAAAGCAGATTGAGCACGATCGCCTTCGCCGGTACCACCAATGAACGGAACGTGACGAGCAGGACGATGAAGCCGCCGAGCAGCACGAGCGCGAGCACGAGTGGCGCTTTGGCGGCAACCATGGCGGCGAAGTCTTCGCGTGTGGCGGTAACGCCTCCAACCGCAACGCGGCCACCCACGACGCGACCGAGTGTTTCGGGGATGACGCGGTCTCGCAGCATCCTGAGCGCGTTGTCGGAACGGGTGTCGGTGCCCGTCCCCGGCAGGGGCACGGTGATCTTCGCGACCGTGCCCGCGCGGTTGACTGCCGTGCCGATCGGTGGGAGGGCGGCTCGCGATGCGACGGCTTGGCTGCGAAACCGGTCGATCGCCGACCGCACCGCTGGGTCGGTGACTCGCGGGGCTGCGAGGACGACCTCGGCCGGCTCCATCTGGCCGGGGAACGCCCGCTGAAGCGCGTCGTACGTCGCCACCACCGGGAGGGTGGAAGGCAGCTCCGAAAGGCCTGGCATCTGTGTGCGAAGCGATTGGGCCGGCCACGCCAGGACGAGCAGCATCGCCATCGACGCCGCGAGCGAGACCAGTGGCCGCCTGAGCACGCGCGCGAGCACTGCTTCCCAGAGGTGGTGATCGGTTCGCCGCTCGCGCCATTCAAGTAGCCGGCCGAGTACGACGACGAGCGCCGGCAGCACGATCACCGCCGCAACGACGGCGATGGCCACAACGGCCGTGACGGCAAGGGCGAACGAGGAGAACACGCCCTCCCCCGCGGCGAATAGCGTTGCCACGGCGAGGATCACGGCCGCTCCCGACGCAACGACCGCACGCCCCGCGGTCGCTGCCGCGTGGACTGCCGCCGCGCGGCGGGGCTCGCCGCGGGCCCGCTCCCACCGCACCCGGGTGAGAAAGAACAACGAGTAGTCCACGCCGACCGCCAACCCGATCAAGAGCACGATCGACGAGACGCCCGGCATCACCGGGGAGGCGTGACTCAGGAGCGCGATCACGCCCAGGGCGGCAGTCACGCAGGAGAATGCCAATCCCACCGGAACGATCGCCGCGAAGACCGCCCGGAAGGCGATCACGAGCACGACGGCGGTCAGCGGGATGGACAGGCCCTCGGCGCGATGGAAGTCTTGCCCGAGCGTCCGCTGAAGCTCGTAGCTCGTGCTGGCGTCACCGAACTCGCCGATCCGAACCTCCGGATACCGGCGCGACACGTCCGCGACAGCAGCCAGCACCGGCGTTACAAGTCGCTGCGGGTGGGCGGTCGGGCCGCGCAGCTGGAAGTCGATCCGTGCAGCATGGCCATGTTCGGCGACGAGCGTCTCGGATCGTGGGTCGAGTGGTGAGCGGATGGCGGTGACGACCGGGAGCGTGCGAAGCGCGTGCACGATCGCCGTGAGTGCGCCGCTGAACGCCGCGTCTGCCACCGTCCGAGAGCGGCTCGAGACGAGGAGGTGCTCCGATGCGCGATCGGGGAACCCAGCGGAAGCCAGCATCGCTCGTGCCGTCGCCGAGCCGCCGACCTCGAGCTCCTGTGGCGTCATCGTCGTCGTTCCCACCCATCCGCCGACCATGCTTAACGACGACACCATCACCGTCCACCCGACCAGCACGATGACGGCGCGCCGGCTCGCGAAGCTCGAGAGCCGGGCGAGCCGAGCAGATCCGGTGCGGCCCACAGCCGGCGTGTCTCGCGCTGGAAGGCGCGTGATCATCCGAGGGACGCCGATACCGGCTCGCTGGTGCCGTAGTTGAGACCCGCGACCACGACTGGTGTGACGCACGTCCTCCGGGGTGGTTCGCCGATTCTGCGGGCCCAAGACCACCAAGCGATCGAACTTCTTCCACGGACGCGGCGTCAGAGACGCGATGAGCCTCCATGCGACGCGCGCTGCGCTTGCTCTGGGTGCCGTCTGCGCGGCCGTCAACGCCGCGCCGGCGGTGGCCGCGCTCCCACGCTGCGGTTTCCCGCGAGTCCTGAGACGAGTGCCGAACGCCGGTCGTTCGGTCGCGCTGACATTCGACGACGGGCCGCATCCCGAAGCGACGCCGGCGATCCTGGCGTGTCTCAACGAACTTGGCCTGCGAGCGACGTTCTTCGTGGTGGGCGAGCAGGCGGTACGCCACCCGGCGGCGGCTCGCGAGATCGTCGCGGCGGGCCACGAGGTGGCGCTTCACGGGCATCGCCACCTGCCTCACGCCCTGGTCCCACCGCGGCTCGTGATGCGCGACCTGGCTCGCGGCCGCGAGGAGATCGAGGCGATCCTGGGAGGAAGATTGGGTGCGGTGCGTGCGCCCTTCGGCGCCGCCAGCCTCGCAACGCTTCGGTTCGCCAGTCGGCATGGCCTGGTCGTCGCCGGCTGGTCGCGCTGGGGGTGGGACTGGGCGTCGTGGGCGACGCCGGCCTCGATCGCCCGTTGCCTTACACGCGATGTGGGCGCCGGAGATGTTCTGGTGCTCCACGACTCCGACGCCTACGCGGCCCCCGGATCATGGCGCCGAACCGCGGCAGCGCTGCCGATGGTCGCCGACACGCTCTCCCGACGGGGGCTCGCCGCTCACCGGCTCGCGGACATGCTGCCGAGAGCTAACGGGCGGCGGCCGTAGGGCGCGCGAGACCGGTCGGCGTCGCCAGAGGTAGCGCGTTCGCCGGCTCTCCCGCGTCGTGCGCCGGTTGCCGCGGAGCGGTGAAGTCGTACCCGCGGGGTGGATTCTCGGCGATGAACCAGGCGCCGAGGGCGATCGAGACCGCGATGGCGGGGGTGAGCCGGCGCACGCGACCAGGCTCCGCCACCGGCCTTGCCCCGAGCCGGCGGACGGCGGAGCCGGCGGACTGCCGCTCGAACAGCTGACGCGCTCGTGCGACGAGATCGGGCGTGCACGTCCGCCAGAACGACTCGGACGCCACGAGCATGCGCAACGTTGGCGCGTCCGCTGCCGTCGCAACCAGGCCGGCTCGGGTCAGGAGGCGGCTGCCGTCCTCGCCGTGTCCGGGTACCGGATCGAACATCACGACGGGAAGACCCGCGGCGAACGCCTCCAGAGACGTGAGGCCGCCGGCGTTTTGGATCAGCAGGTCGCTTGCGGCCATCAACTCGGGCATCCGGTGGGTGAACCCGAGGATCGTCGCCCCGCCCAGGGAGCGATCGCGCCTCAGCGCTCGGTAGAGGCGCTCGTTCCGGCCGGTCACGACGATCGCGTGCACGTCGGGTGCGGCTGCGACTGCGCGGGCGGCGCCTTCGAGGTTGCCGACGCCCCATGCACCGCCGACGATCAGGACGACCCGCTGGTCGGTGTCGATGCCGAGCTCTGCCCGGACCCGCTCTCGTGTGCCGTCGATCATGGTGATCGGGGGGATCGGCGGGCTGATTGGCTGCGTCGTCCGCCCGGCCGGCCCCACGACGAGGTTCGCGTCCAAGTCGGGATGGATCCAGCCCGGGTGTGGGTCGAAGTCCGTAACCAGCGTCGCGCACGGCTGCGGCAGACGAGCGCGACGGCGTAGCCCGGCGAGTGCGGTTGACACGATCGGATACGCGGATACGACCACGTCGGGCTGGAGCTCGGCGAGCTGGGCAATGAGTCGTCGAGACGCGAGCCGAGCGAGCAGGGTGCCGGCCATGCGGATCAGGGCTCGTGACCGGGTCAACCGGTAGAGAAGTCGCCATGACCAGGCGGCATGGAGGATCTGGAAACGGTACGCGCTTACGACGAGTCGCTCGATGCCCAGGAGCGCGAGCCCGTCGACGACGTCGACCGTGGCGCCGGCTGCGCGGAGCTCCACCGCCAGCCCGGCGGCAGCGGCATCGTGACCAGCGCCGACCGGCGCCGAGAACACGAGCACGTAGAGCGGGCGGGGGAAGCACGTCGCTCGCGACGTGGCCCGGGCCTCCCGCGAGGATGCGCTACCGCGCATAGAGGACGACGGAATAGACGATTCCAGCCGCGACGCAGTAGACGGCGAACGGCGTGAGACGATTCGTTTCGAAGTACCGCACCAGGAAGCGCACCGAGACGTACGCCGTCACGGCAGCACAGAGTGCGGCGACGAGCGCCGGCCCGCGCACGCCGTTCCCCTCGCTACCGAAGAGTTCAGGCAGCTTGAGGACTGCAGCGGCGCCGATGATCGGCGTGGCGAGTAGGAACGAGAAGCGGGCCGCATCCTCGTTCGACAGGCCGACGAGGAGGCCGCCCCCCATGGACGCGCCGCTGCGGGAAAACCCGGGGATGAGTGCCAGGGCCTGCGCCGCGCCGACGCCGAGCGAGCCGGTCCAGCTCGTCCGCTCGGCGATGCGGCTGTCTGAGCCCTCGGCCGTTTCTCGCACCGGCGCCCGGCGGCGCAACCGCTCCGCCCCGTACAGCATGACGCCGTTCGCGATGAGGAAGAAGGCCGCCGACTGCCCTGAGGCAAAGACGCTCCGCAGGCTGTCCTCGAACAGAAGGCCGAGCAGGCCGGCCGGGATCGTCCCGACGACGAGCAGCCAGCCCAAGCGCCCGTGCACGTTATCCGGCGCGACCTCGCGCTCGGCGAGCGATCGCCACATGCCGGTCACGATCCGCACCCAGTCGTCGAGGAAGAAGGCGAGAAGGACGAGCGCCGTCGCCAGATGGGTGGCGACCAGGAACGTGATGAAGTAGGCGTCGTTCTGATGGATGTTCCAGCCCAGAAGGTGCGGCAGGATCACGCTGTGCCCGAGGCTGGAGATCGGGAAGAGCTCGGAGAATCCCTGCAGGAGGCCGAGGATGATGGCCTGGGCGTACGAGATCGGGCCGGCGAGCAGGGGCATGCGGCGGCCCGGGCTACCTGGCGCGGACGGCGATCAGGAGGGCCAAGATGCAGAGGACCAGGGCGGCCAGGATGACCCAGCCGAGACGCCGCGCCAGCTCACGCTCCGAGGGTGGCGTCTCGCGCCCCACCCGCTTACCGCACGGTCCCGGTCGTGGCACGCCCGTGCTTGGGGCCCGACCGGAACCAGGCGAACACGAAGCAGGCGATTCCGAGTAGGAAGGCGGCGATGCCGTGCTTGATGTGGATGGTGTTCGACCCGTCCTGATGGCCGAGAAAATCTGGGAACGGAAGCGACTTGGCAGGCTCGACCCAATAGATGATCGCGACGACGATCAAGCCGACACCGGCAACGATCGCGGCAGGGACGAGGATGCGGTTGCTGAGCATACGAGTTGCCTCCAGTTCTTGTCGGGTCAGGTTTCGAGAGGAAGCGCGTCGGTGCGACCGGCGCGTTCGTCGACCAGGTAGTGGAAGGCGGCGCCGAGGGCGACGATCGTGGCCAGCGCGAGCAGCGCGTCTCCAATGAGCGGCAGCGCGAGCGCGACCGCGATGGTGGTCTTCTGCTGGTCGTCCTGGAGGCCACGGAGGGCGAACGCGACGCCAAGAGCGGCGGCGAGCAGGAGGACGCCTGCGAGCGCCGCGGCGAAGATCAGACCGACGAGCGAGAGCGCGAGCAGAATGCCTGCCGCGAGGACGCCGGCGGTGAGAAGCGCGCCGACGAAGGTGCTTCGCAGCGGTCGTCGGCGCGACGCGGCCAGCATCGTGCTCGTGGTCGGCCAGCCCACGAGGATGCGTGCGAGCCGGAGCACGAGCCAGACGACGACCAGCCGGGCCGCGAGCAACGCTCCGGCGATTGCGACAAGCGTCAATGCTGACGGGTGTGGGATCGGGCCGCCGAGCTGGAACACGTCGCCGTGGATCTCCGCGCCGGGCACGGTGGTGAGCTGTCCACCGATCACGGTCACCCCGTGCCCCGCCCGGCCGTGGGGCCCGATCGTCAGGTTCCCGTCGATGACGATCACGCTCCCGGACGACGTGCCGTTCAGAATCACGTCCTCGCCCACGGCTGTCACCTCGACCACGGTTCGGCCGGCCGGGACGACCGTGTCTGCCATCGCCGGTGCCGGAACGGCGAGCGCGAACACCCAGACCACCGTCATCACGGCGAGAGCTCGGCGCACCTACCTCCACCTCGCCAGGGGGTACGCGGCCAATGGGGCGAGGATGGCAACCGCGGCCACGGCGAGGACGAGCTGGGCACCCGACGTCGCGGCCGGCGCTGCCAGCGCACGGCCGACGCCGGCGAGCGCCACCACGAGCGCCAGCGGTGCCGCGATGACAGGCGCAGCCTCGACCACGACGAGCGCGCACATTGCCGCCGAGACGATGCCGGCGAGGGCCAGCCTGGCCCGCTCGCCGCGCCGGGGAAGCCGCTCGAGGACCGAGTCGGTATCGGCCGTCGTCCACTCGAGCGCCGGCTCGAGGCGTAACACGGCGGTCACCGCGACCAGGTGATCGTGCCGCTCGGCGCAGGCTGGACAGGTGCGCAGGTGGGCGATCGCGGCGTCGCGGCTCGTCAGCGACAGGTCACCGTCGATGAGCCGCGAAAGCTGAACATTGTCGAGGTGGTCGCTCACCGTTCCTCGACCTCCTCGGCGATGCGTCGGCGCGCCGCGGCGATCCTCGAGCGCACCGTCCCCACCGGGACATCCTGCAATGCCGCGATCTCCTCGTAGGCCAAGCCCTGCACGTCTCGCATCAAGACCGCCTGGCGCTGCACGAGGGGAAGCCGTGCCGCGACCAGAAGGATCGCGCGGGCCGTGTGACGCCCCTCCGGGTCGGATCCGGCCGATTCCACCGGGGCAGGAGCGTGCCGGGCGAGGCGCGGGCGCACCGCCGCCCGCCGCGCCCGATCGGCACAGCGGCTTCGGGCGAGGCCGTAGAGCCAGGTCGAGAAGGCCGCGTCGCCCCGAAACCGCGGCAGCGACCGCCACGCGACGAGGAACGTCTCCTGTGCCAGATCTTCAGCCTCCGCTCGATTCTGCGTCGACGCGAAGGCGAGGCTCAGAACCATCTGGCCGTACCGCTCAACCAGGCGCGCGAACGCTGCCTCGTCGCCGCCCCGAGCGCGGACGACGAGCGCCGAATCGTCCGCGCCGGCCGGCTGCGCGGCTGATCGGACGGTCTCAGGTCGCGGCATCTCCTCGAGTGTACGAGGATCGTCGCCCGTTCCGTATCCGGGGCTCCTCATCGAGCGTCTGACGCGCGAGTCTCGAGAAAGTTCACACTCGGCCCTGACGAGGGGGCGGGCGGGTCGCCGTGCGCCGAACTTCCAGAGCGATACCGCGTCAGACGGCCGTGATCGGCGGCGCGCCTTCCTCGGCCGGGTAACCGATGCTCCCGCATGTCCCGGCCCCCCTCGGGTACCTGGTGGTCTTCCTGCTCGTTGCCGGTGAGTCGGCCGGTCTACCCATCCCCGGCGAGACGAGCCTCACCACCGCGGCCGTTCTCGCGGCGCGTGGCCAGCTCGACGTGGCAGCGGTCATTGGCGTCGCCGCCGCCGCCGCCATCATCGGCGACAACATCGGCTATCTCGCCGGACGACACGGCGGCCGGCGCCTTCTGCTGCGCGACGGCTTCGCCGCCGCGCGCCGGCGCCGGTTCCTCGCCCAAAGCGAGGCGTTTTACCGGCGCCGCGGCTGGATCACCGTGTTCGTCGGTCGATGGCTTCCGGTGCTTCGTTTCACGGCCGCACTCCTCGCGGGGGCCAACCGCATGCCGTGGCCACGGTTCCTGGTGTGGAATGCGCTGGGCGGCGTCTGCTGGGCGACCAGCATCGGCCTTCTCGCCTACACCATCGGCACTCGGGCCGGAGATGCGATCGAGGCGATAGGCGCCATCGGCGCGACCATGCTCATCCTCACCCTGCTCGGCCACGTCGCCTGGCAGCGCCTCCGCCCCGCGCCCACGGCGGACGGCACGCCGTGACACCGGCCCAGCGTAGAACCGGCTATTCGAGCCACCTTAAGAGTCGTCGCTCCCGGAGTTGCCGCTCGAGCCTCCGCCGTCCTGGGACGCCCCGTCCTGGGACGACCCATCCTGGCTTCCGCCGGAGCCCTGCGAGTTGCCGTCGCCCACGTTGCTTCCGCCGGAGGCAGCGGTGTCGCCGTCGCTCGACTGGTCCTGCCCCTGGGAGTCGCCGTCGGAGGACGAGTCCTGTCCCTGCGTGTCGCCCGTTTGGGCGCCGTCCTGGGTCCCGCCGCTCGTGGCGTCGGGCGGTGCGGCAGTCTCGCGCTTCTGCTTGTGCGTACGGGGCTGATGCCTCGCGGCGGCGGTCGGAGCGCCGCCGTCGGTGTCGGAGGGCGAGGCGGCGGCATCGGACCAGCTGGAGACGCTGGCCGGTGCCCTCCTCCACGACGCCGCCGACGCGCGGGCGGACCTCGACCGGGTGCGGGCGGTCCTGTACGAGCTACCCGAGGCCCAGCACCAGGCCTTTGTCCTGCGGTACTGGAGCGACCTCTCCTACCGCGAGATCGCCTCCGTCCTGGAGACGACGGAGTCGGCGGTCGAATCGCTCCTCGTTCGGGCGCGTGCCGCCATCGTCTCCGGACCGGACATCCCCGACGAGTGCCTGGAGGTTCGAAGGCATCTCTCCGCAGACTCGCTCTCGGCGCCGGCGCATCTCCGCCACCTCGGCGAGTGCGCCCGCTGCCGCGCTGCCAGGACGCGGCTGGGCCGCGCGGCCGGCATCGCGGCCACGGCCCTCCTCGTCCCCCGGGTTCACGTCGCCCAGGCCCTGGCGGCGACCGTGCCCGGCTTCACCACCGGCGCCGCCACCGCCTCCGTCGGCGCCGGGGGCACCACGCTGGCGGCGGGCAAAGCCGGCATCGCGGCCAAGGCCGCCTTCGCCGCCCTCGCCCTTGCCGGATCAGCCGCGCTCGTCCACGCAAAGGTGCACTCCCACCAGCCCGTCGAGACACCCGAGAGCCGGCTCGCCGCGCCTGCCCTCTC
>DASQXS010000410.1:0-4179 GCA_035639615.1 Gaiellales bacterium | reverse complement strand
CGGGGACGTGCAGCGCCGCTCGCGCGGCGGCGGACGCCGCCGGCGCGAGCGTGCCGAGGCGCCCGCCGGAGACGACCGCGGTCTCGACGCCGTTGGCGGCGGCCTGGGCGCGCAGGTCCGCGAGCCGGCGCTCCTCGGCGGCGGTGAACGCGAGCACCAGGCAGCCGACCCGGCGGAAGGGGACGTCGAGGTCGGCGCAGATCGCCTCCCAGCGCCTGCTGGACGCGGTGACGAGCTCGGCCTCGAGGGTGCCCGGCTCGACGTCGTAGCCGGAGGCGGCGATGGCGGAGTTGCCCTTGGTCGCGCCCTCGGCGACGTCGTGGGCCGCCTCGAGCCAGATCACGCGCAGGTCGTCCTGGGAGAGCCGCGCGGCGATGCCGGCCCCGATCACGCCGGCGCCGACGACGGCGACGTCGTAGGGCTCCACGGTCACGGCAGCCTAGGGGGATCGAGGGCGGCACTCGCGGCGACGAACTCGCGCCAGCGGGCGCGGCGCTCGCCGCGCTCGTCGGCCGAGACGGCCGGGTCGAGCCGGCGGACGAGGCGGGCCCGGGCGGCGAGGCCGTCCAGGTCGAGCAGGCCCGTGCCGATGGCGGCGAAGCCGGCCGCCCCGGCGGCGGTGCCCTCCCGCTCGGCGGCCGCGGCCACCGGCCGTCCGACGAGGTCGGCCTGGAGCTGGAGGAGCGTCCGGCTCGCGCTCAGGCCGCCGTCGACGCGGATGACGTCGAGCAGGCCCTGCTCGGCCTCGACCGCCTCGAGCACGTCGGCGACGCGATGGGCGATACCCTCGAGCACCGCGTAGGCGATGTCCCCACGGCCGGTCGAGGCGCGAAGGCCGGCGAGGACGCCGGCGGCCCCGGGTCGCCACCACGGCGCGCCCATGCCGGTGAACGCCGGCAGGAAGCGGGTCTCGCCCGGCCCGCCGGTGCCCGCCAGCCGGTCGACCTCGGCGGCGGTCCCCGCGATCCCGAGCTCGACCAGCCAGTCGACGGCCGTGGCGGCGGTGAAGACACCGCCCTCGATCGCGTAGGCCAGCTCGCCGGAGCCGAGCTCCCACCCGAAGGTCGGCATGAGCCCGCCGGCGGGTCGCACCGGCGTATCGCCGGCGTTCGCCTCGATGAAGCAGCCGGTGCCGTAGGTGACCTTCGTCTCGCCGGGCGAGACGGCGCCGATGGCGGCGAGCGCGGCCTGCTGGTCGCAGATCGAGGCGGCGACGGGGGCGCCGAGCGAGGTGGCGATCGGCTCCTCCGGGACGGTGGGGCCGATCTGGGGGAGGTGGGCGAGGTCGATCCCGAACACGGCGGCGCACTCTGGGTCGAAGCGGCGCCGGTCGAGGTCCATGAGTTGGGTGCGCGAGGCGGTGGACGGATCGGTGACGAAGGCCGCCCCGCCGCTCAGGCGGTGGAGGAAGAAGCTCTCGAGCGTCCCCACGCGAAGCCGGCCGGCGCGGGCCGCCTCGGCGACCGGCTCTGAGTGGCGCAGGAGCCAGGCGATCTTCCCGGCGGAGAAGTAGGGGTCGAGGGGGAGGCCGGTGCGCGACTCGACCAGGGCCTGCGCCTCCGTCCCCCCGAGCTCGGCGACGATCCCCGCCGAGCGCCGGTCCGACCAGAGGACGGCCGGCGACAGCGGCTCGCCACTTCGGCGGTCGAAGGCGATCACGCTCTCGCCCTGGTTGGCGAGCCCGATCGCGACCAGCTCGGCTCCCTCCACCTGCGCGAGCGCCTCGGCGAGCGTCGCCTCGATCGAGGCGACCAGCTCCTCGCCGTCCTGCTCGTTCCAGCCCGGCGCCGGGTGACGGGTGGTGGTGCGCCGGTAGGCGGTGGCTAGGAACGCGCCCGACTCGTCGTAGAGGGTGGTACGGGTGCCGGTCGTCCCCTGGTCGATCCCGGCGAAGACGGCCGTGGCGGACAGGCTACGTCTCCGAGGCCAGGCCGGGCGCCTCTGCGGTCGGCTCGGCCGTGGCGACCTCGGCGCGCAGACGTTCCGGGGCGAAGATGCGAAGCGCGACCCACCAGACGAGGCCGCTCGCGAAGATGGCGGCGGCGATCTCGGCCGACTTGTGGTTCGCGTCCGGGCCGATCAGGAGCACCATGAGCGCGGTCCCCCAGGCTACCGCGGTCACCGCCACGGGGAGATCGTACTTCCCCAGGCTGAACCCGCCTGGCTGCACGGGGAAGCGGTCGCGGCGGGCGAGGTAGGCGATCGAGATCACCAAGTAGACGCCGACGGGGACGATGGCCGAGGCGGCGATCAGGTCGGTGAGCCGGGTGAAGAAGCTGGCGACGACGATCTCGATCGCGGTGGCGAGCGCGATCGCGTTCACCGGCGTCTTGGTGCGCCGGTGGACGCCGTGGAAGACGCTCGATGCGGGGAAGCGGCCGTCGCGGCTGATCGCCCAGATAAGCCGGCTGGCGACGGTGGTCTGGATGAGGCTGTTGGCGAAGATCGCCACCATCACCGAGACGATGACGACGTCGCCGAGGAACGAGCCGAGCCGGTCCTGGGCGACGAAGCCGACCGGCGATGCGGCGGCTCCGACCTTGGCCCAGTCGCCGGTCGCGGCCAGGGTGATGCCGAGCAGGAAGATCATGCCCCAGATGGCGGAGAGGACGGTGGCGCGGACGATGCCGCGGGGGACGGCGTCGTAGGGGCGCTGGGTCTCGTCGGCGAGCGCGGCCGCCGAGTCGAAGCCGGTGAAGGTGAAGGCGCCGAGGAGGACGGTGCTGAACCAGGCGCCGAAGATGTACCAGTAGTCGTGCGGGCCGATCGGCTCCCTGGAGGAGAGGCTGGAGACGCCGCCGCCGTGCTCGCCGGAGACGAGACCGATCACCGCGAGGATGACGCCGAAGACGGCGACCGAGGCCAGCTCGGTCCAGACGGCGACGTTGTTCACCTTGGCGGTGGAGCGGGTGGAGGCGGCCAGGATCGCCGCCTGGACGAGGGTGACGCCGATGACGATGGCCGAGATCTGGTTGTTCGAGAAGCTGGTGTCGGTGAGCTGGGCGTAGGCGCCGACGAGGACGAGGTTCACGACAGGGGCGGTGATGAGGCCGTAGCCGAGGAAGGCCCAGCCCAGGTACCAGCCCAGGCTGGGGCTGGTGAGGCGGCTCATCCACTGGTAGGAGAGGCCGGAGATGGGGATGCGGCCCGCGCAGGCGGCGATCACGAGGGCGACGATGATCTGGCCGGCGCAGACGAGCGGCCACGACCAGATGCCGAGTGGCCCAGCGCTGTTGATCACGATCCCGTAGGTGGCGAAGATGCCCGTTGAGATGGAGATGAACGAGAAGACGATCGCGAAAGAGGAGAACGAGCGGAGCACCCGCTCCAGCTCGGGTCGGTACCCGAACCGCTCCAGGACGGCGTCGTCGCTGCGGGTATTGGACGGGTCGCTCACCGAAACCTCCCTTGACCGTGGCCTGGTGGGGAGATTACCGTTCAACTTCGCTCACGTCAATGGCTTTCGTGAGCGCTTCTGATCGCAATGGCGTCGACTCCCATTCCCGAGGAACGGCACGAGCACATCCTGGCCCTCCTGGCCCAGCAGGAGATCGCGTCGCTCGAGGAGCTGCAGGATGCGACGTCGGCCAGCCCTGCCACCACCCGGCGCGACCTGGCGGCGCTCGCCGGGCGGGGGCTGATCGAGCGGACGCGCGGCGGGGCACGGCTCCTGGCCCAGGACAGCTCGCTGGACGAGGAGTTCGGGCGCCGGCGGCGCAAGAACGCGCGGGCGAAGCGGGCGATCGCGGAGGCGGCGGCCGAGCTGGTGCCGGCCGGGGCGTCGGTCTTTCTGAACGACGGCTCGACCGTGTTTGCGCTGGCGCAGGAGCTGGCCCGCCGCGGCGAGGAGGCGTGGATCGCGACGAACGCCCTGAACGTCGCCGAGCTCCTGGCCCGA
This sequence comes from Gaiellales bacterium, assembly GCA_035639615.1. GTDB lineage: Bacteria > Actinomycetota > Thermoleophilia > Gaiellales > JAICJC01 > JAICJC01. Next base: position 281 of record DASQXS010000410.1, on the reverse strand, counting down.
AGCCCGCGGTTTCAGGTGACGGTGATCGGCGGGTCGCTGCGCCATTCGTCGTTCGGCACGATCGGGCCGTTCGCGACCGGGGCGATCCGCGACCTGCACGTCGATCTCGCGTTCTTGGGGTGCGACGGGATCGATGCGCGCGGCGGGGTGCGGTCGAACAACGTGTTCGACGCCGAGGTGGCGCGGGCGATGGCGGAGGCGGCGGGGCGGGTGGTCGTCATGGCGGATTCGTCGAAGGTCGGGGCCCTGGCCCGGGCGCAAGTGGTGGGGTGGGAGCGGGT
>DASQXS010000409.1:0-6319 GCA_035639615.1 Gaiellales bacterium | reverse complement strand
TGGCGACGAGGGACTGCACGGCCCGGTCGAGCACTCCCAGGACGACCGCCGCGACGTCGACCGCCGCGACGAAGCCGACGATCGCCCACACGATCCCGGATGTGCGCGTCATCTCACGCGACAGTATCCACCGGCCCGCGTTCCGGCATCGTTACGGACTGCGCCTACTCCGCCGTCCAGTGGTGCGCCACGTCGCAGCGCCAGCGGTCGCCCTCGTCAGGCAGAGCACGAGTCTTGTGACCGGCTCGGGCCGCCGTCGCGATGGACGATGGCCGGTCGCGAACCTCAAGCGCGCCGGCAGAAGGGCCGATGATCAGAGTAACCGCCATGACCGGTCCGAGACCCCTACCCACCGACCCGCAGAGGCCCGCTGCGCCTGCTTGGGGGGACGGCGGCCACCGTCGCCGGATCCTGCGAACCGCACAGTCGCTCGGCGGGCGTCTCGTGGGCCGGAAGCCATCCAATAAGGTACGCGTCGCTCGGATCCTGGACCTATTCGAAGAGCACGTCTACGCGGGCGAGATCACGCCGGACGGGCGCTACGTGCACCATGCGTCGACGTCGAGCATGGAAGGCCTGACCGGCGGGCCCGTACCGGACGGCTGCGAGGCGGGGGCGTTCTGGGAGTCTCGGATCGCCCCCGCAGACTGGGCCCAGTACGAGGCGTTCAACCGCAACCTGCTGCGCGGCGAGGACGCCGAGGCGACCTATCGCCTGGTCGGGCTCGACGGGGTGACCCGCATTCTGCGCGACCGGGCGCGTCCGCGCCGGAAGGCCGACGGAGGCATTCTCGTCGAGGGCATCATCTCCGACATCACCGCCGGCGAGGAGGCCGCCGCACGCCTCGCCGAGGCGAGCGGTCGGTTCACCAGCCTGCTCGACGTCGTCGGGGCCCACGTGTATCTCGCGCTCGCGTATCCCGACGGCCACCTCGAGGAGCTCTTCCAGGGGCCCGGGGGTGACCGGCTGCTCGGCGGGGCAGAGCCCGACCCGGAGATGGTGAACTGGGACGCTGCCGTGCACCCGGAGGATCGGGCCGCGTACGACGTCTTCAACCATTCGCTCGGCCGCGGTGAGGACGCCGAGGTCGTGTATCGCCTGATCGGCGCCGACGGGATCACGCGCTGGGTGTACGACCGGGCCGTCTGTCGCCGTCGTCCGGACGGGACGTTCGAGGTGAGCGGGATCGTCTCGGATGTGACCGACCGGCGCCGCCTCGAGGACGACCTGAGACGCAGCATGGGAGAGATGGAACGCGCCCATCGGGAGCTCGAACGTGCCCGCGCAGCGGCCGAGCTCCGCGCGGGCACCGACGAGCTCACAGGGACGTTCAACCGCCGCCACTTCGCCGAGCTCGCCGCCGGCGCGCTCGCCGCCGGGTCGACCCGATGCGGCCTCATGCTGCTCGACGCCGACCACTTCAAGCAGATCAACGACGCCTACGGCCACGCCGTCGGGGACGCCGTCCTCGTCGAAATGGCGCGCCGGCTCGGCGCCGCACTGGAGCCCGACGACTGCGTGGCGCGCTGGGGCGGCGAGGAGTTCGCCGTGCTCGTCCGCGACGTGGACTCCGAGGAGGAGCTTGTCCGACGAGCCGAACGGCTCCGTCGCGCCGTCAGCGAGAGCCCGATGGTCCACCTCGACGTTCATCTCGATCTCACGATCTCGGTCGGCGCCGCGCTGGCCCCAGCCCATGGCGCGACGCTCGACGGCCTTCTCGAGAGGGCGGATAGGTGCCTGTACGCGGCGAAGCACGGCGGCCGGGACCGCGTGTCGCTCGTGCCGGACAGCATCCTCGGCGCCTCAGCGGGCGAGGCGGAGGCCTTCGCCTTGGCGCGCACCCTGGCGTTCGCCTGCAGCCTGCGGGAGGGCAGCCCCGCAGAGCACGCCGAGCACGTCTCGCATCTCGCCGGCCTCACCGCCGAGCGCCTGGCGCTCCCGGCTCCCATGGTGCAGCGGTGCCGCCTTGCCGGATGGCTGCACGACGTGGGCAAGCTGGCGATCCCCGAGCTGACCCTGACCAAGCCGGGGCCGCTGGACGCCTCCGAATGGGCGCTCATGCGCACCCATCCCGCCGTCGGCGCAGACATCCTCCACCGGGTGGCCGCGCTGAGGCCGGCCGCGCCCGCCGTGCGCCACCACCACGAGCGCTACGGGGGCGGCGGCTACCCGGACGACCTCGCTGGAGCGGCGATCCCCATCGAGGCTCGCATCGTCGCCGCCGCAGACGCCTACGCGGCCATGACCGCGACTCGCCCCTACTCGGACGCCAGAACGCCACGCGAGGCTGCTGCAGAGCTGCGCCGATGTGCAGGCTCCCACCTCGACCCGGCCGTGGTCGAGGCCCTTCTCGCCGTGCTCGGGCTCGAGCATCGGGCGGAACGCGACGCCGCCTGAGCGGCCGCCGCCCCGCGAATCGGCTCGAGCCGCGGACGCGCCGCCGACGGGCGCGCGTACTCCGCCTGGTGGCAGACGCGTACGGGAGAGTGCTCGCCTGCGGGTTGGGTGCCGCGCTCCTGGGCGGCTGCTCCCTCGGCCACCACACCAAGGCTCGCACCGGCCTCGAGGAGGTGACGCAAGCCCCAGTGCCGCTGCGGGCGACGCCGTCGTGGGTGCGCGCGGCGTGCGGTGGGCTTCCCCCCTCGATCCGGTTGCATTGCCCGTCCGTCCTCCCGGCAGGCGCCGACGCCGGTCTGAGCTTGAGCGTCAGCCTTGCGTCCGCGGACGTCCCGTTCACCCTGCTCCAGGTCGAGGCCGGCGGCGAGCACGACGGCGACCAGCGCCTCAACCGTCCACCGCGCTACGTGGGCGTGTTCCTTGCGAGCGGCAATCTCGAGCAGACGCTGCCGGCGATCTTTCCGAGATCCGCGGGTGCCCCGGTGCCCGTGCGCGACGGACTCGCGAACATCCCACGTCGGCGCGCACTCTCGCTCGGCCGGCGGCGCTGGGCCGGAATCAGCGGCCGGCTCTCACTCGCCCCATCCCGGGGACGGATCCCGTACGTGTACTTCCACTATCTCCTGTTTCGGTGGCGCGCCTCGCACGGCGAGACCGCCATCGGCGTTCATGCCTGGGAGCCGTTCACCGAGACCGTCCAGACTCTCCACGCCCTCGTCGACCGGCTGACCCCGGCGGCCCCGCACCCGCTCGTCTTCCCACCCCTTCCGGAGGCCCCGGGAGGCGTGGCGATGACACGCGCGCCGGACTGGCTGCTCGGCGCTTGCTACGCTCTCGACACCCGCCCGATCTGTCCAACACGCATCCCCGCGGCGCAGCCGAGCCTTGCGGTCTTCTTCGAGCCCCGCTGGCGCTCCGGCCCGAACCCGAGCGCGCGCCAGGATCTGCTGAGCGTCTCCTGGGGAGCACCGCATGGGAGCGACTTTGCGCGGAACGGCCCCCCCGGCTTCCTCCATCTCGACCTCATCGCCGGCGCTGTCCCCGTCAACCGCCGCTACGCCCACGCCCGCATCCCGCCACGTGACGGCCTCATGCGCCGCACCGGAACGGGCGAAGCGGCCGGGGCGCCGATCCCGCTCGGTCACCCCGACTGGGGCGGCCACCACGGCTCGCTCGTGCTGGGCGATTGCTTCAGCAACCATCTCTGCTTCCGCTGGGCGGAGGACCACAGCACCTACCAGGTCGATATCCACGGCTGGGAGCCGTTTACCCAGACCGTCGCAGCCCTCCGCCGGATCGTTGGTTCGATACCGCGACGGGGATGATCTACTTCACGCGAACGTGGAGTAGACGGTCTCGTCGACGGCGCCCGTACCGCCGCGCTCGGCGACGAGGACCGGAGCGGCCGGGCTTCCGGTCACGACGCCCGCCGTCCCGATCGAGACGCCGTTCGCATCGCACACTCGGAACTCGCGGCGGGAATGTCGATTGGCAAGCTCGCCGTGATTCGAGTCTCCCGGCAGGATCACGACCCGGATATCCCCACATTTGGGCGAGATGCGCAGGGGAGGTTTGATCACCCCGAGGCACACAAGAATTGTCAGACAGTTAACCTCGCGAAGGTGCTCGAACAAGGGGGGATCCGGCCCTCGTCTCCGAACCGGAGTGCTGTCAACCTCTGGTAAAATTTGCTCCATGAAGCTCTTGATTGTGGGATGTGGCCGTGTCGGCTCGGCGGTCGCGAAGGGCATGGCGGCAGACGGCCATGAGGTGATGGTCGTCGACGAGGATCCCGAGGCGCTTGGGCGACTTCCGGAGGACTGGGAGGGCCGGTTCATCCAGGGGCACGCTCTCGACCTGGACGTGCTGATCGAGGCGGGGATCGAGACGGCAGACGCTGCAGTCATCGCCACGACCGGCGACAACACCAACATCGTCGTCGCCCAGGTTGCGCAGAACCGATTCGGCTGCCCGTGCGTGGTCGCGCGTGTGCTCGATCCGGCGCGAGCGGCGTTCTACGCGTCACTCGGGGTGCGGACCGTGTGCGCCACGTCGGCCGCGATCGAGACGACGACCCGGGCGATCTGCGCCGGCCCCGGCCGGGCGGCTCAGGCGGCGCGCTAAGGAGCCGGCGTCTGCGGGTCGAGCGGTGCGACGATGCGCGCTGCAACGCCGGTCGGACAGCCGCACTTGACCAAAGCGGCGAGCTGGTGCATGTCGACGTCGGGGTGCTCGGCGAGCTCCAACGCGTCCTCGATGTCAATCCCGGCGGTGAGCGCTTGGTGAAAGCGCCAGGCCACGGTGATCGCGAGGTCGTCGGGGACACGTGACGGGATCGTCGGCACCCGGTTGTGCCGTCCGGCGCCGGTGGTCGCCATCGGAGCCGGGATGGTGTGAACCGGAGCGCCGCGCGCGGCGAGTGATGCGAGACGTGGGTTGCGGGCGGTCACTGCGACGCACACGGCGACCAGCGCGGCAAGCGCGAGCGCCATGAGCACGACGGCGGCTGCGGTGAGAACGGCTGCGCTTTGGATGAAGCGTCCCGCTTCCTCAATCGCGCCGTGCGGAACGAGCGCCGGGAGTTCCATCGTTCTACGAACTGGCTTACCCGGAGATCTCGCGGTCAAACCCGGTCGATCCGGCGACCGCCGCGAGGTGCATCCTCGCAGCCGGGACCGCCAAGTCGGAGCGGGCGGCGGGCTGGTGGACCCAACTACATCGTGATCGGATGCTTAATCCTCGCCGGCAACCGGAGGCTCCACGAGGGGCCGCATTCCCGCGCGCCTGGAACAGGCTCGAGAAGCGCGCGCCGGTCTTGAAAACATGCTCAGTCGCCCAGAAACCTCAGAAAGTTTGTCGGCGGGTGGTGGTCTCATTCGACGCTGCTCGCCATCACGGAGCGGATGAGCGCGAACTGGCGTGTGAGGTAGCTTGACGCCATGTACCGCTCGATCACGCTGCGCCGTCCTGTCTCGCCCATTCTGGCCGCGTCTGCTGGCTCGGAGAGCATCCAGCTGATCGCGACGCCGACGTCCACCGGGTCATCGGGCTCGACGAGCAGTCCGGACTCTCCTGCCGCGATCTGGTCCTGGATGCCGCCGACGCGGCTCCCGACCGTCGGCCGCCCCTTCCACATCGCCTCCGCCACCGTCAGGCCGAAGCCCTCTGCGAGGCTCTTCTGAACGATGACGTCCGATCGGCGCTGGAGGGCGTTCACGATGGCGGCGTTCTCGTCGACGTCGTCCATCGGCACGGAGCAGATGTGCACGCGCCTGCGTTGCGCGGGAGCCAGCGCCTCCCAGCTCCTTACCGGCTCGACCAAGGTCTCGCGGGCCTCTGGGTCGTCGTCGACGGAGTCCGGCGACGGGCCGGCCAGCACCAGGTGGGCGCCGAGATCCGGGCGGGACGTGGGAGGTGAAGGCGCGCATCAGGCCGAGGTGGTCCTTCAGCGGATCCCATCGCGACACCTGGCAGGCGATCGGCGTGTCGGGCGTGAGCGGCTCGTCTTCGATCATTCGCGTGCGCTGCGCAACCCGCCCGCCGGTTCGGCCCTGGCGGAGGGACGGGGGGAATCGTGTTCCACCGTCAGCCGGCACGATGCCGGTCGCGTCGAGGATGGCCGTCACGTGGGCGTCGTCGAGGGCGCGGTTCTTCGTGGCGTAGGCGTCGATGCACGGCGGGATCACGGCGACCGTCGCCGGCGCGAGGTTCTCCCACCGATACTGAACCCGCGAGAAGGTCTGTGCGGCGGTGGCGGTGAGGTAGGGCGCGAGGAAACCCCAGGCGCGCCTGGTCTCGTCGTTCGGCCTGTCTGCGCCGACATGGCAGCTCCATATGACACGCGCACCCAGCCCGGCGAGGCTCGGCGCCAGGCCGAGGACCTGCGGGTCGTGGAGGATGACGATGTCACCTGACCGGACGA
>DASQXS010000408.1:0-3805 GCA_035639615.1 Gaiellales bacterium | reverse complement strand
GAGCAGAAGCAGATGAGGCCCAGGACGACGAGGTCGAGGGACCAGCCGCCCGTGTCTGTGTCGGCCGTGCGGATCGGTGCTGACCGGTGGGGGAGACGGGCCAGGAACGGCGCCGAGCCGGCCGCGACGACCACCGCCACGAGCGCGAAGTGCACGAGCGGGCGCAGGTCGAGCGCGGCCGCCCCGATCCCGGCGACGCCTCCGACCATCAGCCCGACGCTCCAGTAGCCGTGGAACCCCGACATCAGCGGGCTGCCGTGGGCACGCTCGACGACGACGGCCTCGGAGTTCATCGAGACGTCCACGACCGCGGCGAGCACGCCCAGCGCGACGAGCGCGGCCGTCAGCGTCGCCTGATCGCCGGCCGCGGCCGCCAGGACGAGCGTGACGGCAAGGAGCGGCAGGCCGGTGCGAACGACGCGCCACGCCCCGAACCTTGACGCGAGCCCCCCTCCCAGGCGGCTTCCGGCGAGCGTCCCGGCGGCCATGCCGAAGAGCGCCAGCCCGAGTTGGGCGTCGGTGAGGCTGAGGCCGTGCTTGACGGCCGGAACGCGCGCCGCCCAGGATCCGAAGACGACGGCGTGGCCCAGAAACGCGACCGAGACGCCGACGCGCCCGCGATCGCCGAGAACCCGCCCTACCATCGCCCGAGGCTAGATGATTGATTCCACGACCGCGTGCCTGAACACCACGACTGTCGGCCCGGTCTCGGCGTTGGTGGCGCTGCGGCCGGGAACCGGCGCATCCAGACTCGCTGGATGGGTCTGCTGGGTAGCAGACCCATCCCGACCGGCGCAGGGCATGCCTTGCGCCTGGCTTGAATAGCAGGCCGCCGTCGTCTGACCGCTGCAAGGCGTTCGCCTTGCAGCTTGTCCTCGGTCGGGCCGATATGCAGGTCGCTTCTGACCGCTGCAAGCAGTCCCGGCTTGCAGCTTGAACATCACGCGGCCGTGGAATCAATCATCTAGGCGCCGCCCGGCGTGTACGCTCGGCGGGATGGCCGCGGAGGTCTGGCAGAACGCCGCCGCGCTCGAACGCTATGTCGGCCGCTGGAGCCGCCTGGTCGCGCGGGAGTTCCTGGACTGGCTTGGGCCCGCGGCGGGGCTCAGCTGGCTCGACGTCGGCTGCGGTGGGGGCGCGCTCAGTCGGAGCGTGCTCGACCTCGCCGAGCCGGCGGAGGTCGTGGGCGTCGACCCGTCCGCGCCGTTCGTGGAGTACGCCGCGGCGACGATCGCCGATCCGCGCGCGTCCTTCGCCGTCGGCGACGCGCAGGCGCTCCCGTACCCGGACGGGCGCTTCGACGTCGTTGCGAGCAGCCTTGTGATCAACTTCATCCCTGACCCGGCCGGCGGCGTCGCGGAGATGGCCCGCGTGGTGCGGCCCGGCGGGACGGTCGCCGGGTTCGTCTGGGACTACGCCGGCGAGATGCAGCTGATGCGCCGGTTCTGGGACGCGGCCGTCGCGCTCGATCCCGACGCCCGGGAGCTCGACGAGGGCCGGCGGATGGCCATCTGCGATCCCGGGCGCCTCCGCGCGCTCTTCGAAACCGCGGGGCTTTCGGGCGTCGAGACACGCCCGATCGACGTGCCCACGGTGTTCGCGGACTTCGATGACTACTGGACGCCGTTCGAGGGCGGCCAGGGGCCCGCGCCGACCTACTGCATGTCGCTTCCAGAGGAGCGCCGGGCCGCGCTGCGCGAGCGCCTGTGCGACACGCTCCCCGTCGCCGCGGACGGGTCGATCCACCTCATCGCGCGGGCGTGGGCCGTGCGCGGAACGCGACCCTGGTCGTAAACTCCCGGCATGTCCTACATCGAAGATCTCGAGGAATTCGACGCCGAGCTGGAGCTGCGGCTGAAGAAGGAGTATGCGACCGTCTTCGGCCTCTTCCGCTACTGCGTGCTCACGGCCGAGGCCACGTACCTGTGCAACCGGCTCGAGATGGACACCGCGAACCAGCCGGCGTACCCGCTCGTCCACCTGACGATGGAGGACGTGTGGGTGTGGGACAAGAATCGCCCCAGCCGCATCATCCCCCGCGCCGAGGTGCATACCACCCAGGACGTCACCATCGAGGAGCTCCGGCCCGAAAGCGAGATCGAGACGACCTTCCCGCCCGGGTTCGAGCTCTCCGATGAGTGAGTGATGCTGCTCGCGCTCGATGCCGGCAACACGCAGACAGCCGCCGGCCTCTATGACGGGGGTGACCTCCGCGAGCACTGGCGGACGACCACCGTGCGGACGCGGACGGCCGACGAGCTCGCCGTCGAGCTTCGCGGGCTCCTCGAGCTGAGCGGGCGCGACCTGGGCGACGTCACCGGGCTCTGCCTGGCGTCGGGCGTGCCCGCCCTCACCGGCGAGTATCGGTCGATGGCCCGCGATCACCTCCGCTGCCCGGTACTTGTGGTCGGCCCGGGCGTGGACGCCGGCGTCGGGATCTCGGTGGACAATCCGGACGAGGTCGGGCCGGACCGGATCGCCAACGCCGCGGCGGCGTTCGCCCGATTCGGCGGGCCGTGCGTCGCGGTCGACTTCGGGACGGCGATCAACTTCGACGCCGTCTCCGCGGAGGGGGAGTTCGTCGGCGGAGCGATCGCCCCGGGCGTCCAGATCGCCACGGACGCGCTCGGCGACCGGGCGGCGCGGCTGGCCCGCGTCGAGCTGCGGGCTCCTGAGCGGGCCATCGGCCGCAACACCGACATGAACATGCAGTCCGGCGCGATCTTCGGGTTCGCGGGCCTCGTCGACGGACTCATCCGCAGGTTCCGAGCGGAGCTCGGCGGGGCGGCGACGACGGTGGCCACCGGCGGCCTGGCGCCGCTCGTGGCGCCGCACTGCGAGGCGGTCGACCATGTCGAGCCGCTCCTCACCCTCGAGGGGCTGCGCCTGATCTGGGCCCGGAACCCGATCTGAGGATTGTTCAGGCGACCCGGGCGGTCACGGTGCCGTCGCCCGCGACCGCGACGGCGGTGGGGACGATGCCGACGCCGTACTTCCGGGCCAGGTCCGGCCGGCGGCGGACGTCGACTGTCACGAGCGGCCGGCCCTCCGACCGCAGGCGCCGCTCGACGGCGAGGCACTCGGAGCAGAGCGGGTGCGTGAACTGCACGACCACGTCGCCCTCCGGGGCGCCGAGCTCGTCGCGGTCGATCCGCTGCAGGTCGCCGTGGCCGATCCCGCGCACGCGCGCCCCGATGCGGTAGAGCTCGCACCCGGCGCAGAGGCCGGTCGCGCCCGCCAGGAGGGCCAGCGCCGCCACGAGCAGGCCGAGCGCCGAGCCGACGGTCGCGAACCCGGCCACGTGGGTGGCCGTCGCCGCGCCGAGCACGGCCACGCCGACCATGTTGGCGAACCGCGGCGCCCGCGCATCCTCGAGCGGCCCTTCGCCGAACCTGGGCTGGACGAGCTCGAAGTACGCCAGGCAGGGCAGGCAGTAGCGGCGCCCGAACCGCAAACCGACCGCGAGCTGGAGCGCGAGGAGCGCCAGGATCGGCCACCATCCCGTGAGCACCGCCACGAGGGAGAGCGAGCCGATGACCGCCTGGTTGAACCGCGGCGCGCGCGCGTCGATCACGTCCAGGTCTCGATAGGGATCCGCGAGCCGTGACATCGTTTGGATCCAAATTTTAGCGTCGGGAGGGCAGGCAGCGGCGCCCTCGGGCTGGTGATGTGACCGGCAACGTTTGCCGCTCTCGCAGCCTGCTTGAGTAGCAGGCTGCTCGCGAGACCTGTCAAGGCGGGCGCCTTGACAGGCTGGCGGCTGCAAACCGCGTCCGCGATCTGCTGGGTAGCAGATCGCTCCCGA
>DASQXS010000407.1:0-12253 GCA_035639615.1 Gaiellales bacterium | reverse complement strand
TCGAGCTCCTCGGCCGTGTACCCGAACGCGTCGAGCAGCCGGCGCCGGTCGGGCTCGGCCAGGTCGGCCGCGGGCCGGGGCGGGAGGTCCTCCAGGAGCACGCGGTGACGGTCGAGCCAGGCCCGGTACGGCCGCCGGCGCGAGAGGGCGCGCTTGACATCGCGGTCGCCCGACACCCGCCCGGCCGCCGTGTCGACGACCAGCAGCCGCCCGGGGCCGATCCTCCCAGCCTCGACGACGTCGGCGGGGTCGACGTCGACGACGCCCACCTCCGACGCGATCACCACGAGCCCCTCGCGGCTGCGGACGAACCGGGCCGGCCGGAGCCCGTTCCGGTCGAGCGCGGCCACGACGCGGACGCCGTCACTGGCGACGACCGCGGCCGGCCCATCCCACGGCTCTGCCATCGAGCTCGTGTACTCGTAGAACGCGCGCACGCGGTCATCCCGGCCAATGCCGGGATCGGTCGACGCAGGCGGGATCAGCGTGGTGACGGCGTGCGCCAGCGAGCGGCCGCCCATGACAAGGAGTTCGATCGCGGCGTCGAGCTTGGCCGAATCGGACCAGCGCTCCTCGGCGATCGGGAACAGCTTCTGGACGTCGTCGCCGAGAAGCTCGGAGCGAAGCTGCGGCTCGCGGGCGGCGAGCCAGTTCGCGTTCCCGCGCACCGTGTTGATCTCGCCGTTGTGGGCGAGCAGGTTGAACGGGTGCGCCAGGTCCCACGTCCCGAACGTGTTCGTCGAGAAGCGGCTGTGCACCAGCGCGAGCGCCGTCTCGAACCGCTGATCGGTGAGGTCGTCGTAGTAGCCGGCAAGCTGAGGCGCGGTGAGAAGGCCCTTGTAGACGAGCCGCCGCGCCGACAGGCTGACGATCGTGAAGTCGGCCTCGGGCACGCCGGCGGCCGCGGCGGCCCGCTCCACCCGGCGGCGGATGACGTAGAGCTTGCGCTCGAACGCGTCCTCGTCGCCGGTGCGGCGCTGGACGAAGAGCTGGCGGACGACCGGCTCGGACGCCCGGGCCAACTCGCCCAGCCGGTGCGAGCGCACGGGCGGGTCGCGCCAGCCGAGCGCGCGATGGCCCTCCTCGGCGCAGATCCGGACGCACAGCTCCTCGCAGCGCTGGCGCAGGGCCGGGTCGCGCGGCAGGAACACGAGCCCGGCCGCGTACGCGCCTGGCGGCGGCAGCTCAAGGCCGAGCTCGCGCCCGGCCGCGTCGCGCAGGAAGCGATCGGGGAGCTGGGTCATGATGCCGGCGCCGTCGCCGGTAAAGGGATCGGCGCCCGTGGCGCCGCGGTGGCCGAGGTTGACGAGCGCCGCGAGCGCCTGCTGCAAGAGCTCGTGCGTCGGCCTCCCGTCCAGCCGGGCAAGCGCGCCGAGCCCGCACGCATCGTGCTCGTGGCGCGGGTCGTAGAGCGGCGGATCGAGCATCTCACCACCCTAGCAGGATTCGAGTCAAGCGGGTCAGAGCTTATCAATATCTGAACCAAGTGGTTCACCGGCTGCCGCTGCGAACGCGCGGTCTACACTGTTCGTATGGCCGTCGAGGCCCAGAGTACGCCGCTCGATGCGGCCCGGATCAAGCTCGACTTCCCGATCCTCGCGAAGCCGGTGAACGGCAAGCTGCCCGCCTACCTGGACTCGGCGGCGTCATCCCAGAAGCCGCGGGCGGTGATCGACGCCGTCGTCGATGTCTACGAGACGTCCTACGCCGCCGTTCACCGCGCCGTCTACACGCTCGGCGAGCGCGCCACCGAGCGGTACGAGGGCGCCCGCGACATCGTGGCCGCGTTCCTGAACGCCCGCTCGCGCCGCGAGGTGGTCTTCGTCCGTAACGCCACCGAGGGCCTCAACCTGGTCGCGTACGCGTACGGCGGCAAGGTGCTCTCGCCCGGGGACGTCATCGTCGCCACCGAGATGGAGCACCACTCGAACCTCGTGCCCTGGCAGGAGCTCGCCCGGCGCACCGGCGCCGCCGTGCGGTACGTGGGCCTCTCCGACCAGGGCGAGCTCGATCTCGACTCGCTCGACCAGATCTCCGCCGGCGGGAACGTCCGGCTCGTGGCGGCGACCCACGTCTCCAACTCGCTCGGTACCGTGAACGACGTGGCCGGCCTGGCGGCCTGGGCCCACGACCACGGCGCGGTGATGGTGTGCGACGGCGCCCAGGCAGCGCCGCACCGCCGGGTGGACGTGCAGGCGCTCGGGTGCGACTTCTACGCGATCTCGGGGCACAAGATGTGCGGGCCCGGGATGGGTGCCCTGTGGGGGCGGGAGGAGCTGCTGGAGCAGATGGACCCGTTCCTCACCGGGGGCGGTCAGATCTCGCGGGTGAAGCTCGACGGGACGACCTGGAACGAGCTGCCGTACAAGTTCGAGCCCGGCGTCCCGCCGCTCGCGGAGGCGGTCGGCTTCGGCGCAGCCGTCGACTACATCACCGGGATCGGCCTCGACGCGATCCACGCCCACGAGCAGATGCTGACCGCGTACGGATGGGAGCTCCTGTCGGCGGTGCCGGGGGTGACGCTCTACGGCCCGCCGCCGCCCGATCGCGCCGGGATCCTCTCGTTTACGCTCGACGGCGTCCACGCCCACGACGTCGCTCAGATCCTCGACTCCGAGGGCGTGTGCGTCCGCGCCGGCCACCACTGCACGCAGCCCGCCATGCACCGCTTCGGCGTGGTCGCGACCACCCGCGCCAGCCTCTACCTCTACAACACCACGGACGATCTCGACCGGTTGGCCGCGGGCCTCGACAAGGTCAAACGAACGTTCGGCGTGTGAGCGCCCCGCAGGTCTGGCCGCTCGACCGCGTCCCGCCGCTCCGCAGCGTCCCGCCACCTGACCTCAACGCCCTTACCCGCGACCGGATCGAGTGCGTGCGCACCCGGCTGGCCGCCCATCCGACGATGACGGACGAGCCGATCCTCATGGTCGCAGCGGCCACGCCGGCCGAGCTCAGCGTCTATCCGGCCACATACGCCTGGCACGCTGCGGATCGCGCCGCTCCGCTTCCCGGGACGCAGGGAGGGTTGGGCGTGCAGCTCGCGCTCACAGCGGGGGACGACATGCTGTGGCAGCGACGCGGCCCGGGCGTCGACCATCCCGGATACTGGTCGATCAGCGTCGCCGGATGCGCGGTCCCCGGCGCCGGGCTCGCCGACCAGATCCGCGACGAGGCGCGCGAGGAGCTGGGACTCGACCCGGGCCACCTCGCCGACCTGCGGCCGCTGGCGCTCGTCGTCCCCGCCGAGGGGCGGACGGTGCAGGTCGTCTTCCACGCCAGGCTGGCCGACGGCGTCCGGCCGGCACCCGACGGGGTCGAAGCGGTCGACGTCCGCAAGGCGCGGGCGCCCGAGGAGCTCCCCGGCGCGGTGGATCCGCTCACGGCCGCGTGGTGGAGCGTTCTCGCCGGCCTTCTCCGCGCCGCTCGGTAGAATTCGCGCAGATGGACGACTTCTACCGCGAGAACATCCTCGACCACTACAAGAACCCCCGCAACAGCGGCCACCTCGACCACCCGACGGCGACCGCGGAGGGGGTGAATCCGCTGTGCGGGGACGAGCTCGCGGTCGAGCTCCAGATCACCGACGGCGTGGTGGAGGACGTGCGCATGAACGGCCGCGGCTGCGCGATCAGCCAGGCCGCAGCGTCGATGATCTCGGATGTCGTCAAGGGGAAGACCGTCGACGAGGTGCGGGCGCTGGGTAGAGACGACGTGCTCGAGGAGCTCGGCATCCCGCTGACCCCGATCAGGCTCAAGTGCGCGCTCCTGTCGGTGAACGTCCTCCGCGTCGCGCTGGGCGACGCCTCCGACGACAGCGACATCGAGTGGAAGTCAGCGTAGGCCCGCTGGACGAGATCCCCGAGGGCGGCGTCAAAATCGTCCAGTCCGGCTCTCTCTTCCTCGGCGTCTACCGCATCGAAGGCGAGCTCTACGCGCTCGAGGACCGATGCAGCCACGACGACGGCCCGCTGTGCGAGGGCGAGCGGGAGGGGTTCGAGGTGATCTGCCCGCGCCACGGCGCCCGCTTCGACATCCGCACCGGCAAGGTGCTCGCCCTGCCGGCGACCGAGGACGTGGACGCCTTCCCCGTGGTCGTACGGGACGGCGAGGTGTTCGTGCAGGTGTAGACCCCCGGGGAGCTTCCCCGTCGCCCATATACTTTTCGCCGTGGAGACACTCTCCGAGGCCACGCAGGAGTACCTCGAGAGCATCTACTGGCTGTACGAGGCGGGGATCGAGCGCACCCAGGCGAACCTCGCCCGGGCGCTGCGCGTGTCGCAGCCGTCGGCGTCGGAGATGCTGAAGCGGCTGGTCGATGACGGCCTGGTGCGCCGCGACGACCACAAGCTCATCCAGTTCACCGAGCGCGGCCACGAGCTGGCCGAGCGGATCGTCGCCCGCCACCGCACCGTCGAGGCCTACCTGGTGAAGGTGATGGGCATCCCCTGGGACGACGTCCATGAGGAGGCCCACGCGATGGAGCACTCCATCTCCCCGCGGCTCGAGGCGAAGATGCTCGAGATGATCGGCGAGGTGCGCACGTGCCCGCACGGGCACCCGATCGGCGACTACCCGCGCGAGCCGGGCGAAGCGGTTCCGGCAGTGCCCGTCGGCAGCGAGGTGGTCGTGCTGCGGCTCGAGAACGAGGCCGAGGAGATCCTCCATTACATGCACCGCGCCGGCGTGGAGCCGGGCCGGACGTACACGATCGTCGGCCGCCAGGGCGAGGGCGATGAGGCGACGACCGAGCTCGAGGCCGAGACAGGCGTGCGCTCGGTCGTCGAGGACCGGCTCGCACGGACGGTCTCCGTGCGGGTCGAGCGGCGCGGTGACGGCCCCGTGTCGTCGCTGACCGACGCCGGCGCCGAGCTCCAGCTCCTCGGCGCGGACCGCTGGGGGATGTAGGTCAACCACCCCGGCCTGGTGTGGCTCGAGGAGCTGCCCGAGGGCCGCGCGTGGCTTCGGGAGCTGCCGCGCCTCGTGCAGGATTGCGCCGCCCGCTGGCGGCTCGAACTCGGCGAGCCGTTCCCGTACGCGTTCGCATCGGTAGCGCTCCCCGCCCGGTGTGAGGACGGCTCGGACGCCGTCCTCAAGGTGCAGTTCCCCGACGACGAGGGCGCCCACGAGGCGGCCGCGCTGGCCGTGTGGGACGGTCGCGGCGCCGTCCGCCTCCTCGCGTATGACGAGGAGCGGAGGGCCCTCCTCCTCGAGCGCTGCCGGCCGGGCACGTCGCTCGCGGAGATCCCGGCCGACGCTGCCTTGGACGTGCTCGCGGGCCTCCTGCCGCGGCTGTGGGCGCCCGCCGCCGGCCCCTTCCGGTCCGTGACCGAGCTCGCGCTTGGATGGGCAGCCGGGATCGAGGCCGGCTGGGGGCGGACCGGGCGCCCGTTCGAGCGCGACCTCGTCGACGCCGCGCTGGACGCCCTGGCCGCCCTGCCCGGCTCGCAGGGCGAGCAGGTGCTCGTGAACCAGGATCTGCACGCTCAGAACGTGCTTCGCGCGGAGCGGGAGCCGTGGCTCGTGATCGACCCGAAGCCGCTGGTCGGCGAGCGCGAGTTCTCGCTCGTGCCGATCGTCCGTGGGGCCGAGCTCGGGGAGTCGCGCGCGGACGTCCTCGGGCGGCTCGACCGGCTGACGGGCGAGCTGGGGCTCGACCGCGAGCGCGTCCGGGGATGGACGCTCGCGCACACGCTCGCCTGGGGGTTCGACGGGGGCGAGACCAACCCCTGGCACGTCCAGGTCGCGCGCTGGCTCGCCCGTTGACAGAAATGACGACGGGGCGCACCGGACATGCCGATGCGCCCCGTCGCGGTGAGATCGCTTGGATTAGGTAGCGGCGATCGCCGTTCCCACCACCTCAGAAGGTGACGGAGGCTGTCCCAACGCCGGCTGCAGCGATTTCCCTTGGGTTCAGGGACTCGCCCCTACCCGCGAGCACCTCCACTCGCCCGTCTTGAACCGTCTAACAAGTCGGACCACCTCCTTTCCGCGGTAGCGCGGATCCTAGCAACGCGGATCGACGGAGCCAAGCAGCCGGCGGTGGTCGCCGATACAGTCTCCGCCCGTGGCTGCCGCGCTCCTCACCGGCCTCGGGTTCGGCTTCGTCGTCGCCGCCCAGATTGGCCCCATCTCGCTCTTCCTGATCCGCTCCGTCGTCCGCGGCGGCCGCGCGACGATCGGGATCGCGATCGGCGCCGGCGCGGCCGTTGTCGACACGGGCTACGCGGCGCTGGGAATCGCGGGAGCCGGGCCCGTGCTCGCTCGCAGCGGGGTGCGCCCGGCGCTCGGCCTCCTCGGGGCGGCCGTGATCGCCGCCCTCGGACTGCGGACGCTGTGGTCGGCGTTCCGGGTCCGTGCGGGCGGCGAGATCGAGGCAGAGGTGCGAACTCCCCGGCGGGCGTTCGCCACATCGGTGGCGGCGACTGCATCCAATCCGACCACGATCGGGTCGTGGGCCGCCATCTTCGCCGCCGCGTCGGCCGCCGGCGTCGCCCGCACTGTGTCCGAGGCCGCGGCGATGCTGGCCGGCGTTGGCATCGGCTCGCTCGCCTGGTTCGTCATCCTCGCGTCGGGGGTCGCGCTCGCCCGCCGCCGCGTCGGCCCGCGGCTCGTGCGCACGGCGGATGCCGTGGCCGGGGCCGGGCTCGTGGCGTTCGCGGGCGTCCTCGCCTACCGGGCGGGCACCGACTAAGCGATGGGTCGCGTGTAGGCCTCGCCGATCGAGGCGGGGTCGATGCCCAGATCCTCACGCATCGGCACGAGATCGCACTCCGTGCCCGCGAGCAGCATCGTGATCTGATCCGGCGTGACCTTGAGCGGCGCCGGCAGCCGGCGCAGGACGAGGCGGGCCTGGAATCGGACGAAGCCCGCGGGCGCGTGCACCTTGGGATGCGGCCGGTGCCCGGTGACGCGGGCGATCTCGTCGAGCAGGTCGTCGAAGGCGAACACCTGAGGGCCGCCGAGCTGGTACACCCGGCCCACGGTCTGCGGCCGCTCGAGCGCGTGCGAGTAGGCGGCGGCGACATCGCCCAGCCACACCGGCTGGTGGCGGTACTGGCCGTCGCCGATCACGGGCACGACCGGCATTCGCGCCAGCCGCTCGAACTCCCGGAACGCCCCCCCGCCCTGGGCGAAGACGAAGCTCGGCTCGAACACCGTCCAGTCGAGGCCGCTCTCCATCGCGGCGGCCTTCGCCCGCCACTTCGCCCCCCAGTAGCGGGTGAGGGGCGCGTGCTCCTCGGTCACGCCGAGCGCGCTCATGTGGAGATAGCGGCGAACGCCCGCCGCGCCGGCGGCGGCGATCACGTTACGGGCGCCCTGGACGACGACCTGCTCGAACTCCTCGTCGCTTCCGTCCAGGATCGCGACCAGGTGCACGACGGCGTCGATGCCGTCCACGGCCTGCTCCAGCGCGGCCGGGTCGGTGACATCGCCCCCGGTCGCGCGCGAGAACGGCCGCACCTGGTGCCCGTCGGCCTCGAGCCGCCTGACGATGGCGCTTCCGACGAACCCCGTCGCCCCGGTGACGAGCACCCTCACCCGACGGCCTCGCTCACGGCGAGAAGTTCAGGTGGTAGCGGCTCGGGGTCGGCTCGGCCTGGCCCTGGTACTTCGAGCCGAGCCGGCCCGACCCGTACGGGTGCTCGGCCGGGGTCGTCAGGGTCAGGAAGCTGAGCTGGGCGATCCGCATCCCCGGGTAGACCGTGATCGGCAGGTTGGCGACGTTGGCGAGCTCGAGCGTGATGTGTCCGTCGAAGCCCGCGTCGATGACGCCGGCGGTCTGGTGCACGACGAGGCCCAGCCTCCCGAGCGAGCTCTTCCCGTCGAGGGTCGCGACGATATCCGTCGGAAGTGCGATCCGCTCGGCGATCACTCCGAGCACGAACTCGCCCGGGTGGAGGATGAAGGGCTCGTCGTCGGCGACGGTGACGAGCTCGGTCAGGTCCTCCATCGGCTGCTTCACGTCGATGTAGGGGTAGCGCGAGTTTCGGAACACGCGGAAGGCGTTCCCCACTCGCACGTCGACGCTCGACGGCTGCACCAGCGCGTCGTCGAACGGCTCGATCACGATCCGCCCGGCGGCGATCTCCTCCCGGATCGAACGGTCGGACAGCACCATGCGGAGCGAGTCTACCCGGACCGAGTCGCCCTCCCGTTGTCTGCTAATGTCGATGCTCGTTCTCATTGGTTCCGGGTGGAGGTGTTTGGGGGATGGGGAGGACCGTCGAGCTGCGCACCGAGGTGCCTGGACCGCGGTCGCGGGAGATCATCGCCCGCAAGGAGCGGGTCGTGGCCGCCGCCAAGTCGCTCGTCGCGCCGATCGTGATCGACCGCGGCCACGGCTGCGTCGTCACCGACGTCGATGGGAACACGTTCCTCGACTGGTCGGGCGGCATCGGCTGCCTCAACGTCGGCCACACCAACGAGCGCGTCTCGGCGGCGCTCCACGCGCAGGTCGACCGCTTCCTGCACACCGACTTCACGATCCTCCCGTACGAGTCCTACATCGAGCTGGCCGAGCGGCTGCTGGAGCGCACGCCGATCTCGGGACCGAAGAAGGCCGTCTTCTTCAACTCGGGCGCCGAGGCGGTCGAGAACGCCGTCAAGATCGCCCGCCAGGCCACGGCCCGGCAGGCGGTGATCGCGTTCGACGGCGCCTTCCACGGCCGCACGCTGATGGCGATGTCGCTCACCTCCAAGCAGCACCCCTACAAGGCGGGGATGGGCCCGTTCGCGCCCGAGGTCTACCGCGCGCCGTTCCCCAACCCGTACCGCTGGCCCGGCGCCGATCCCGCCGGCGAGGCGCTTTCGGCGCTGCAGAAGATGTTCGTGACGCACGTGGCGGCCGAGAACGTGGCCGCGATCGTCTTCGAGCCGGTGCAGGGCGAGGGCGGCTTCGTGGTGCCGCCGGCCGAGTGGGTGCGCGGCCTCCGCGATCTGGCGAGCGAGCACGGCATCGTGCTCGTCGCCGATGAAGTGCAGTCGGGCTTCGGCCGCACCGGGAAGCTCTTCGCGATCGAGCATTTCGGCGTCGAGCCCGACCTGATCGTGGTCGCCAAGTCGATCGCCGCCGGCGTGCCCATGTCCGGCGTGCTCGGCCGGGCGGAGATCGTCGACGCGGCGCCGGACAGCTCGATCGGCGGCACGTTCGTCGGCTCCCCCCTCGGCTGCGTTGCCGGGCTGGCCGTGCTGGAGGAGCTGGACGCCGGCCTGCTCGAGCGCGGCGCCGCGATCGGCGCTCGCATTCGCGACCGGTTCGAGGAGCTCCGCGCCAGCTTCGACCAGATCGGCGACGTGCGCGGCCTGGGGCCGATGCTTGCGCTCGAGTTCGTCTCGGACCGCGACGCCAAGACGCCGGCGGCCGACGTCGCCGCCCAGGTCCGCGAGTCGGCCCTTCGCTCGGGCCTGATCCTGCTCCAGGCGGGCGTCCACTCGAACTGCGTCCGCGTGCTCGTCTCGCTGGTGGCGACGGACGACGAGATCGACGAGGCGCTCGACATCCTCGCGGGCGCGGTCGCGGAGGCCTGCTCGTCGCGGCCGTTGGCAGGCGCGGCGACGACATAGCACCCCCGGTTCCCCGGTTCTTTACAAAGACCGGGGGGCGTAAAGAGACGAAAAGGCTTTCGTAAAACGGCCTCCCGAGCCGTGTGGAGGCCGGTACGGTGCGCCCCGGACCGACTTCAAGGAGGGGCACCGTGAAGCTTCGGATCGTGACCGTCCTAGTGTTGTTCGTGGTCGTGGCCGCCGTCCCTGCGACCGTCCACGCGGGAACCAAGGCCTTCCGGCATGCGCTCGCGCACCGGATCAATCACTACCGGGCGACGCACGGGCTCGGCCCGCTGCACGTCAAGGTGCATCTGCACGAGTCTGCCCAGGCGCACAGCGCCGACATGGCGCGCCACCACATGTTGTCCCACTCCGCCTCGACGGGCGCCTCGTGGATCACGAGGATCCGGTACTGGGGCTACAGGGGCACGTACATCGGCGAGGATCTGGCCGTGAGCGGGCTCTCGGCGCGCGCGGTGATGCGGATGTGGCGGGCGTCCTCAGAGCACCGAGCGAACCTGCTCAGCGCCCGGTACAGGGCCGTCGGGCTCGGCGCCAAGATGGGCAGCTGGAGCGGCCGCGCGGCCGTCTACGTCACCGCCGACTTCGGCGGCTCGTAGCGCCCCCATCGCCGGGACGAGCACGAGCGCCGCTGCCAGCGACGCCACGGCCGCGATCAGGTACGTCCCGCGCACGCCCGCGAGCTGGATGATGGGCGACGCGAAGGTGAACGATCCCGCGAACGCGACGAGGAGCGCCGCCTCGCTCGCGGCCAGGACGCGCGAGCGGACGGCGTCCGGCGTCCGCCGCTGCACGATCCCCTGCTCGGCCACGGTTCCGGCGCCCTCGGCGACGCCGGCGAACCCCATCCCCGCCAGCACCATGCCGAACCAGCCGGCAACGCCGATCACCGCGAAGCCGGCCGCCATGCCGAGCCCGCTTGCGATCATGAGCGTGCGCTCGAACCGAACCGCGAGCCACCGCCCGGCAAACGACCCCGCGATCGCGCCCGCGCCCCACGAGGACGCAAGCAGGCCGTAGCCCGTCGACCCCGCGCCGAAGTGGCGCGCCAGGGGAAGCTCGGCCACGAGGATCGGCCCCACTCCGCCGACGAGGATGACCCACGCGAGCGTGATGGTGCGCAGGACCGGGTCGCGTATGAGGAAGACGAACCCGGCCCGGACGCCGCGGTGCTCGTCGTCGTGGGCGGCGTGATCGGAGAAGCGGCCCCGCACGGAGGCGACCAGCGCGGCGGAGGCGAGGAAGCAGGCCGCGTTCACGAGGAAGACGATTGACGGGTCGGTCGCGCCGACCAGGACGCCGCCCAGCACCGGGCCGAGCACCTGGCCCACGTTGCGGCCGACGGCGACGGTGCCGTTCGCCCAGGCCACGTCCGCCGGCGGCACGAGGTTCGGAACGGCGGCGGTCGAGGCCGCCCAGAACGGCGCCTGGGCGGCGGCGGACGCGAGTGCGATCGCCAGCATGGCCGCCGGCGTGTGCGTGAGCGCCAGGCAGCCGATCGTCACGCCCGCAGACACGTCCGAGGCGATCATGACCCGGCGGCGGTCGAACCGGTCGCCGAGCGCCCCGCCGAGCGGCGTCAGGATCCCCATCGCGCCGATCGTGAGGAGCAGCGTGGCCGACGTCCATGTCGCCGACCCGGTGCGGTCGTAGATCGCCACCATGAGGGCGATGTAGGTGGCCTCGGCGCCGGTCAGCGAGATCAGCCGGCCGAGCGCGAGGCGGCGGATGGCGGTGCGGGGAGAGGTGGTCAGGTGAAGCTCCGATCGATGGACGGCGGCCCGGGGCGGCAGGGAAGAGAACGGCGCGCGCGCGAGGCGCGTGAGGTCTGCCGTCAGAAGTCCGCGATCGGAGTCACGCCCCAGATCCTAGCATCGGAACTTCCGCTCAAGCCGCGGGAAATCGCGCCGATACACCTGGGAGCACTTGCAGATTTTTCCTAACACTCTACATACATGTCGGAATTCCACGTCAAGAAGATCACGCTCCCGAGCGGCAAGGTGGTGGAGCTCGTCTACCTCCACCCGCCGGCCGAGCCGGAGGTGCGTCCAGCCCCCACTCCGGCCGAGCTTCGCCAGATCGAGCGCTGCCCGGAGTGCGAGTCCGGCCGCGTCCATCCGGTCGACTGGCACGAGGTGGACGAGCGCAGCTGGCGGCTCGACCTGCGCTGCCCCGACTGCCGGTGGCAGGGCGCCGACGTCTTCACCGAGGCCGAGGTCGAGCGCTACGACGACGTGCTGAACGCCGAGACCGACACGATGATCGACGAGCTCGACCGCATCACCCGCCGGAACATGGCCGATCACCTGGAGCGCTTCATCCGCGCGCTCGAGGACGACGGCATCATGCCGATCGACTTCTGACCGCTCGCTGCATAAACGGAGTCAGACTCCTCCGATTCACTGCCGGGGGTAGGTACCGAGGCTCGTCGTGCATAAAACGGGTCTCCTGCCGTTTGTGTGGGCGATCGTGCGTTCGCCTGACGGAAGCGATCCGGTGAGGCGACTGGCCTGATCTGTGTCGAGGTGTGACGCCCAGCGTGGCGGTGGATCCGGTTCTTGGCGTGGTTATCCGGCCCGGCGGCGGTGCCGCCGCCTGGCTGCTGATCAGCGCGGCGGGTCGTGGCCTGTCGCCCGAAGGGCGGCGAAGCCGAGCGGGCAGCGCTTGACAGGCGCGAGCCGGC
>DASQXS010000406.1:0-5476 GCA_035639615.1 Gaiellales bacterium | reverse complement strand
GCCAGGTCACCTGCATCGGCCGGAAGCAGCGTCGCCACCAAGGACCGCTGGCGCTCATACCGCCGGCGCAATTCCACCAGCAACGCCTGCTTCGACTCCGCCGACACTCCCTATGCGCTCGCCTCCTCGCCTTTCGATCATGCCCCGAGGCGGCGCCTCGTAATCAGACAAGTTGACCCGCGGTCACGCCGCCTGGTACCTCCTGGTGATCGAGTCGAGGGCCTCGGCGTACCGCGGCGTGACCTCGAGCCATTCCCGGTCGTGCCCGAACCGGCGGCCGGCCAGACCGCCGGCGCAGCGCAGGCCGTCGCGAAGCGCTGCCGGATCGCGGGGCGCGACGAGCACGGCACCCTCATACCCCTCGACCGACTCGACCAGGCCGCCGACGCCGGTTACGACGACCGGCAGCCCGTAGCCCAGCGCGAGGTGCAGCGGGCCGCTCTGCGACGAGCGCCGGTACGGCAGGGCGACCACGTCAGCGCCGCGGAAGTAGCCGTCCGCCTCGTCGTCGCGGACGTACCTGTTCACGAACGTGATCCGGTCGCGGTAGCGGCTCTGCGCGACGAGCCGGGCGGGCAGGTCCCATCCCTCCCACGTCTCCCCGACGATGGTGAGCCAGTAGCGTGCCGACTCCTCCTCGGGGAGGCCGTCGAACGCCTGGATCAGGTCCTCGACGCCCTTGAAGGGGCGGATGATGCCGAAGCAGAGGATGTTCAGGACGCCGTCCGGCGCGGGGCGGATCGGCGTGCCCGGCTGGCACGGGCCCGATGCAGCATGGGGCACGACGGCGATGCTCTCCGGATCGAGCCCGAACCGGCGCGCCACGGCCTGGCGCTCGAACTCCGAGTGGCAGATCGACCCGGCGGCGCCGCGGAAGAGGCGTGGGGCGAGCAGACCCGCGTAGGTCCGCACGGGCCCGAGCCGGTCCTCGCCCGTGTCGAGCACCTCGTGGAACTCGATGACGACATCCGCGCCGAGGCGGCGGGCGACGGCGGCGAGGACGAGGTAGGTGTGGAGGGCGGTCGCCGTCCACCACTGCAGGACGAGGATGCGCGGCCGGCGGCGAACGAGGAAGGCCAGCGCCCGGGCGAGCGACGGCACCCAGTACCAGTCGACGCCGTCGAACCGGGACACCTCCGGCCGAAGCGAGATGCCGGACACGCGCGCCCCGACGCGGCGGGCGCCGGGGTAGAGCCGCGCCGGCAGGAGCCTCCGCAGGAGGACGACCGAGACAGGCCGGGTCGTCGCAAGCGCGTTCGCGAGGCCGTAGGTGTAGTAGGTGATGCCGCTGATAAACCGGGTGCTCGGGCCGATGACGCACACGGACCGGTTCGCCGGACGGGCGACCGATGTCACCGGTGCCCCATGTCCGGAGTCGCCTCGCCGACGATTGTCCGGAGGGCCCGCCACCCGTCCCGGAAGGCGTGGAGGTGGCTCTCGCCGAAGGCCCGATCGCGCTCGAAGCTCGGCACCTCGACGACGGTCAACCCGGCCTTGGCGGCGCGGATGTTCATGGCCGTCTCGACCTCGAAGCCCTCCGCGTCGGGCATGATGTCGTCGAGACGGCGCTTCCAGAAGGCGTTGTAGCCGTAGCAGAGGTCGGTGTAGCTGGTGCCGTGCACGAGATTCGTCACCGCCGTCAGCGCCCGGTTCCCGAGCCAGCGCAGCCAGGTGATGTCGCTGCTTCCGCCGCCGTCCACGAAGCGCGAGCCCTTGGCGTAATCGGCGCCATCGGACAGCGCGCTCACGAAGCGCTCGATCTCGGAAGGGTCCGCGGAGTTGTCCGCGTCGAGCGCGACGATGATGTCACCGCGGGCGACGGCGAACCCGCGCGTGAGCGCGTTCCCCTTGCCCGGCCGGTCCTCCAGCACGATAGTGACGTCGGGATCGAGGGACCGGGCCACGTCGACGGTGCCGTCGGTCGAGTGGCCGTCCACGATCACCACCTCGGAGACCTCGTCCGGGAGCTGGGAGAAGAGCAGCGGCAGGTTCTCCGCCTCGTTCAGGGTGGGCACCACCACGCTGACGGTCGGCCGGCGAGGCGCCTGGTCTCGCCGGGCATGAACCTCGCGCAGAGCGGACTGAAACGGCCCACGGAATTCAGATTCCCACATAGATGAATGTCCTCCTCCCCTCGCCTGCGCAGCGCCGACGGGGCGTTGATCCGGGCCTGTCTTCCCTGATCGCCCTCGCGCCTAAACCGCCTTCTCAGAGAATTCACACGCAGCCTCACACGGGCCGGCAACGCGGCGACCACGTTCCGCGTGTGCGATCCGGCCGGCGTGGGAACAGACGCCAGAGCATGCGGCGCCTCCTTCTCGACCGTACCGACGACGCACCATGAGCGGCGCCCGGCTGCCCAACTTCTTCGTGATCGGCGCGCAGAAGGCCGGGACGACGGCGCTCTACTACCACCTGCGGAGCCACCCCCAGATCTACATGAGCCCTGTCAAGGAACCGCAGTTCTTCGCGCCTGACCTGACGAGACCGGGGGCCGGGCCGGGAGACCGGCAGGCCCACCGGTTCCAGGACATCGACGCGTACGCGGCGCTCTTCGCCGACGCGACCTCCGAGCCGGCCGTCGGCGAAGCCTCGGTCGCCTACCTTCACAGCGGCGTCGCGGCTCGCCGCATCGCTGCCGCGGTCCCGGACGCCAAGCTGATCGCGGTGCTGCGAAACCCGGTCGACCGCGCCCACTCGAACTACCTGCACCTCGTCCGCGACGGGCGCGAGCCCTGTCGCGACTTCGCCCAGGCGCTCGCGGCCGAGGATGAGCGCCGGCGGCTGGGCTGGTCGGCGAACTGGCAGTACCGGGCAAAGGGCTACTACGGCCAGCAGATCGCCCGCTACCTCGAGGTGTTTCCGCGCGAGCAGCTGCGCGTGTACCTCTACGAGAACTTCGAGCACCGGCCGCTCGCCGTGCTCACCGATATCGCCACCTGCCTCGGGATCGAGCCGGTGTTCGAGCAGGACCTGTCGCTTCGGCTCAACGTCGCCGGCGTCCCCCGCCGGGCGCGGGTGTATCGGCTGCTCCGGCGGATGCAGCGGCTGAAGTGGGCCGCGAACGCGGTGGCGCCGGCGGCGGTGAGGCGCCGGGCGCTGGGATGGCAGAACCGCGGGCTCGTGCGCCCCGAGGTTTCGCCCAGGCTTCGCCGCGAGCTCATGGCGGGATATCGCGACGACCTGGCGCTGCTCCAGGAATCGACCGGCCTGGACGTGTCCTGCTGGACCGAGGGGGCGAATCATCCCTGACCGGTCGGGTGCCGTCGGGACCCGCGCCGGCGCCGTGGCCGTCCCCGTGATCGGCCGCCCCCGGGCGCGGGCAGCTTCCGACCAGGCGACCGCGACGTTCGCCCGCGGCGGCGGGGCGATGGTGGCGAGCTTCTTCCTGCAAGCTGCGCTGCAGTTCGCGCTGGCCATGGTCGTGACCCGCGTCCTCGTTGCCGGCTCGGCGGGGGCCTTCCTCGAGGCGGTGGCCCTCTTCATGATCGTGACCCGGTGGGGCACGCTCGGCGCCGACTCCGGGATCGTGCGCGCCGTCCCGCGCCTGCGCGTGCTCGGCCGCCCCGCCGAGCTTTTCCCGACGATCGCGGTCGCGGTCGTCCCGGTCGCCGCCATCGGCCTGCTGGCGGCGGCCGCCGTCTACGCCGGAGCCGACATGATCGCCGGGGCGTTCTTCGACCGCGGCCACCGGGGCGTCGGCGCCCAGGAGCTGCGCCTGCTGGCCGCCTTCATCCCGGTCTGGGTGTGCGCGACCGTGCTGCTCTCGGCGCTTCGCGGATTCGGCGACATCGTCTACTTCGCCGCCCAGAACGCGGCTCTGGCGGCGGTTCGTCCGCCCCTCCTCGCGGCCATTGCGCTGGCGGGGCTGGGGGCGGCCGGCGTTGCGCTGGGGTGGGCCGTGCCGACCATCCCCACGTTGATCGGCGCAATCCTGCTCTTGCGCCGGCACCTCCGCCGCGTGAGCGCGGGCGCTGCCGCCCGCCCCCTGACGGCGATCGCCCAGGAGTTCTGGGGGTACTCGCTCCCGCGCGCCCTGGCCGCGGTCTTCTCGGTCACGATCACCTGGCTCGACGTCCTCCTGGTGGGGCGGCTGGGGTCGACGGCGGAGGCGGGCGTGTATGGCGTGGCGAGCCGGCTCTACATCGTCGGCGCGTACGCGCTGCAGGCGGTCGGCACTGCCGCCGCGCCGCAGTTCAGCGAGCTCATCGCCGCCGGCCGCCGGGACGACCTCGAGCGCGTGTACCAGCTCGGGACGTGGTGGACGATGGCGATCTCGTGGCCGTTCTATGCCCTGATGCTGGTGTTCCCGACGACGATGATGGAGGCGTTCTTCGGCTCCGGCTACGCCGGCGGCGGCCGCGCCCTCGCCGTGCTCGGCTTCGCCGGCCTCCTCGACGTCGGCACCGGCAACTCGCAGGCCGTGCTCCTCATGTCCGGCCACAGCCGGCTCTACGCCGCGAACACGGCCGCCGCGCTTGCCGCGAACGTCGGCCTGAACCTGGCGCTCGTGCCGCGGTTCGGCATCACCGGCGCCGCGGTCGCCTGGGCCGTCAGCATCGCCATCACCAACCTCGCGGCGCTCCTGCAGGTGCGCTATGCGATGGGCGTCCGGCCGTTCGGGCGCGGGTACCCCTTGGTGGGCGGCGCGGCTCTCGCCTGCTTCGCGGGAATCCCGCTGCTGGTGCGTGCCGTCGCCGGCTCGGACGTGCCGGCGTTCGTCCTTTCCATCGTGATCGCGGCAGCGGTCTATGCAGCCGCGCTCCGGCGGCTGCGCACCGTGCTCGAGCTCGGGACGCTGTGGCGGGCGTTCCGGCCGAGGCGTTAGAGCCCGCTTCAGAATGAGCCGGCGGACATGGGGCGAACCGACGACGTCATTCTGAAATGCGCTCGTATGCCGCCCTCCCCCGCAGGCGCCCGAGCGGCGCCGCGAGGCCGCGCAGCGCGTCGAGCCGGCGCTGCCGGCGGGCGGATGCGGCGACGAGCACGTTCGCGAAGTCGAGCCGGCTCGGCCCGAGCCGTGCCTTGGGCCCCTCCGGCTCGCCCGCGCCGCGGCCGAGGTACATCACCTCGGCGCCCGCCGCCGTCGCCGCCTCGACCCAGGCCAGCATCGCCTGGTGGCCCGGGCCGCGCAGGCTGCCGCCCGGCGCAGTCGCGGTCGTGTGGAAGAGCGCGCCTCGTCCGGCCAGGAGGCCCAGCTTCGTCGATGCCACCCGGCCGTCCTCCAGCACCTCGACGATCCTGACGCGGCCGGCCACGGCGAGCGCGGGCAGAAGCTCCCGGTATCGGTCGGCCCGGGTCACCACGTCCGATCGGCGCGACCCTTCGGCCTCGCGCCCGCGCCACTGATTGCGGTAGAGGTCGACGAGCCGCTCGAAGGCCGGGCCGACGTCGTCTGGGTCGCGCCAGACCGAGACCGCGATCTCCGCGCCCCGGCGGGCGGCGCGGCGGCGGGCGTAGGCGGCCTTGCGGCGGG
>DASQXS010000405.1:0-9258 GCA_035639615.1 Gaiellales bacterium | reverse complement strand
GAGGGTGGCGGAACCGCGGCGGCCCCGCACGCGGCGCTTCGCGCGGCGGCGAGCGCTGCGCCCGAAGGAGGCGCTGGCGCCGCCCTCGGGCCCGCGTACGGCGCGGACGCCGCGGGCACGTCGCCGGGAACCGGCGCGGCGAGCGGCGCGCTCAAGGAGCCGTCCGTCCTCCCCAAGCTGACCTCGTCCGTGATCAAGACCGGGGAGATCAGCCTGCGCATCGACCACGGCAAGTTCAAGACGGCGATGGACGCGGTCGGTAACATCGCCGACAGCTTCGGCGGCTATACCAGCCACAGCTCGTCGTCGGGCACGAGCGTCCACGACGGTGTGATCACCGTGCGCGTCCCGGCGAAGTTCTTCGGGCCGGCGCGGCGGGCGATCGAGCGCCTCGGCCGCATAACCAGCGAGAACGTCACCGGCGAGGACGTGACGCCGGAGTTCGTCGACCTGCACGCCCGGCTCGTCAACCTCGAGTCCCAGGAGCAGGTGCTCCGCCGGCTCATGACGCAGGCGCAGACGATCGCCGAGTCGATCCGGGTCGAGAACTACCTCCAGCAGGTCGAGTTCCAGATCGAGGACGTCCAGGGCCGGATCCTCTACCTGCAGAAGCGCACGTCCATGTCCACGATCACGGTGACGATGCACGAGGCCGGCAAGAAGCCGGCCCCGCCCCAGCACGCGAGCGCCCTCTGGAAGGCCGGGTCGCGCTCACTTCACGCCGCCCTGGCAGTCGTGACGAGCGTGATCGTCGGCGCGGGGCTGGTCGTCCCGATCGCCATCCTGGCGCTGCTGGCGATTCTGGCGGGACGGCGGCTCGCGCCGCTCGTCCCGCCAATTCGCGTCAGCCGACCGAGATCGTGACCGTCCCGGTCTGGTAGCTCGACTCCGAGGCCGTGAAGGTGATCTTCCCGGCCTTGGTCGGGTGCAGCTTGAAGACGGCCTTGCCGCTCGTCGACGTCTTGGTGACGGGCGTGATGCCCGCACCGGACGCCCTCACCGTCGCGCCGTTGATGTTGTGCCCGTGCGCGTCCTTGGTGTAGACGGTCACGGTCGTCGTCGTCTTCTTGAGGATCGAAAGCGGCGACGCCGTCACCTTGATGAGCACGGGCAGGGCCAGCGTCTGGGCCGCCGAGAAGGCACCGAGGTTCCCGTCGGCATCCTTCGCCGCCACCTGCCAGTACAACGTGCCGCCGTTCGTGTACTCGAGGTGGTTATAGAGCAGTGGTGCAACGCCGGTGGTCTCCGTCGTGCCCGACTCGAGAATCGTCGCGAACGAGCCGCCCGCCGTGGTGGTGGACGACGTCGAGACCTCCCACGAGTAGGTCTTGGCCGTGAGCTTGGGATCCCAGGTGAAGGAGAAGTCCTTGGGGCCCCCATAGCTCGTCGACACGTTCGCCGGAGCGGTGATCGTGCGGTCGAACGTCTGCAGCGACGTGTATCCGCCGTGGATCGTGCCCGTGATGCCGGACGCGCCGACGGTCGGGAAGTTGGCCCGGACCCGCCAGGTGAAGCCGCCGACGCCGCTCAGGGCGAGGGGCGCGACGGCGGTCGTGTCGATGTTCGTGGAGTCCTGGCACGAGCCGCCCGACGTCGGGCAGTTGAAGTCGACGTCGTAGGAGACGGCTCCGGCCACCGGATCCCACTTGAACGTCGGGATCTGGCCTCCGGCCGTGTCGTTCGTGACCGTATCGAAGGTCGGCACCGCAAGCGTCTTCTGGAAGGTGCCGATCGACGAGTACGAGAGCCCGCGGCCGCCGGCGTCGACGGCCTGGACGCGCCAGTAGAGCGTCGTCGCGGCGGGGTAGTTCGTGTCGCTGGTGTACGACGTCTCGCCGATCCCGCTCGAGGACGTCGCTCCGACGTCCTCGACAGTGGTCCCGAACTGCGGATCGGTCGACACCTGCAGGTGGTAGTAGGCGGCGCCCTCGGCCGGCGTCCACTGGAACGTCGGCTGGGTGCCGATCACGTCGCCGTCGGCAGGCGTGAGGAGGCTCGGCGCGATCGACTGCTTCTGGAAGTTGTGCTTGGCCGCCGAGTTCACCGGGTCGCCGACCGCGCCGCTGCCGTTC
This sequence comes from Gaiellales bacterium, assembly GCA_035639615.1. Taxonomy (GTDB): domain Bacteria; phylum Actinomycetota; class Thermoleophilia; order Gaiellales; family JAICJC01; genus JAICJC01. The sequence continues at coordinate 7,186 of DASQXS010000405.1, read as the reverse complement.
GCGTTCGTGGCCGGCAGCACCGCCCAGTAGTAGAGCGAGGCCGTGTCGGGGTACGTCGTGACGGTGGACGTGTTCGTCCGCGGCGCGTACGCCGGGATCTTCGTGAACGCGTAGTCGACGACATTCTGGAAGCTCGGGTCGGTCGCGACGATGACGAAGTAGCTCTGCTTGCCGGAGAGCGGGTTCCACGTGAAGAGCGGCATCCGCTGATTGGACGAGCTGTTGGCGGGAAGCAGGTAGTCGCCTGAGCCGAGGTAGTTCGGCGAGCACGACGGCGAGCAGCTTCCGCCGGCCGGATAGCCCGAGAACGTGAAGGCGAAGTCGCTTCCGTCGCTGGGGCCGATGTAGGTCCAGTCGCCGTAGATGACGTGGCCGTTGGTGTCGGCGGACCGCTCGGCCCGCACCCGCGCGCAGTAGTTTCCGCCCGTAGTCAGAGCGGTGATGCTGTCCTGCGCGACGGTGTGGTTGTGGGCGTCGTTGAACGGCTTCACGAGGTTCCAACTGTTCCCGAGCGGCGTCCAGTACGTCGAGGCGGTGAAGTCGTCCCACTGGACGAGGCCAGTGGCCGTCCAGTTACACGACCCGCTGGCGAACGGCGTCACGTCCACCTCGTAGTGAGAGGCGCCCGGGACCGGGTCCCAGCCGATGATCGGCGTGTCGGTCGAGATGCCGCCCGGCGACCAGGCGATCGGATTCGCCGACGAGTCGAGCACGGTCAGGTTCTGCACCGACGCGGGGCCGCCCAGCGATGTCTGGTCGACGTCGTAGGCGATCGTGAACGTGTCCTGAGGCGTCGAGCCGGAGTCGGTGTACTGCGTCCACGCGCCCGGGTTTCTGCTCGCGTCGTACGGGCGCACGCGCCAGTAGTACGTGTCGGCGGGAAGCAGCTTCGTCGGCGTAAGCGACGTGCCGACGGAGTAGCCGCTGCAGCACACCTTCGAGCCGGACGCCCAGTTCGGATCGGAGTTCACCTCGACCTGGTAGTAGGCGGCGCCGGCGATCGGCGTCCACGAGAACTGCGGGTCGTAGACCTCGTCGGCCGGGTCGAGGTCGGTCACCGAGAGCGTCGTCGACACGTTCCAGTTCCAGGTGAACGACCACGTCGGCGACGGCGTGCCCTCGTGGCCCTCCGCGTCGATCGGCGTGACGTCCCAGTAGTAGGTGCCGGGCGCGAGCCGGCTCACCGGCGAATAGGCGCTCGCCGCGGTCTCGGTGGGATTCGTAGCCGTGGGATAGCCGCCGACGAGCGATGAGAGGTTCGAGTCGGTGGCGATCTTGACCTCGTACTTCTGCGCGCCCGGCACGGACGACCAGTTGAGCAGGATCGGGTCCGGGTACGTCAGCGTGTCGCCGTCGCCTGGTGACTGCGGCGTCGCCACGTCCGACCACTCGTGGTCGAACGAGCGCACGGCCGACCAGGGCCCGTTCGTGCCGGTCGAGCTGATCGCGCGCACGCGCCAGTAGTAGGTCTGATTCCCCAGCACCTTCGATGTGGCTGCCCGATGGTTGGCGGTCGTCACATCGACGAGGGCGGGCGAAAAGGCGCTCGTTCCTGCGAGCTGGAACTCGTACTTGGCGGCGCCGGAGACGCCGTTCCACGTGAAGACGGGCAGGTTGTCCACCGCCGCGCCGTCAAGCGGCGTATTGAGGACGGGCGCGGACAGCGACCCGTATCCCGGGGCCGCGGCGATCATCGCAACGCCGACGACGGCGCAGGGGACGAACACAGAACGCAGATGTCGAACCAGACCGAGTATTGCCATGCTCCTTCGGGCGCGGGGAACGGAGGGCGCAACTGCCCAGTACTCACTATCGATCGTGGCAGCAGCCAACGACCATCACCCGAAGGGGTGAGGATGCCGGTAACGTGCCGCGCATGCGAGCCCGCGGCTCCCGGCGTGCGGCGCGGCTGATCCCGCCGCTCGGCCGGGGCGCCTGGCGGCTCCTGGCGGGCGTCCTCGTGTTCGAGATCGGGACGGGGATGACGCTCCCGCTCGTGATCGTCTACCTCCACCAGGCCCGCGGGCTCGGCCTGGGCGGCGCCGGGGCCGCGGTGTCGATGATCGGCGCTGGCGGGCTCGCCGGCACGCTGGGCGCGGGCGTGATCGCCGACCGGTACGGCGCCGGCAGGACGGCGGTCGGCGGGCTGCTCCTCGGCGGCGCCGGCACCGCGGGATATCTGGCGGTGCACGGCGTCTGGTCGGCGATGGCGGCGGCCGGGACGCAGGGCGCAGGCTTCGCCGCAGCCTGGGTGGGGATGTTCCCGCTGCTCGTCCGGGCCGTTGATCCCAGCTTGCGCGGCGACGTCCTGGGGACGAACTACGGCGTCACGAACGTCGGCCTCGGCTTGGGAAGCGCCATCGCCGGCGCCGTCCTGGCCGCCCGTCCGAGCGCCTTCACGCTGCTCTTCACCGTCGACGCCGTCACCTATTGCCTGCTCGCGCTCGCGCTGGTGCGCCTCGGGGCGACCCGCGACGCCGGCCCGGACGGCGCGTCGGCGGACGGGCCCGGCTATCTCACGGCCGCCCGCGACCGCACGCTCGTTGCGGCGACCGGGATCAACCTGCTCCTCGTCGTCGCGGGCTACAGCCAGTTCAGCGCGGCGTTTCCGGCCTGGGCGACCGATCACGCCGGCGCGTCACGCAGCCTCGTGGGGTTCGCCTTCGCGGCCAACACCTGGGCGGTCGCGTTCGCGCAGCTCCCCGCCCTGGCGATGATCCGCGGGCATCGGCGCACCCGAGCCGTGGCCGTCACGGCCGCCCTCTTCTCGCTCTGCTGGCTCGTCGTGCTCGGCGCAGGGGAGACGGCGAGCCGGATGGTGGTGACCGCGGGCCTCCTCGCCGGCCCGGCGGTCTTCGGGCTCGGCGAGGCCCTCCTCTCCCCCAGCCTGCCGGGGATCGTGAACGACGTCGCGCCCGAGGCCCTGCGCGCCCGCTACGTCGCCGTCTACTCGCTCTCCTGGCAGATCGGGCCGATCGTCGGGCCCGCCGTCTCCGGCGCCGCTCTGGCGGCCGGCCAAGGGGTGCCGCTCCTGCTCGGGCTCGCCGCGGCCTGCGCCCTCGGAGCCCCGGCGGCGCTGCTCTTCGAGCGACTGGTGCCCGAGCGGGCGAACCGGCCGCTTCGCCTTAGTCGCCCGGGTGATGCCCCAGCTTGACGGCCGTCGTGCCGGTGAACTGGACGGAGTTCCCCGCCACGTCGGTCACGGTCACACCGACGCCTACATCGCCGGCCGCGAAGGCCGAGGCATCGAGCCCCGAGACCATCACGAACCGGTGCCCGCCGGGCGCCGACGCCGTCGCGGTGAGCCCGTCGGAGTCGGTCAGGGTGACGGTGATGGTGTCGCTCGGGTCGGTCTCCTGGCCGAAGGCGACCAGCACGCGGACGTCCTCCGCCCGATCGGGCCGGATGGTGTCGGGCGGGCACGACGCGACGTGAGCGGATTCGGGGGTGGCCGGCGGGACTGTGTCCTTGGTGGCATCCCCGCCGAAGTCGGTCGAGTTCCCCGCGGCGTCGGTGATCGTGCCGTTCAGGTCGAGGGGGCCGTCCGGAAGCGCGCTCACGTCGCCCTGCCACGTGAACTCGGTCCCCCCGCCGGCCCGCAGGCCGAGGTCCACCTGCTCGTTCACGCTGACCGAGATCGTGTCGCCGGGATCCGTCCCTTCGGGGAATTCCGCGGCGAAGACCGCGGCGCTCTGGGTGGCGGCGTTGACGTAGCCGACCGGGTTGTTCGCGCCCTCCGGCGCGATGAAGCTCGCGGGCCCGGCCGGCGCGACCGTGTCCTTCGTGACCGTGGTGGACTGCTCTGTCACGTTCCCGACGGCGTCGGTGATGGTGATCGAGAGCGGGATAGGCCCGTCCTCCTGGTCGCTCAGGTCGATCGAGCCGATGCGCACCTTGTCGTCGCCGCCCTGGCGGTAGAAGCGGATGCCGCCGACGGTGAGCACGATCCTGTCGGTTGGGTCGGTGGGCTGGTCGAAGGCGGCGACCACAGTCGCGTCGGACTGGGTGGAGGCGTTGACGTAGCCGGACGGGTTGGACGGCCCGCCTGGAACGGTGAGCTTGAACGGCGCCGCGGGCGGGACGACGTCCTTCGTGACGAGCTCGTCCGCCGGGGTCGGCTGGGACGTGTTGCCGGCCTTGTCGATGACCCACGCCTGAACTGTGAGCGGCCCGTCGACGAGCTGGTCGACGTCGACCGGGACCCGGGTCGTGCCGTCGGGGTCGACCGGCACCCGGTTCGCCGCGGTCACGCCCTTCGCGTCGGTGAACATCGCCTTCACCTGGTCGCCGTCTTGCGGATCGGCGACCTTCACGTACACCGGGGCAGCCGAGGAGCTGTCCATGTTGACGTCCGGGGCGAAGACGGCCTGCGGAGCGTCCGGCGCGACGGTGTCCTTCGTCGTCGCCGCCGCGGGCTCAGCGGACGTCTGGGCGTTCCCGATCGCATCCGTCATGGTCACGGCCGCTGCGATCGGGCCGTCGGCCAACTGCGTCGTGTCGACGTCGATGGTCTGGGTCGGAGCGCCGCCGGAGGTCTGCACGGAGATCGTCTTGCCGCTGATGTCCGTGAGCCACAGCGTCACGACGTCGGTCGGCAGCGAGTCGGCAGGCAGGTCGATCGTGTACGGCGCCGTGGCGTGGTTCTCGAGGTTGATCACATCGGGCGCCGTTACGGCGACAGGGGCCGCGGGCGCGGATGCGTCCGTCGTGACGGTGCCGACGCCGCCGGGCGGGCTGAGGAGCTCGCCCGGAACGTTGGCTGCGGCTGCCTCCACCCGGTAGGCATACGCCTGGCCGTCCGTGCCCACCCGGTCGACGATGCCGCTTGCAGGGACGAGCCCGCCCGGCAGGCGCTGCCACGCGCCGCCGGCCTGGCGGCGGAAGACCGCGTAGCCGGCCACGCCCGAGGAGGGCGAGGCGGGCCACGACAGCGCGACCGCGCCGCCCGCCCTGGGCGCCGCGGTGACGGCTCCCGGCTGGAGCGGCGCCTGCTCGCCCTGCAGGGTCACGAACAGGGACTCGGCATGCAGATTCGAGTTCAGGTCGATCTTCAGCTTGCCGTCGATCGGGCCCGCGACGGCCGGATCGGTCTGAAGTGTGACGCTCGCCAGATGGCCCGGCGAGACGCTCGTGGTCGACCGCCCGGTGCTAAACGCCGCCGTCACGCCCGGCGCATCCTGGATGCTCACGGTCAGCTGGAGCGGTGCGGTCGACGTGTTCTTGAGCTTGACCGCGTTCTCGATCGACGCACTCGTCGTTTGCGAGCCGAGGTTCAGCGTGCCCTGGCTGAGCAGCGCCCCCACGGCCGGGTTCCCCTTCCTCGGCTTGATGAAGTCGCCGACGTGAGGATTCTTCAGGCCGACCTTCGGGAAGAGGTTGTCAAGTGCCGAGGGAACGGTGAGCAGCACGCCGGAACTCAGCGATCCCAGGGATAGCGCGGCCAGGACGGCATATGCCGCCACGAGTCCTACCGCCAGCAAGATGGCGGCCGGAAGACCCCGTCCGCGTCTCAGCGGCGGCGGCCTACCTGGCTCGCCCCAACGCATACGCTGCCCCGGTTCATGATCGTGGACTCTATCGACATCTGCGGAATGGTCGCGTCCCCCAATTGGGGGATGGCTTCGATCAATTCGGGGAAAGAGCGGCGAAACCCGCGCCCGCCGGTTGCCGCCCACCTCCCCGCGAGGGGTGATGTAGGCTCATTCGACGATGCGCGTGCGGCTCCTCCTGACGATCGCCCTTGCCCTGGGCGCCGCGGCGTGCGGCTCGAGCAGCGCTTCGAGCTCGCCATCGGGCTCTGCCGGCGCCAACGGTTGTGCGAAGTCCAATCTCCAGCTCGTCAATCCAGGACAGCTGACCATCGGGACGGATAATCCGGCCTACGACCCATACTTCCAGGGCCCGACGGGCCACGCCTGGACGGGGCAGTTCAACCACGACCCGTACAACGACCAGGGATTCGAGGATGCGGTCGCGTACGCCGTGGCCCAGCAGCTTGGCTTCAGCAAGCCTCAGGTTCAGTGGGTCGCTGTTCCCTTCAACAATTCATACAAGCCTGGTCCCAAGAACTTTGACTTCTATTTGGCCCAGGTCTCGTACAGCCCGGTTCGGGCGAGGGGCGCCGACCTGAGCGACTCGTACTACGACGTCCAGCAGGCCGTCGTCGCCCTCGAGGGCACCGATATCTCGAAGGCGACGACCGTCGCGGGGCTGAAGCCGTTCAGGCTCGGCACGCAGGTGGGGACGACGAGCTACGACGTCATCCAGAGCGAGATCCAGCCCAGCCAGACCGCCCAGGTGTACAACACGCTGAACGCGGCCCTCCAGGCGCTCAAGAACGGGCAGATCGACGGCATCGTGGTCGATTTTCCAACTGCGTACTACATGGCGAACGTGCAGCTCGGAAACGGCGTCGTCGTCGGCACCCTTCCCAGCGCGTCGGGCGCGCAAGAGCACTTCAGCCTCGTGCTGCAGAAGGGCAGCTCGCTCACCCCGTGCGTGAACGCCGCACTCTCGACGCTGCGGTCGGACGGGACGCTGGCCCAGATTCAGGATCGGTGGCTGAACCAGGCCGCCCACGCACCGGCGCTGCAGTAGCCCGCCGCCCGCGCATGCTGGGCACGCGCGAGGGGCGCGCGGTCGCCACGGCGCTCGTGAGCACGGTCGTCGTCTTCACGGCGATCGCCGTCGTCGTCGTGAACTCGCCCGGCTGGCCCGAGTTCCGGCAGGCGTTCCTGAACGGCGCGTTCTTCCGCAGCTCGTTCCCCGATATCGCCAAGGCGTTTGAGCTCAACGTGAAGATCTTCTGCATCTGCGAGGTTCTGATCCTCGTGTTCGCGCTGCTGATCGCCGTGCTCCGAAGCCTGCACGGGCCGGTCTTCTTCCCCATCAGGGCGATGGCCGTCGTATACACGGACTTCTTCCGCGGGGTGCCGACCATCATGGTCGTCTACATGTTCGCCTTCGGCATGCCGTCGCTTCAGCTGTCGACCGCGGGCTGGTACACGTCGGCGACGAACTGGTGCATCGTCGGCCTCACGCTCGTCTACTCGGCCTACGTCGCGGAGGTCTACCGGGCCGGGATCGACTCCGTGCATCCGAGCCAGGACGCGGCCGCAAGGTCGCTCGGCCTTTCCCGCTGGCAGTCCCTGCGGTACGTGATCCTTCCCCAGGCGGTGCGGGGGGG
>DASQXS010000404.1:0-8867 GCA_035639615.1 Gaiellales bacterium | reverse complement strand
AGCACATGGCAAAGAGCGTCCACCACCGATGATTCGGGTGATCCGACGTCATCTCGCCTCCTTGGATTCGGGGTTCGGCTGGAGCATCTGCATGAACGTGCGGGCCATGCGCGGCCCGCCCTTGACGGCCTGCGCCGGATGGATCGCATGCCGGAAGCCGCAGGCAAGAGTGAAGCCGAGCCAGAGCCAGGCCACCTGCTCGAGGTCGACGTCCTCGCGCACCTCGCCACGGTCGCGGGCGTGGGTGAGGAGCTTGACGAGGCGGCGGCGCATGAGCCGCACGTTCTGGTCGAGCGCCGCCTTCACCGCCGGCTCGTCGACGAGGGACATGGCGAGCATGCGCAGGCGCATCACCTCGGCGATCAGCTCGTCCGTCGCGGCGTGCTCGGCCACCTCGACGAGCGCGCCGGTGACGGTGTCGGACTGTTCCACGACCTCCCGCACCCGCTCGCCCATCAGCTCGCTGGTGTGCAGGAGGACCGCGGCGAAGAGCTCCTGCTTCGACGCGAAGTGCTTGTAGAGCGTCGGTTCGGAGCAGCCGCAGCGGGCGGCGATGTCGGCCGTCCCTGCGCCGCGGAAGCCCTTGCGCGCGAACTCGTGGCGGGCCGCCTCGATGATCGCGTTCCGGCGATCCTGGTGGGTGAGCCTGGTTCTGACTGCGACCATGAGGGCCGCAGGTTAGTGAAAACTCACTAGCGACGCAAATTCAGATGCCGAAGCCGCGGCGCATGCCGGCGGCGGCGCGCGCGTGGCCGAGGTGCCTGAGCCCGAGGAGGCTCTCGGCCGTCCGCAGGAGCGAGTAGTGCGTGTAGCGGTGCGCCGCCCGCGTTCCCGGGGCGACGAACGGGCTGATCACGAGCGTGGCGACGTGGTTCGAGCCGGATCCCTCGTCGAACGTCAGGAAGACGACCGTGTGCCCGGCCCGGTACGAGCGGGTGGCGAGGATCCGCGGCAGCCAGGCGTGAAGCCACGCGTCGCCCGACGACACCGGGCAGTCGTGCATGTCGTGACAGGCGTCCGGCGTCAGGAACATGTAGGCGGGGAGGGTGTTTCGCCGCAGCGCCCGCGCGAGCCGGCCGGCGGCGGGCGTGCCCATCGGCAGGTCGGCGGCCCTGCAGGTCGCCCGCAGGCGGGTGTAGTAGACGGCCGGGTTGTGCCGCATGAGGTACCGCCCTGCGTCGTACCGCGCGCACCGGCCCGGCATGCTCTCCGCGAACGCCCGCCAGCGCATGCCGGCGCGGGCGACCTGGCGGAAGATGTTCGGGCCGCCGCTGCGGCACGCGTTGCAATCGGTGGTGATCCCCGCGGTGGATCCGGACGTGAGCGCCAGGTAGTTCGGAAGCGACGGGTGGGTGATGGCGTGGTAGCGGGTCGCGAGGCCGCACAGGTTCGCGGCGCGGGTGATGTACCGGGCGCCGGGCGCGCCGACGACCTGGCCGATGGAGTGGTTCTCCATCACGATCACGACGACGTGGGCGTAGGTGTGCGGATGGCCGGCGCGGCCGGTGCAGGCGTCGCGGATTCCGGCCGGGGTCGCAGGCGCCACCAGGAGCGCCGCGCCGACCGCCAGGGCCGCGGCCGCGGCCTTCGTGCTACGCGACCGACGCCTCCACCAGTGTCGCCACATGCGCGCCCCCCTGAAAATCGCCCAGCTCGAGCCGCCACGACGAGCCGGGCCAGCGGTATTCGACCGCCCGAGCCTCGAGATTGTACGCGGCGGTGTACAGGGTGCCGAACCCCCGCGTGTAGGCGGAGCTGTGGAGCGGCGGCATGAGGAAGGCGGCCGCGAACGCGGCGGCGGTCGTCCCCGGATCGTCCAGAAGCCGCAGGATGCAGGCCTCGCGCTCGAGGGTGCCGGTGACGGCGGCGTGCTCGGTCCACTCGACCATCTCCTGGTGGTTCGTCGCCGCCGCCGCTGGGACGAATGCGACCCCGCGGTCGGGCGAGAGGTGCGCCGTCAGGACGTTCCCGGCGGCGTCGGCGACCGTGAGCGTGTGCGCGAGGTGGTACGGCAGACGGGCCAGGACGGTGCGCGCCTCGGCCACCGTGGCGCATGTCTCAAGCAGGTAGCGGACGATGAGCGGGACACCGAAGCCGTCGCCCAGCACGGGTCGCCCGCCGAACGTGAGCGAGACGGCCAGGCCGTCGTCGTTCACGCCGTCCAGGAGGCCCCACAGGCAGTCGCTCGTGCCCATCACGCGGCGGCCAGCCCATGCGGTCGACCAGACGATGCCCTCGAGCCGCTCCGGGGCGTAGTCGTAGTTCCGGACGAGGAGCGGGCCGCCGCGGCCGCGCCAGACACCCTGCGAGCAGCCGCTCAGGTACGGCGGCGGGTTCACCATCGCCAGCATCCGGGCGGCGACGTCGCCGCCGCCCGCGAGCTCGACCAGCCGCTCCCACGTCGGCACCAGCTCCGGCATGTGCGCGCGGAGCATCCGGGCCGAGTCGGCGTAGGTGGGCCGGGCCGCCTCGCCGTGGCGCAGGAACCAGGCCCGGTAATGCGGCCACAGCTCCGCGAACACCTTCGCCCACGCGCGCCCCGGCGCGTCCTCCTGCAGGGCGCGAAATGTGAGCTGGATCGGCTGCACTCCTACAACATCTTAAAGGAGAACGGCTCGGGCGGCGGCACGGGCGCCGCCGGCTCGGCGGGCACGCCCTGGAACTGTTCCTTCACGCCGCGGATCCAGGCCCGTGCTCGGTCGGTCAGGTTGTGCTCGTCGTCCATCAGCCGTCCCCGCGTCACCAGGATCCCCAGATCGGCGCCCGGGTAGCGGTAGGCACCGGCGGCGGCGATGCGGAGGTAGAACGCCTCGCGCTCGTCGCTCACGGTGTGCCAGTCGGTGTCGCGGCGGACGAACGTGACGCCGCCGTCGGCGCCGAGCCGCCAGATGCCCGACGTCGGAGCCCGGGTCAGGAGCTCGACGGCGTCGTCGGTCTGCTTCAGGATGAACTGGCTCCAGGCGTCGATGGCATGCGGGTGGCTCCAGCGCTCGTTCAGCTCGGCGACGTCGATCTCGTAGTCGACGTCCATGAACTCGAGCAGGTGGAACAGGAAGAGGGGCATGTCGCCGTAGGCGACCGCGGTGACGTTGGTCATCGAGCTCGCGCCGGTCACGCGCGGGTTAAGCTCGCCCAGGTACATCTCGCCCGTGTCGATATCGGCGAGAAAGTCGAGCTCGAAGTAGCCGCGGTAGCCCTCGGCGGCGAGCCGGTCGCCCATCGCGCGCGTGCGTGCGCGGGCGATCTCCCGGTGCCGGTCGGTGAGCACGGTCGGGGCGACGTCGTTGCCGCACCACCCGCCGCCGTACGGCGTCAGCTCGGGGAAGCCGGCGAGCTCGGCCATGAGCGGGCCGACCAGCGTGCCGTGACGGGTGATGACGCCCTCGATCGCCGCCTCGCGGCAGTTGATCCGCCGCATCACCTTGAGCTCCTGCGGGGCCATCTCCTCGGCGTGCTCGTCCCAGTCCGCCCGCGACCGGACGAAAAAGGTCGTCTGCCCCGAGTCGCCGTACGGGGTCTGGACAACCAGGTCGTCGCCGAGCCCGGCGCGAGCGGCAAGCGCCATGAGCTCGTCGTACCCTGCCGCCCTCCCGAGCACGTTGGGGACGCTCGGCACGCCGGCGTCGTCGGCGATCCGGGTCGTCTCGATCTTCGAGTCGAGCCGGTGGCGGAGCGCGGCCGGCGGGAACGCCACGTCCAGGCCGAGCTCGCCCGCGAGCCGCTCGGTCTCGTCGTCGAACATGAGGAAGACCGCCTTGCCCGGCCGGCCCGAGACGACGTCGTGCGTCTCCTTGTGGGCGAGCAGGTGGTTGCAGATCTCCTCGATCGAGTCGAACGTGCGGTCGGTGCGCTCGCGGGGCACGAACACGCGCGGGTGGTGCCCGTCGAACGAGTCGTAGTAGTTCAAGTAGCGGAGCGCAGGCAGCCACCGGTCCATGCCGAGCAGGTTGAAGGCCGTGGCCGAGACGAAGTAGACCGGGGTCGTCTGGGTGCGGAAGAAGCGGCGGATCTCCGGGATGCCCCGGAGCTTCTCGGCGGCGACCTGCGACATGGCGTCCTCCCGGTTTGGCTGCGATCGATACTACCGCCGCCTGGGCTGAAACAGATGGACCCAGTCCGGCCGTTTCACGGCTGAAACAACTGGACCTGGTCCCGCTGTTTCACGGCTGAAACAACTGGACCTGGTCCCTTTGTTTCATTCTGGCTCTGTTCCGGCACGGTTTTCGGACGCATCCGTGACGCCTGCCAGCTCCACGCCGACGTCGGGCACCGTCCGCCGGTTCTCGGCCACCCAGACGGCCGCCAGGATCATGGCCCCGCCGACGACGTCGCGGGCGAGCGGCCGCTCGCCGAGGACGACCCACGACGCAATGACGCCGATCGTCGGCACGGCGTACATCGCGACGGCGAACCGGGAGGCGTCGAGGCGCGAGAGCACGTGGGCGAAGAGCAGGTACGCGACGCCGGTGCCGACGCCGAGGTAGGCGGCACCGGCGACCGCCGAGGCGTGCACGTCGCCCTGGAGGACACCGCCGCGGACGGCGTCGAGCACGACGAGCGGCAGCGTCGCCGCCGCCGCGCCGAGCGACGTCACGACCGCCACGGCCGCGGCGTCCACCTGGCCGCTCCACCGGCGCACCTGGACCGCATAGAGCGAGAAGAGGACGACGGTCAGGAGCAGGTATCCGACGGCGGCCTCGACCCCCGAGACGCCCGCCGTGAAGAGGCCCGAGACGACCGCCACCCCGGCGAGCCCCAAACCTAGGCCGGCGACGGTCGCCCGCCCGGGCCGCTCGCCGGCGACCAGCACGGCGGCGACGGCGACGCCGATCGGCTCGAGGCCGAGGATGAGCGCCCCCAGCGTGGAGGTACCGGCGTCGATGCCTGCGGTCATGGCGAGCGCCTGCCCGCCCAGGCCGACCGCGCCGATCAGGAGCAGCCGCCTCCAGAGCGCGACGGGGAGCGACGGTAGGCCGCGGCTTATCGCCACCATCACCGCCGAGGCGACGGCGAAGCGTGCGGCGACGACGGTCCCCACACCGAACCCGTCCGTGGCCAGCTTGTAGGCCGGGAACGAGCACCCGAAGAGGACGAGCGTCACGACCAGCTCACCCATCGCCCGGCGCTCGGTGACGGGGGGCGGACGGCGGCCGCGTCGGTGTTCTGTGTGTACCACGGGTAGATGCACCACGGGCCGCGCCCCTCACGGGCGCGGGCGCCATGACCAGGGCCACCGTAGTCGGGGCTCAGGTTGTCGGCCGATCGCGCCGATATGTGACTTGTGACCCCCCTCCAGCCATCCGACGCCGTCTCCCGGCTCTTCACGGGAATGACCGCCGACCTCGAGACGGCCGAGGGGAAGACGATCCGCCTGCTGGCCACCGGGATGAAAGGCGCGACGGTGTGGGCGACCGCGCCCCGCCTTTCCGTGGCCGCCGGGATGATCCTGCGGGGCCGGGTGATCCGCCCCGAGGAGACGCGCCCGTGGGTGGTCGAGCTCGAGATCGAGGACGCCGCGTTTCACACCAATGAGTTGGCGCGCGTGCGGATGCGCGCGGTACGCGTCGCGCCGGACGACAGCCGCCGGATGAGTGCCCGCATCCCCGTCGGCGGAGTCGCGTGGCTCGTAGCCGTGAACTGCCGCGACGTCGTCGACGGCGACCGGATCGAGGGCACCATCATCGACCTCTCCACCACGGGCGTCGCGTTCGCCACCCGGCGCGTGCTTCGGATCGGCGACCGTATGACCTTCCACGGCCGGTTCTTCGCCGAGCACGTCGAGGCCGAGGTGCGGGTGACGTCGCTCCGTCCGGGAGCCCACGAGCGCGCGATCGCCGGCTGCGCCTTCATCGAGATCAGTGCCGAGCAGAAGGCCCGCGTCGCGCGCCTGATCGCCTCGGCCGACACGGCGCCCCCGCCCCGCGCCGAGCTCAACCTCGGCGCGCTGCGCGACGCCGCGGCCGACGACGGCACCGCCGGCGGCTGGCGCGGCATCTTCCGCCGCTAGATCGCTCTACGCGAACGCGAGCACGCTGCGGATGCCGTCCTGGGCCTCCATCAGCTCGAAGCCGCGGTTCACCTCGTCGAGCCTCAGCCGGTGGGAGACGAACGGCTCGACGTCGATCTCGCCCGCGAGCCAGCGATCGACGAACGCCGGCACGCCCTCGCGCCCCTTGATGCCGCCGAACGACGACCCCGCCACGCGCCGGCCCGTGATGAGGAGGCGCGGGATGATGTCGAGCGTCTCCCCCTTCCCCGCCACGCCGGCGACCGTGCAGAGCCCCCACGCCATCCTGGCCGCCTCGACCGCCTGGCGCATGACGGCGACGTTGCCGGTCGCCTCGAACGTGTAGTCCGCGCCGAGGCCGCCGGTCATCTCGAGGATCTGCGCCACCGCGTCGTCGCCGCCGAGGAGCGTGTCGGTCGCGCCCTGGCCGCGGGCCAGCTCCAGCCGGTCGGCCGACAGGTCGACGCAGATGATGCGCTCGGCGCCCGCCAGCCGGCAGCCGGCGACCGCGCCCAGCCCCACCATGCCCGCGCCGAAGACCGCACAGGTCGACCCCGACTCGACCCCGGCCGTGTTGAGCGCCGCGCCGAGCCCGGTGGAGAGGCCGCATGCGAAGAGGCACGCCCGGTCGAGCGGCGCCTCCCGGCTGACCTTCGCGAGCGCGATCTCCGGCATGACGGTGTACTCGGCGAAGGTCGAGCAGCCCATGAAGTGGCGGATCGGCTCCCCGTCGCGCGAGAGCCGGGCCGTGCCGTCGGGCAGGAACCCCTTCCCCTGCATGTCGCGGATCGCCAGGCACAGGTTCGTGCGCGGGCTCCGGCAGTGGATGCACTCGCCGCACTGGGGCGAGAAGAGGGTGACGACGTGGTCGCCCGGCGCGACCAGCGTCACCCCGTCGCCGACGCGCTCCACGACGCCTGCGCCCTCGTGCCCCAGCACCGTCGGCGCATACCCGGACGGGTCAGCCCCGGACGCCGTGTAGAGGTCGGTATGGCAGACGCCGCACGCCTCGAGCCGGACCAGCACCTCGCCGGCACGGGGCTCGGCCAGGTCCAGCTCCTGCACGGCGAGCGGGGCCCCGAACTCCTCGAGGACGGCTGCACGCATCTTCATGGCCGGCGAGTGTACCCTCTTCCTGAGCGCGCAAATGCCTGACCAGACTCCGCTCGAGGACATCATCGCCGAGGCGACCCGCCTCCTGGAAGCGGCGGTCGCGGCCGAGGTCCCGGTGCGGCTGGTCGGCGGGCTGGCCGTCCGCCTCCACGTCGGCGCGGAGCCCATCATCACGCGCGTCTACAAGGACATCGACCTGGTCACGCTCAAGGGCCGCTCGAAGCAGGTCTCGGAGTTCATGGCCGGCATGGGCTACGAGGCAGATCGCGTCTTCAACACCACGAACGGCCACCGCCGGCTGCTCTACTACGACCCACCCCACGGCCGGCAGGTGGACGTCTTCGTCGGCGCCTTCGAGATGTGCCACTCGATCCCGATCACCCAGCGGATCGAGCTCCATCCGTCCGCGATCCCGCTCGCGGAGCTCCTGCTGACCAAGATGCAGATCGTGCAGCTGAACGAGAAGGATCAATTCGACATCCTGACGATGCTCTACCACCACGACGTCACCGAGTCCGACGACAGCGGCGACACGGTCAACGCCGGGCGTGTCGCGGAGCTGTGTGCCGCCGATTGGGGGCTCTGGCGCACCACCCGGATGAACGTCGAACGCACCCGCGACGCGCTGGCGTCGTCCCCGCTCACGGCCGACCAGCAGGCGATCGTCCGCGACCGCATCGACCGGCTGTGGGAGCGGATCGAGGCCCAGCCCAAGTCGGCCAAGTGGAAGCTCCGCAACCGCGTCGGGGACAAGGTGCGGTGGTATGAGGAGCCGGAGGAAGTGGACTAGCGCCAGCGAAGGAGGCCGGGATGCCATCACCGCTCGAGGTTCAGGACTGGCATGAGCTCGACGTCGTTTCGGAGGACGGCCAGCACGTCGGGAAGCTGGTCGACGTCTACGTCGACAACGAGAGCGGGGAGCCGGCGTTCCTCCTCGTCTCGAGCGGCGTGCTGGGCCACCGGCTCCACCTCGTCCCCGCCGACAACGCGACCCGGTCGGGCGACGAGGTGCGCGTGCCCGTGAGCCGCGACCGGATCGAGGGGGCGCCGTCGATCCACGCCGACGACGACGTCAGCCCGGACGAGGAGCGGCGGCTCTTCGAGTACTACGGCCGCGAGTACACGCCGCACCCGGAGGGACTGCTCGTGATGCGCCGGTTCGTGCTCGTCCAGCGCCGGAACCAGTGAATCACGGCGCACGGGCGCGATCGCTGGCGGCGATCGATCGGTTTGCCGCCGCGTGCGCGGATCACCCGCTCGTCGTGGCCGCGTTCCTGGGCGGGTCGTACGCAGCGGGCACCGCCCGCGATGACTCCGACATCGATGTCTACCTCGTCACCCGGGAGGCGGACTATCCCTTGTTCGTCGCCGAGCGCGGGCCGTTCATGGCGTCCTGGGGTCGCGTGACATGGGCCGAGGAGGTGTGGGACTTCGAGGGCCTCGGCTTCGACATGATCTGCTTCCGCCACGAGGACGGCGTCCATGGTGAGGTGGCGCTGGGCCACACCGCCAACTTCATGCAGCTCCACGGCGGGCCGCACCGGACGCTGGTCGACGAGGCCGACCTCCTTGACGGCGTCAGCTTCCCACTCCTTCAGTGACCGAAGCTAGTGGATCGTCCGGCAACGTTCGCCGGGTTCTGGCGGCTGCAAAGCGGCGCGCTGCGGTGTCCTCGGTCGCGCCAATAGGTTCACTATTGGCGCTCCCTGCGTCCTAGCATCGCTTGCTTTTCGCTCGCCATCGACGC
>DASQXS010000403.1:0-4641 GCA_035639615.1 Gaiellales bacterium | reverse complement strand
GCCGGCATCGGCGCCGGCATCGCGATCATGATCGCGGGCGCGAGCTTCGTCGCGGCCGGCCGCCAAGGCCGGATCGCGCGACCCGCCTAGGCTCGATTCAGCGAGGAGCTCGCAACGTCGCGGGCTCCTCGCCGTGCCGTGACTGCCGACGGAGAGAGCGCCCGCGGGCGCTCTTCTCTCCGGCGCGGCGCAGGGAGCCCGAGCGAGGCGCCCGGGCTCCCTGCTGCAGGCTTACGGCGTTGCGGGTGTACGCCGGTGCGTGCGGACGGCGAAGCCGAGGGCCGTGAGCCCGAGGATCATTCCCGCCGCGAGCGCGATCATCTCCGGGCTCGGTGCCCAGTCGGACGAGGGCTGGCTCGCGGAGACCGGCGTTGCCGTGGGCTGTGCCGTGATCCCCGTCGTCACCTCCGCCGGCGTGACGGCCGGCTCCGGCGTGATCCCGGTCGAGACTTCCGACGGGGTGGCAGGCGCCACGGCAGGCTCCTGCGTGATCCCGGTCGAGACCTCGGACGGGGTGGCGGGCGCCGCGGCAGGCGTCGCCTCCGGCGTGCCGAGGCCTGTGCTGATCTCGGACGCGGTGGCCGGATCGGTCGAGACGCCGGTCAGGCCGGTGCTCACCTCCGATGCGACTACCTGGGATGCCGCCGGCGTGCTCGCCGTCGCCGATCCGCCCCCGTCGGGCGCGACCGCCGCCGCCGCCGATCCGGCGCCGGCCGCGGCGATGCCGGCGACGACCGACAGCACAGCGAGCTTCTCGCGCATACCGTGCGCCTCGACGTCCTCATCCAGCAGCCGCCGGAGCTCCTCCTCGTCGAACGTGAGCGAGACCTCTTCGCCGCTCGTCGTCGTCAGGAGCCGCTCGAGGTCCTGCGGCTCCCACGCGAGCGCGAGCCGCTGGATCTCGCGTCCTTCGCCGTCGTCGGCGACGCGCTCCACGTCGAGCAAGAGGTCGACCGGGGCGTCGGCACGCAGAGCCTTCTCGACCTCGCCCCGTGGGACGGTGGCGACGAGCCCGCGCGCCTCGGCGTCCGGACGCGACTCGACGAGCCGGACGCTTCCGCTCCTCTCGTCCATGCTGCCTCCTTCGTTTCGTGCGCCGTGAGTCGTTCGGCGCTTCCATCGGCAAGACGGAGCGCCGCGCCTTGATCTTCCCACCGGTCGCCGTGATTCGCAACGACCGCGGCCGGACGGCAGGAGCGCTATGCGGATGAGAGGACTTGAACCTCCACGGGGTCTCCCCCACACGGACCTGAACCGTGCGCGTCTACCAATTCCGCCACATCCGCGCGGAGGGACAGTGTAGCGGCGGGGCTGCGGGCGTACGCATAGGATTTTCGGCTTGAACAGGGGTCTTCTGCTCGTCGCTGCGGCCGGTCTCGTGCTGCCGTTCGCCACCCCCTCGGCGGGCGGACCGGCACCTGCGCGAGGGCCGTTCGTCGAGCTCGTCGTCACGTTGAAGCAACCTCCCCTCTCGGCTGCGGCGCGGACGACACGGCGGCTCCTGCTTCACTCCCGCGCGAGCACCTCCTATCTCCGCGACCTCGACCGTGACCAGGACGCGCTCGCGTCCCGCATCGAGCGGGCGGTCCCGGGGGCATCGGTCCGCTGGCGCTACCAGGTGGTGCTGAACGGGCTCGCGGTGGCCGCGCCCGCCTCCGCGCGGCGGCGCATCGCCGCCCTCTCCGGAGTCGCCCGCGTCTACGCGAGCACGCGCTACCACCGCTCGCTCTTCCGAACGCCTGCGCTGATCGGCGCGCCGCAGCTCTGGGGCCCGACGCTCGCCACGGCGGGCGAGGGGATCAAGATCGGGATCATCGACGACGGCGTCGACCGGTCGCACCCGTTCTTCTCTCCGGCGGGGTTCACGATGCCGCCCGGATATCCGAAGGGAAACCGCGCCTACACGACGGCGAAGGTGATCGTGGCGCGCGCGTTCCCGCCACCCGGCGCGAGCTGGCGCTACGCGCGGCTGCCGTTCGACCCCGTCGAGTCCGAGCACGCGACGCACGTCGCCGGGATCGCCGCCGGCGACAACGGCACGAGGGCGCCGGGGCCGTCGGGGCCGGTCAGGCTCTCGGGGATCGCGCCCCGCGCCTACCTCGGGAACTACCGCGTCCTCACCATTCCGACGGCCCAGTTCGGGCTCGACGGCAACTCCCCCGAGATCGTGGCCGGGATCGAGCAGGCGGTCAGGGACGGCATGGACGTGATCAACCTGTCGCTGGGAGAGCCGGAGATCACGCCCTCGCGAGACGTCGTCGTGCGCGCGATCGACGGCGCCGCCGCGGCGGGCGTGGTGCCGGTGATCGCCGCGGGCAACGACTTCGACGCTCTAGGCGCCGGGACGATCGACTCCCCCGGTTCCGCGAGCGGCGCGATTACGGCCGCCGCGGCGACGAAATCGGGAAGGATCGCGGACTTCTCGTCCGCGGGGCCGACGCCGATCTCGCTCCGCCTCAAGCCCGACGTCACCGCTCCCGGCGTGAATGTGCTCTCGTCTGTGCCGGCGCATGACGGCACCTGGGCCTACTTCGACGGCACGAGCATGGCCGCGCCCCACGTCGCCGGCGCCGCCGCCCTCCTGCGCGAGCGGCGTCCGACGTGGACAGTGGCCGAGATCAAGTCGGCGCTCGTCCTCACCGGCAGGCGGGTCCGCGGCATCGGCCGACGCGCGGGCGAGGCACCGCCGACGCGCGAGGGCGGCGGCATGATCTGGCTGCCGCGGGCCGACCAGCCGCTCGTCTTCGCCGGCCCGACGAGTCTCTCGTTCGGGCTGGTCGGGCGGGGCCGATCGCTGAGCCGTCGCACGCACCTGGCGGACGCCGGCGGCGGCGCGGGCGCGTGGAGCGTGTCGATCGCGCGGCTGGGCTCGGGCGCGGGCGTCGCGATCACGGCGCCGAGGACGGTGACCGTGCCGGGGACGCTGACGCTGCGGGCGAGGATCGGCAGGCGCGCCGCGCCCCGCGACACGAGCGGCTTCGTCGTCCTCTCCCGCGCCGGCGAGGCTCGGCGGATCCCCTACTGGCTGCACGTCACCGCCTCGCGGCTGGCCGGGGAGCCTGTGCGCCGGCTCTCCCGCCCCGGCGTCTACCGCGGGAACACGCGGGGGCGGCCGGCGCTCGTGTCGTCCTACCGCTACCCGGCGGGACCGGGCGGCGTCGGCGTGAGCGAACGTCTGCCCGGCCCCGAGCAGGTGTTCCGCTTCGTGCTCCGCCACCCCGCAGCGAACGCCGGCGCCGTCGTCCTCTCGCAAGGGCGCGGCGTGCACGTCTCGCCGCGCCTCGTGCGCGCGGGGGACGAGAACCGGCTCACCGGCTTCGCGGGGCTGCCGATCCGCATCAACCCCTACCAGCCGGCGTTCTACGGCCTCGAGCCGGTCGTCGCAGTCTTCCGGCCGACGCCGGGCGCGTACGACCTCGTCTTCGACACGCGCAGCCGCCGCTTCGCCGGCCCCTTCACCTTCCGCTTCTGGATCGACGACACAACTCCGCCCTCCGCGCGCCTCCTCAACCGCGTCGGCGCGCGCGGGGGAAGCCTTCGCCTCGCCGTCTCCGACCGCGGCTCCGGGATCGACGCCGCACTGATGTTCGCCCGCGTCGACGGGCGCCTCCGGAGGATCAGCTACGCGCCTGCCAGGGGCCGCGTGGCGATTGACCTACGCGGCCTTCGCCGCGGCCGCCACCGCCTCGTCTTCGGCGTCTCCGATTACCAGGAGACGAAGAACAGCGAGGACGCACAGACGACCCTGCCGAACACCCGCCGGCTCGAGGCGACCTTCGTCGTCCGTTAGCTAGCGGCGGTCGAAGTCTTCGATCGTTGGTAGCTGGTCGAGATCGCGCTCGACGCTGGCGGCGAACTCGTCCGCGTCGCCGTGTAGGACGCGAAGTTGCCGCTTCCGCCGCGCGCGCTCGCGCTTCCGGCGCCCCTCGAGGCCGAACCTGTTCGCGAGCCTAGGCCACTCGGCGCCGAGCACCGCGAGAACGGCGAGCGCGAGGAGCGCGACCGACAGCCAGCTCACGGGGCCATTCTAGCTCCGGGCGCTCAACCCCGAGCGGCGGCCGGGCGAAAGCCGCTTCCATGAACTCGCCGGCGCTCGTGATCCCGTACCTCGCCTTGTCGGCGGCGCTGATGCTGGCGCTGCTCGTGCGAGCCGAGGTGCTGCCGCCGACGTGCGGCCGCTGCGGGCTCCACTACGAGCGCGCGTATCTCGGCGAGCCTGTCTGCTCCTGCCGCTAGGCGCTCGCTTGCGACGCCGATCATAAGAGGCCGTGCTGCCGAGGCGTCGCTTGCGATGCCGCTTTGAGGCCATGCCGGCTTCGCCGGCGTGGCCGTGCCGGCTTTCCGGTGCGGCCGTCTCAACGGGAAAGGGCCCGCGGCGCGGGCCCTTCGCTTGTCGACTCCTCAGGAGCGGGCTCGGTTGATCGCCCGCTCGAGCTGTTGCTTGTTCATCTTCGAGCGGCCCTCGATCTTCAGGCGCTTCGCCTGGTTGTAGAGCTGCTCCTTCGTGCGCCCGGTGCCTCCGCCGGACGAGCCCGACGAGCGCCGGCCGGAGCTCGACCGCGATCGGCTCGTGCTCCGCGACGAGCTCGCCGCCGTACGGCGCGTGGAGGTGCCGGTCGTTCGACGTGCGGAACCCCCGCT
>DASQXS010000402.1:0-33557 GCA_035639615.1 Gaiellales bacterium | reverse complement strand
CGCTCCGGCCTGGACGGAAGGGCCGGCGCAGGCGCGCGCCGACGCGCTCTCGCGGGCGGCTGCCCGCGTCGAGGCGCAGGCCGAGCAGCTGGCCGCGCTCGTCTGCCGCGAGGTCGGAAAGCCCATCATCGAGGCCCGGGGGGAGATCGCGCGCACCGCCGCAATCCTGCGCTACCACGCCCAGGCTGCGCTCGACCCGGACGGCGACACGTATCCCTCCGCCGACGGCCGTTCGCTCCTTCTCGCCCGCCGCCGGCCGCGCGGGGTCGTGGGCCTCATCACCCCCTGGAACTTCCCCATCGCGATCCCGGCCTGGAAGCTCGGGCCGGCACTCGCGTACGGGAACGCGTGCCTCTGGAAACCCTCGCCGCTCGCGCCGGCGTGCGCCGAGGCGCTCCACGCCTGCCTCGAGCCGGAACTGCCGCCCGGCGTTCTCCAGGTCGTCCACGGCACCGCCGACGCCGGCATCGCGCTCGCCGGGCACGCGGGTGTCGCGGCCGTCTCGTTCACCGGCTCCGTCGCCGCCGGCGCCTCGGTCGCGCGCCAGGCCGCCGACCGGGGCGTTCCAGCCCAGTGCGAGATGGGCGGGCAGAACGCGTCCATCGTGCTCGCCGACGCCGACCTCCAGCGGGCCGCCGCGACGATCGCGGGCGCGGCGATGGGCTACGCGGGGCAGAAGTGCACCGCCACGAGCCGGGTGATCTGCGAGCGCCCGGTCGCGGGCGCGCTGACGGAGGCGCTGGTGGCGGCGGTGCGGGGGCTCGTCGTCGAGGGCCCCGCCGACCCCGCGTGCCAGGTGGGGCCGCTGATCACGGCCGAGGCGCGCGCGGCAACCCGGGCCGCAGTCGAGCGCGGCGCGGCCTCCGGCGGACGCGTCCTCACCGGCGGGACGGAGCGCGACGGCGCCGGCAACTACCTCGACCCGGCGCTGGTCGCGGTCGACGATCCCGGGGCGGAGCTCGCCCAGGAGGAGGTGTTCGGCCCAGTCGCCGCCGTCCTCGAGGCGCGCGATCCGGAGCACGCCGTCGCGCTCACGAACGGCGTCCGCTACGGGCTCTCGACGTCAATCTTCACTCGCGACCTCGACCGCGTGCTCGACCTGGCCGGGCGGATCGACACCGGGCTCGTGCGGGTGAACCAGCCGACGTCGGGCGTTGACCTGCACGCCCCGTTCGGCGGTGAGAAGGCGTCGGGATTGGGCCCGCGCGAGCAGGGGAAAGCGGCTCGAGAGCTGTATACGTCGCTCCGCACGGTGCTCGTCTCACCGGGCTGATAGAATAGTCACCAGGTCTAAAAGTCCTATGGCGCGGTCAGAACATCCGCGGGTGGCGGCCGACGTCGCCGTCTTCGCGTTCCTCCGGGGGGCGATGAACGTCCTCCTCGTGCGGCGCCGCTACGAGCCCTATGAGAGCTACTGGGCGCTGCCGGGCGGCGGCATCGAGGCGGGGGAGACCCTCGAGCAGGCGGCCGTGCGCGAGCTCCGCGAGGAGACCGGCGTCACCGACACCTTCATGGAGCAGCTGGCGACCTTCTCGGAGATCGACCGCGACCCGCGCGGCCGGGTGATCTCGTGCTGCTACCTCGCCCTCGTGAACGCCGACACCGTGCAGCTGGCGCCCGGCTCGGACGCCCGCGAGGCGGCCTGGCGGCCGCTCGAGCCCCTGCTCCAGGAGATGGACGAGCACCGCGTCCTCGCGTTCGACCACGACGACATCCTCCGCTACGCGCGCCGGAGGCTGGCGTACAAGCTCGAGTACCAGAACGTGGCCTGGAGCCTGCTCCCCGACTCGTTCACGATGACCGAGCTGCGGCACGTCTACGAGGCCGGCATCGGCCGCGCGTTCGAGCCGAACAACTTCCGCCGCATCGCGCTCGGCTGGGGCGTCCTGGCCGAGGACGGCGAGCGCGCCACCGGCGGCCGCCCGGCGACGCTCTACCGCTTCGTCGACCGGCGGCCGCTGATCCTGGCGCAGAGCGCGCGGTACCGGCGGTCCGGATGATCGCCGCCGCGCCCACCGAGCTCCTCGTGGACGAGTACCAGCTGGCCATGGCCGACTCCTACCTGGCCCAGGGCATCGCCGACTGCCCGGTGTCGTTCGAGCTCTTCGTCCGCACGCTTCCGCCGAACCGCGGCTACCTGATTGCGGCCGGGCTCGAGCGCGCCGTGGAGTTCCTGACGGGTCTCGGCTTCGGGGCCGATGCGCTCGCCTACCTCGAGCGGGCGGAGATCTGCTCGCCCGCGCTGGTGCGGCGGCTCGCGGAGGCGTCGTTCACGGGGGACGTCTGGGCAGTGCCCGAGGGCACGGTCGTTCACGCCGACGAGCCGATCGTGCGCGTCGAGGGCGACCTGCTCACGAGCCAGCTGGCCGAGACGCTCCTTCTGAACCAGGTCAATTTCCAGACGCTGATCGCCACCAAGGCGAGCAGGGTCGTGACCGCGGCCGGCGGGCGGCCGGTGGTGGACTTCGGCTTCCGCCGCGCGCACGGCGCCGACGCCGGCCTGCTCGCCGCCCGCGCGGCCTACATCGGCGGCTGCTCGGCGACGGCCACCGTCGCGGCCGGCTACCGCTGGGGCATCCCCACGACGGGGACGATGGCCCACAGCTACGTGCTCTCGTTCCCGTCCGAGGAGGAGGCGTTCGCGGCGTTTCTGGCCGACCATCCCGACCGCTCGACGCTGCTCGTCGACACCCGCGACGCGGTGGCCGGCGCGCAGGCGGCGGTCGCGGCCGCCCGTCGGTTGGGCACGACGCCCCAGGCGGTGCGGCTCGACTCGGGCGACCTCGTCCGGCTGACCCGCGAGGTGCGGGGCGTGCTCGACACGGGCGGGCTCGGCGAGACGCGGATCGTCTGCTCCGGCGACCTCGACGAGTACCGGATCGCCGACCTGCTCGCCGCCGGCGCACCCATCGACGCCTTCGGGGTTGGCACCGCGCTCACCACGTCGAGCGACGCGCCGGCCCTGGGCGGCGTCTACAAGCTGGTCGAGGCGAACGGGAAGCCGGTGATGAAGGCCGCCGGGGCCAAGTCGAACCTCCCGGGCCGCCACCAGGTGTTCCGCGACGCCTCCGGCGGCGACGTGATCGGGCTGGACGGTGAGGAACTCTCGGGAGACGCGCTCCTCCAGCCCGTCCTGCGGAGCGGGAAGCCCGTGGGCTCGCCGCCGCCGCTCGCCGCCGCCCGTGACCGGGCCGCCGCGGAGGTGGCGGCCCTTCCCGCCGGGGTCCGCGCGCTCCGCGACCCCGATACCCTGCCGCCGCGGCTCTCGCCGCGGCTTCTTGCGCTCAAGGAGGAACTGGGATGACCGCGGATCGTGAAACCGCGCTGATCGTCGTGGACGTCCAGAACGACTTCTGCCCCGGAGGCGCCCTCGGCGTGGCCGGAGGCGACCGGCTGGGGCCGGCGATCGCCGCGGTGGCGGACCGCGCGGGCACGGTGGTCGCGACCCGCGACTGGCATCCGTCCGACCACGGGTCGTTCGCCGAGCAGGGCGGGCCGTGGCCGCCGCACTGCGTCGCGGGGACGCCCGGCGCCGAGCTGCATCCGTCGGTCTCGGGGATGCAGATCGACCGCGTCCAGGACAAGGGCACGACGCCCGACGTCGAGGGATACTCGGCGTTCGACGGCACCGACCTGGCCGGCTACCTGCGGAGCCGAGACGTGCGCCGCGTGCTCGTCACCGGCATCGCGACCGACTACTGCGTTCGGGCCACGGCGCTCGACGCGCTGCGCGAGGGATTCGAGACCACAGTCTTCACCGATGCGGTCGCGGCGGTCGACGTGGAGGCCGGCGACGGCCGCCGTGCGCTCGAGGAGGTGCACGGGGCGGGCGGGGCGCTCGACCGCGTGTCGCTCCTGCGCGACGAGGCGGCGCTCGAGCCGCTGCTCGCCGACAAGGCCGAGCGCCTACGCGACGTTGCCGAGACGGCCGGCCGCGGCCGGCTCCTCGTCGGGCTCTCCGGCGGCATCGACTCCGCCGTGGCCCTGGCGATCGGTGTCCGCGCCGTCGGCCCCCGCGATGTGACGGCGGTGCAGCTGCCCTCGCGCCACACCGAGCAGGTGCACCTCGACGACGCGGCCGCCGCGGCAGCCGCCGTCGGCCTCCCGGAGGAGAACCTGCTCACGGTCTCGATCGAGCCGATCCTGGAGGCCGTGGCACAGGCGCGCCCGGACGTGGGGGACTCGGACATCCGCTTCGGGAACGCGAGCGCGCGGGCGCGGATGATCCTGATCTACGACCTCGCCCAGGCGCTCCACGCGCTCGTCCTGGGGACCGAGAACCGCACCGAGAACCTCCTCGGCTACTTCACCCGCTTCGGCGACGCCGCATCGGATGTCGAGCCGATCACCGACCTCTACAAGACCGAGGTGCGCGCGGCGGCGCGCGTGCTCGGCCTGCCCGAAGGGGTGATCACGAAGCACCCCACCGCCGGGCTCTGGGGCGGCCAGACCGACGAGGACGAGCTCGGGTTCAGCTACGACGACGCCGACCGGGCGCTGGTGGCGGTGGTCGACCTGGGCATGACGCCCGAGGACGCGGCCGAGCGGACCGGCGTCGAGGTCGACGTGGTGAAGCGCGTCCTCGAGCGTCGCGACGCGGTGGCCTGGAAGCACGCCGTGCCGCACGGCGTGTGATGAGGCGCGCCGGCGCGCGCCCACGCGGCCTCCGAGGCCTGGCACCGCAATTGCGTGCCTGACCCCCGCAATTGCGTGCCTGACCCCGGAATTGCGCTACGCGGCGCGCAGCGGCTGCATGTCCGCCGAGGCGGCCAGCTCCCGCAGCGCCTCGGCCTCGAGCTGGCGGACGCGCTCGCGGGTGAGGCCCACGATGCGGCCGATCTCCTCGAGGTTCCGCGGATCCTGCCCGTCAAGGCCGAAGCGCATCTCGAGGATGCGGCGCTTGCGGTCGCCCAGGCGGGCTAGGCCCTCGCGCAGCTTCTCGTGGCGGAGGTGGGTCTCGGCCAGCTCCTCGGGGTTGCCGGCGTCCGGGTCGGCGATCATGTCGCCGAGCTCCGAATCGCCGTCCTCGCCGACGGGCTCGTGCAGCGAGACCGTCTTTCGGGCCAGGCCGAGCGTCTCGGCGACGGCATCCTGGGTCAGCTCCGCGGCACGCGCGATCTCCTCCTCGGAGGGCTCACGGCCGAGGCTCGCCTCGAGCGAACGCCGCGCCCGCTCGATCGCCCGCAGGCGGTCGGACACGTGCACGGGCAGGCGGATCGTGCGGCCGCTGTTTGCGATCGACCGCTGCACCGCCTGGCGGATCCACCAGGTCGCATACGTCGAGAACTTGAGGTCACGGCGCCAGTCGAACTTCTCGACCGCCCGGTTCAGGCCGAGGACGCCCTCCTGGATGAGGTCGAGGAACGGCACGCCCTGGCCGCGGTACTGCTTCGCGATGGAGACGACGAGGCGGAGGTTCGACTCGATCATCCGCCGCTTGGCGATCGGATCGCCGGCCTCGATGCGCTTGGCGAGCATGACCTCCTCGTCCTTCGTCAGAAGCGGGTAGCGGCCCGCCTGGCGCAGGAAGAGGTCGAGGCTGTTGGTGGTCGCGATCTCGACCTCGACGACCTCGATCCGCTCCTCTGGAGCGGGGGGATCGACGATGTCGACGCCGAGCTGGCTCAGCTCGTCGCGCAGGGCCTGCACGTCGTCGGCGTCGAGGTCGAGCTCGAGCGCCAGCCCGGCCAGCTCGTCCTCGTACACGACTCCGCGCTCCTGGCCAAGCTCGACAAGGAGCCGGGCTTCCGGCTCGATGATGAGCTGGTCAGTCATTCCTCATCAACTCCTCGCATCGCTCGGCGTCCCCATGACTTCAACGTCCGGCCCGCGAGGAGTATTCCCCGCCGCCGCGGTTTGATGTGTCGATCCTCGTGGTTTCGGATTGGACACGGCCAATCCTCGTCTCGGGATGGAAGACCCGTGTCGCATCCCAACCGCCCACTCTACGCCCTGACCCCGCGGGCGCCATGCACGATCTGTGGTATCGGCTACCTGAATTATATCCCCGGACTGCGGTATTTCTAGAGGTCCCCGTCTCGAACGGGCCTCCACACTACCCTGTGACGCGGACGGCGCCCTGGTAGTTGGCGGCGTACCAGGGATCGGACAGGCTCGAGATCTTGACCACGTCGCCGGTGTGCGGCGCGTGGATGAAGCTCCCGCCGCCGACGTAGATGCCGACGTGGCCCAGGTCCGGCTCGAAGAAGACAAGGTCGCCCGGGGCGAGCTCGTTCATCGCCACGTGCGGGCCCGCGCTCCACTGCGACCCGGTGTAGTGGTCGAGGTAGATGCCGAGCTGGGCGTACACCCACATCGTGAGGCCGGAACAGTCGAAGCCGGTGGACGGGCTCGAGCCGCCCCACAGATAGGGGACGCCGAGCTGCGTCTCGGCGATCTGCACTGCCCGCTCCCCGAGCGAGCTCGCCGGCGGCGGGACCCCCCCGCCGCCGCGCGACGGCGGCACCGGCTGCGGAGACGTGGTCGGCTGCTGCTGCTGGGCGGCCCGGCGCGCCGCCGCAGCCCGCTCGCGCGCCAGCTCGGCCTGACGGCGGGCGCGCTCCTGGATCAGGCGGTGGACGCGCGAGTTCAGGCTGCTGACGAGATGCTGCTGCTGGGAGACGAGCGCCTCGACGCGCTGCCGCTCGGCCCGCCGGCGCTTGACGAGCTTCGCCGCCTGCGCGCCCTCGGCCTCGAGTTGGGCCTGGCGGCGGGCGACCACGCGCTCGGCGGCCCGCACCTGCGCGAGCAAGTCGGACTCGGTCTGCGACATCCGGTTCACGAAGTCGACCCGGTCGACGAGCTCGCTGAACGAGTGCGCGCCGAGCACGTAGTAGGCGAGGTCAGGCCCGCCGCCCTTATACGTCGAGACCACGAGCTCGGCCAGGCGGCCGCGGGCGGCGTCGAGGTTGTGCTGGGCCGTCCGCAGAAGAACGCGGTTCCGCCTGATCGCGCGGCGCACGTCTTGCAGCTGGGCCACGGCCTTGTCGTAGGCCTCCACCGCCGCGTCTGACTTCGCGTAGAGGCGGTTCAGCTGGGCCTCGGCGGCGCGCGCCTGGGCGCGCGCGTCCGCGACCTTGCCGGCACGGGCGGGCGCCGGCGCGGAGACCGCGGCGGCGACGGCGAGGACGCCGCAGGTTCCCAGGAGTGCCCACCTCCTCCGCCGCGCCGTCAGAGACCGGGAAGGCATGGGCGCGGACTTTACCACCCTCGCCGGACGGCAACGAAGCCCGATTTGTAAGAATTTTCTGCCAGGGACGGCGGTGCTCGCTCGCCTCGCGGCATGCCCACACAGGTGTTGCATTGTGGTGGATAGTGGGGTATCGTGGGGCGAAATGGGAAGGACAACCAGTGCTGCTCGGCGAATCGGTCCAGCGGCTTGACGCCAAGAACCGCGTCACGCTGCCGGCGAAGCTGCGCGCGCACTTCGCGCAGGGCGTCGTCGTGAGCAAGGGATTCGACGGCTGCCTCTTCGTCTTTAGCCCGGACGCATGGGAGGCATACGTCGACACCCAGGTGGGCCGGTTCGACCCGCTCAGCCGCAAGGGCCGCGACATGGGCCGGTGGCTGTACGGCGGGGCGAGCGAGACGGAGCTCGACCGGCAGGGGCGCGTGATGCTGCCGCCCGCGCAGATCGCCCATGCCGGGCTCGAGCGCGACATCGTCGTCGCCGGCGTCCGCGACCACCTCGAGATCTGGGATCTCGAGATGTGGCGCCGGCGTGAGGCAGAGTTCGAGGGGAGCGTGGAGGATGTTGCCGAATCTCTCTCACAGCAGTAGCGACGCGGTGGCGCACATCCCCGTCATGCCGGTGGAGGTGGCCGACCTCCTCGAGCTGCGCCCGGGCGACACGGTCGTCGACTGCACGTTCGGCGCCGGGGGTCACGCCGCCGAGCTCGAGCCGAAGCTGGGCGGGACCGGCACCTATATCGCCGTCGACCGCGACGCCGAGGTCGGGCCCTACTACGAGAGCTTCGCGGCCCGCGCCGCCTCCGCCACCCGGTTCGTTCACGGCGACTTCGCCCTCGTCCTTCGCAACATGGCCACGACCGGCGCCCGCGCCGAGGCCATCCTGATGGACCTGGGGATGTCCTCGATGCAGGTGGACACTCCCGAGCGGGGGTTCAGCTACGCGAGCGACGCACCGCTCGACATGCGCATGGACGCGTCCTCCGACGTGACCGCGGCCGGGATCCTGAACACGTGGGACGAGCGCGAGCTGGCCGAGATCTTTCGCGCCTTCGGCGAGGAGCGCTACGCCCGCCAGATCGCGCGCGCCGTCGTCCGCAGGCGCACGGCCCGGCCGCTGGAGCGGAGCGGCGACCTGGTCGAGCTGATCAAGTCCGCCATCCCGGCGCCGGGCCGGTTCGGCCAGGGGCATCCCGCGAGGCGCGTCTTCCAGGCGCTTCGCATCGCCACCAACGGTGAGCTCGAGTCGCTCTCCGAGGGCCTCGAGGCGGCGCTCGACGTGCTCAGCCCGGGCGGGCGGATCGCGGTCATCAGCTTCCACTCGCTCGAGGACCGGATCGTGAAGCGGTTCATCCGCGACGCCGCCCGTGGCTGCACGTGCCCGCCCGACTTCCCCGTGTGCGTGTGCGGCCACCAGCCGCTCCTCCGGCAGCTGACGGCGCGGGCGGTGGTGCCGAGCGTGGACGAGCGCTGCGCCAACCCGCGCTCGGCGTCCGCCAAGCTGCGGGCGGCGGAGAGGACGCCGGCCCGGTGAGCGTCGCCGTCCCCGCACGCGCCCCGGCCCGCGGCCGAGCCGCCGCCGCGCGGCCGCGCGAGGTGCGGCAGACGCGGCCGCGCCGGCGCCGCGTCACCGCCGGAGGCCTCGTCTGGGTGGCGCTCCTGGCGGCGCTCATGTTCGGCATCGTCGCCGTGAACGTTGCCGCCCTGCGCGGCTCGATCGACGTCAACAAGATGCGCGCGCAGGTGCAGCAGCTCGAGGAGCAGAACCGGGCGCTTCGCGCTCGCGGCATCGACCTCTCGAACCCGGCGGCGATCGGCCAGCAGGCGAAGAAGCTGGGCATGGTGCAGGCGGACGCGATCCACACGAGGCACGTCCGGCTCCCGGGTGCGTCCGATGGGCGGCAGCCCGGGCCGTGAGCCGGCTGGCCGACCGCCGGCTGCGGCTCATGCTGGCGCTCTCGCTGGCCGCGTTTGCGACCGTCGTCGCCCGCGCCGTCCAGATCCAGGTCGTCGACGCGTCCGCGCTCAGCCGCAAGGCCGTCTCGCAGCAGCGCGGCGTCGAGATCCTTCCAGGCTGGCGGGGTTCGATCCTGAGCGACGACGGCCAGGTGCTCGCCCAGACGCAGTGGGCGAAGACGATCGTCGCCGACCCCAAACAGCTCAAGGATCCCCTGCGCGAGGCGGTCGCGATCGCCCGGGCGATGGGCTACCACCAGTTCAAGGCTGTGAAGCACCACGGCGGAAAGAAGCCCAAACGCCATCGCCGGAAGCTCAAGCCCAACCCTGCCTGGCCGGCGCACGTGCAGGCGATCGCCGACCAGCTCCAGAAGGGCGGGTACGGGATCCTGCGCCAGCTCCCCCTCAACGTCGCCCAGCGGATCACGGCCAAGCATCTGCCGGGCATCTCGACCGTGAAGGAGCTGACGCGCTGGTACCCCTTCCACGCGCTCGCCCCGCAGGTCATCGGCTACACGGTGGACGGCGCAGCCGGGCCCGGTGAGGGCGCCGGGCTCGAGCACCAGTACAACCGCGTCCTCGCCGGAAAGCCCGGGCGTCAGGTCTACGTCCGCGACCCCACCGGGAGCACCGTGCTCGAGACGGTGCGGCTGCGCCGGCCGGTGGACGGGCGGGACATCACGACCACGATCGACACGATGGTCCAGGCCGAGGTGCAGGCCGTGCTGCGGCAGACGGTGAAGGCGTCACGGGCTGCGTGGGCGACCGGCATCGTCCTCGACCCGCGCACCGGCGCGATCCTGGCCATGGCCACCGCGCCTGGATACGACAACAACAAGGTCCACGACCTGCCGAACCTCGACACCAGCCACAACAACGCCCTCGAGACGACCTACGAGCCGGGGTCGACCTTCAAGGTGGTCACCTTCTCGGCGGCGCTCTCGGCCGGGCTCATCTGGCCGCAGGAGACGTTCGCCAACCTGCCCTACAAGCTCCGGTTCGGCGACCGCACGATCCACGACGACATGCCCCGGGGCCCCGTCACGCTCAAGGCCTACCAGATCCTGCAGAAGTCCTCCAACATCGGCACGGACACGATCGCCCAGATCGTCGGGAAGCACCTGCTCATGCACTGGATCCGCGCCTACGGCTTCGGCCGGCACACCGGGCTCGGCTGGCCGGGCGAGTCGGCCGGCATCGTCCTCCCGGGAGACAAGTGGACGGCCCCGTCGATCGGGACGATCCCGATCGGGCAGGGCATCGGCGTCACGCCCATGCAGATGGCCTCGATGTACCAGGCGATCGCCAACGGCGGCGTCATGGTGCAGCCACGGCTGGTGGAGAAGATCGGCGACCGGCCGGTGCCGCCCTCGCCGTCGCACCGGGTGCTCTCCGAGCCCGTCGACCGGCAGTTGGTCTCCATGCTCGGCACGGTCGTGGAGGACGGCGGCACCGGTACCAAGGCGTCGATCTGCGGGTATTCGGTTGCCGGCAAGACCGGCACCGCCCAGAAGCCGGACGGCCACGGCGGCTACCTGTCCGAGTACGACGCGTCCTTCGTGGGCTTCCTCCCGGCGTCCGATCCCCGCGTCGAGGTGATGGTCGTCGTCGATTCGCCCCACACGAGCCACTTCGGCGGCATCGTCGCAGCGCCCGCGTTCGAGCAGATCGGCACCTGGCTCGCCAACCACCTCGCGATCCCTCCCGACGAGCCCTGCAATTAATCTTCTCGCGAGGATGGAGCTTCGGGCGTTGATCGAGGCCGTCGCCCCGCGGGCGGTGCGCGGCCCGGCGGAGGGCGAGATCACGGCGCTGACCTACAGGGCGGACGCGGCCGTCCCGGGGGCGCTGCACGTCTGCGTGCCGGGCTTCTCGGCGGACGGCCACGACTTCGCCGCACAGGCGGTTGCGCGCGGCGCCGCCGCGCTCGTCGTGGAGCGCGAGCTGGATGTGGCCGTCACCCAGCTCGTCGTCGACTCCTCCCGCCGGGCGATGGCGGCCGCCGCCGACGCCTTCTACGGCCGTCCCTCCGCCGATCTCGCCGTGGTCGGCATCACCGGGACGAACGGCAAGACGACGACGGCCTTTCTCGTCCACGCGGTGCTCGAAGCGGCCGGGATCCAGGCCGGCCTCCTGGGGACGGTGGAGCAGCGGGTCGGCGGCCGGGTCGAGCCGGTCGTGCGAACGACGCCGGAGAGCGCCGACCTGCAGGCGACGCTGCGGCGGATGCTCGACGGCGGCGACCGCAGCTGCGTGATGGAGGTCTCCTCGCACGCGCTCGAGCTCGAGCGCGTGGCCGGGGTGCGCTTCGCGGCGGTCGCGTTCACCAACCTGACTCACGACCACCTCGACTTCCATCCCGACATGGAGCGGTACTTCCGGGCGAAGGCGCGCCTGTTCGGGTCGGCGCCGGCTGCGATCAACGTCGACGACCCATACGGGCGGCGGCTGCTCGGGACTGCCGGCGAGGCCGTGCTGACGTACGGGCGCGCCGACCCGGCGGCAGGCGTTCGGCCGCGCGCGGTCGAGGTCGGCCCGGGAGGGGTGATCTCGCTGATCGCCGACACGCCGCGCGGGCCGCTGCCGCTCGACGTGCGCCTGCGGGGCGGCTTCAACGTCGAGAACGTGCTCTGCGCGGTCGCCCTGTCCGAGCTGCTCGGCGTCGAGCACGACGCGGTGCGCGCAGGCGTCGCGGCCGTCCGCGGGGTACCCGGCCGGTTCGAGCCGGTGGAGGCGGGCCAGCCGTTCACCGTCCTGGTCGACTACGCGCACACGCCTGACGGGCTCGAGAACGTGCTCCGCTCGGCCCGCGAGATCGCCTCCGGCCGGGTCATCTGCGTCTTCGGCGCCGGCGGCGACCGTGACCGGGCGAAGCGGCCGCTCATGGGGGCCGTCGTCCGCCGCCTCGCGGACGTCGCCGTCGTCACCTCCGACAACCCGCGGAGCGAGGATCCGGACGAGATCATTGCCGAAATCACTGCCGGCTTCGCCATGGATGCGGAGCCCGACCGGCGCGCGGCAATCCGGCGCGCGGTCGAGCTGGCCGCGCCCGGAGACGTCGTCGTTATCGCCGGCAAGGGGCACGAGCAGGGCCAGCAGTTCGCCGACCGCACCGTCCCCTTCGACGACCGCGAGGTCGCGGGGGAGGCCCTCGCCGCCCTCGCCGGCACGGCGTGATCCCGCTGCGGCTCCAGGAGATCGCCGCCGCGACCGGCGGCCGGGCCGAGGGCGACGTGACGGTCACGGGGGTCGCCGTCGACTCGCGGGCGGTGCGCCCGGGTGATCTCTTCTGCGCGCTTCCCGGCGCGCGCACGCACGGCGCCCGCTACGCCGCGGACGCCGTCGCCGCCGGCGCCGCTGCTGTGATGCTCGGCCGGGAGGGGCAGGCCGGGAACGCGCCTTACGTCTCGGTCACCGACCCCGTGGCTGCGCTCGGCGCCGTCGCTGCCGAGGTTCGGCGCCGGTCCGGGGCGGCCGTCGTCGGGATCACCGGCTCGACCGGGAAGACGTCCACCAAGGACATCCTGGCGGCCCTCCTCACCCGGCGGATGCGCACCGTCTCGAGCCACGCCAACTTCAACACCGAGATCGGCCTGCCGCTCACGCTGTGCCGGATCGAGCCCGACACCGAGGCCGTCGTCTGCGAGCTGGCGATGCGCGGCGCCGGCCAGATCGCCTACCTGGCCGGGATCGCTGCGGTCGACGTCGCCGTCATCACGTCGGTCGGCCCGGTGCACCTCGAGCTGATGGGCACGGAGGCCGCTGTGGCAGCGGCGAAGGCCGAGATCCTGGGGCCGCCCGCTCCGCGGCTCGGTGCAGTCGTCCCCGACCGGACGCCGCTCCTCGAGCGCCACCTGGCCGCGTTCGAGGGCCGCAGGATCACGTTCGGACAGGAGCCCGGAAGCGACGTGCGGCTGGTCGGGATCGGCGGCGGCAGGGCGGAGATCTCGCTTCGCGGTCGAACCCTCACCGTGCCCGTGAACTTCGACCAGCGCCACAACGGCGTCAACCTGGCCGCCGCGGTCGCGGCGTGCGACGCGCTGGGCGCGGCGGTCGACGACGACCTGCTCGCAGGCGCCGCCGAGGTGGAGTTCTCGCGCTGGCGCGGCGAGCGGCTGGCGCTCGCCGGCGGCGGCGTCCTCATCGCCGACTGCTACAACGCCAACCCGGTGTCCATGGCCGCTGCCCTCGCCGACCTGGTACGGGTCGCCGACGGGCGCCGCACGGTTGCCGTCCTGGGCGACATGGCCGAGCTCGGCCCGGACGCAGGCAGCTTTCACCGGGACGTCGGCGCCGCGGCGCGCGACCTCGGCGTCGACGTCGTCGTGTCCGTCGGGCCCGAGAGCCGCGCCTACGGCGGCATCTGGTACCCGACCGTCGAGGCCGCGCTTCGGGAGCTCCCGGAGGTGATCCGCCGCGGCGACGCGGTGCTCGTGAAGGCGAGCAGGTCGATGGGCCTCGAGGCGGTCGTCGAGGCGGTGTCCGGGTGAAGCAGGCCCTGGCCGCCGGCGTGGCGGCGATGCTGCTCGGGATCATCGCCGGCCCCGCGTTCATCGCGTTCCTGCGCCGGAACGAGTTCGGGCAGCAGATCCGTGAGGAGGGGCCCGCCGGCCACCAGTCGAAGCAGGGGACGCCGACCATGGGCGGGCTCGTGCTGCTCGCCTGCACGCTGATCGCGTTCGTCGTCTTCACCAAGCGGACGACGCCCGCGCTCGCAGTGGCCGGGACGATGCTCGCCTGCGCCGGGATCGGCTTCGTCGACGACTACCTGAAGCTCACCAACCGGCGGTCGCTGGGGCTGTCGGGGCGGTGGAAGATGCTCGGCCTCGCCGCCGTCGTCGCCGGGCTCGGGATGGTCGCCCACAACCAGCATCTGTCGACAGACGTCTACCTGCCGGTGCTCGACACATATGTCGGCCTCGGCCCGGCCTACTACGTCTTCATCTTCCTCGTCGTCGCCGGCGCGGCAAACGCCGTCAACCTGACAGACGGGCTGGACGGGCTGGCAGCCGGCACCGTCACCATCGCCGCGTTGACGTACGCCGCGATGGGCGTGGTGGCGTTCCTGGCCGCCGGCGGCCTCTACCCGCACAACGACCCGCGCTCGCTCGACCTCGCCATCCTGGCGGCGGCGCTCGTCGGCGGTTGCGTCGGCTTCCTCTGGTACAACGCGTATCCGGCCGACGTCTTCATGGGCGACACCGGCGCGTTCGGGCTGGGCGGCGCGCTCGCGGCGCTGGCGGTCTTCACCAAGACCGAGGTCCTGCTCGTGATCATCGGCGGTGTCTTCGTCATCGAGGCGCTCTCCGTTGCCGTGCAGGTGGCGGCGTTCAAGGCCACCGGGCGGCGTGTGTTCCTGATGGCGCCCATCCACCACCACTTCGAGATGCTGGAGTGGACCGAGAACAAGATCATCGTCCGCTTCTGGATCACGGCGGCGATCTTCGGCGCGAGCGGCTTCGTCCTCTACTACCTCTTCTTCTCGCAGTACCGGTGAGCTTGGCGTCCTGTCACGCGCCCGAATTGCTCCGCGTTCCGCGGACGACAATCGGGCTCCGTGGCGGCCCGGCTGCCGTGGGTCAGCGCTGCGCGCTGCCCCTGCGGGGTCAGACCCCGAAATTGCATTCGCGCTCCGCGCGCCTGCAATTTCGTGGTCAGACCCCATGCGGAGACGACGGTGATTCATGACTGAGCGCTACATGGTCGTTGGCATGGCACGCAGCGGCATCGCGGCGTGTGAGGCGATCCGGCGCGTCTGGCCCGCCGCCGGCGTCGTCGCGACCGACGTGGATCCCGCCGCCGACGCGGGCAGGCTCGCCGGCCTCGGCGTCGAACTCCACCTCGGGGGTGAAGTGATGCCGGTGGAAGGTTTGAGCGCGGTCGTGAAGAGCCCGGGGGTCCCATCGGAGGCTGCCCAGGTCGAGGCGGCCCGCGCCGCGGGGGTGCCCGTCTGGAGCGAGGTCGAGCTGGCCGCGCGGATGCTGCCCAACCCGATCGCCGGGGTGACGGGCACGAACGGGAAGACCACCACGACGGAGCTCCTCGGCGCGATGCTGCGCGCAGGCGGGATCGACTGCGAGGTGGCGGGCAACGTCGGCCGGCCGCTCTCGGCGCTGGCCGGGCGCACCGCCCCCGACGCCTGGATCGCATGCGAGCTCTCGAGCTTCCAGCTCGAGGACATCGACACGTTCCGATGCCGGGTCGCCGTCGTCCTCAATCTCACGCCAGACCATCTCGACCGGCATGGCACGCTGACCGAGTACACCCGCTGCAAGCTCCGCATCCTCGAGAACCAGCGCGCCGAGGACACCGCCGTTCTGAACGGCGACGACTCGCTCCTGCGCGCCGCCCATCTGCCCGGCGCCGGCCGCCGCGTGTGGACGGGCCGCCACGGCCCGCGGCCGTTCGAGTGGGATCGCGCCCGCCTGCGCGGCGACCACAACCTCGAGAACGCGATCGCCGCCGCGGCCGCCGCCCGGGCCGTCGGCGTCGAGGCCGGCGACATCGACCGCGCCGTGCGGGGGTTCCCGCCGCTGCCGCATCGGCTCGAGCCCGCCGGGCGCGCCGGCGGAGTCGAGTGGGTGAACGACTCGAAGGCCACGAACCCGGCGGCCGTGCTGATGGCGCTCACCGCATTCGACCGCGGCGTTCACCTCATCCTCGGCGGGTCGCTCAAGGGCGGCGACTTTCGGGAGCTCGCCGCGGCCGTGGCCACGGGGCCCGTCGCCGCGGTGTACCTGATCGGCCAGGCCGCCGAGGCGATCGGAGAGGCGCTGCGCGGCGTCGGCGTGGCCGCGCAGGACTGCGGCACCCTGGAGGGCGCCGTCCGCGCCGCGGCTCGAGCGGCGGCGCCGGGCGACACCGTCCTTCTCTCGCCGGCATGTGCGAGCTTCGACCAGTTCCGCGACTTCGAGGACCGCGGCAGCACGTTCCGGCGATTGGCACGGGAGGTGGCCGGTGCCGCCTGAGACGCCGCCCCGGCCGCGCCGGCGCCGGCCGGCCAAGCCCGTGTACGTCGAGTACCACATCCTGCTCCTGCTCACGCTCGGCCTCGTCGCG
Organism: Gaiellales bacterium; assembly: GCA_035639615.1. Taxonomy (GTDB): domain Bacteria; phylum Actinomycetota; class Thermoleophilia; order Gaiellales; family JAICJC01; genus JAICJC01. The sequence goes on along the minus strand of DASQXS010000402.1, from coordinate 17,354 downwards.
TTCGGCCTGATCATGGTCTACAGCGCCTCGAGCGGCACGGCCGTCGTGCAGGGCCAGGACCCGCTCGGCCCGCTCGTGCGCCAGGGCAGCTACGCCCTTGCCGGCATCGCGTGCATGGCCGCCGCGGCCCGAATCCCATACCGGAAGCTCCGCCTCGCCGTGCCCTTCCTGCTCCTCGCCGCGCTCGCCGGCCTCGCGCTCGTCCGCGTGCCCGGCGTCGGCCTGCGCCTGAACGGCGCCGCCCGCTGGATCGCCGTCGGCCCGATCACGCTCCAGCCGTCGGAGTTCGCAAAGCTGGCGATGGTCGTGTTCGTCGCCGCCGTCCTCACGGCCCGGAAGCGCCCTCCACACACGGTGAAGGAGCTCGCAAACCCGGTCGGTCTCGTCGCCCTCGTCGTGTGCGGGCTGGTGGCGCTCGAGCCGGACCTGGGAACGACGATCGCGATCGCGGTCATGATCACAGGCGTCCTGATCGTCGCGGGGACGCCCTTCCGCCTCCTCGTGGGCACCTTCGCCGTCCTCGGCACGGGCGCAGGGCTCGTGATCTCGCAGAACTCCTACATGCATGCGCGGCTGCTCGCGTTCCTGCATCCGTTCCACGACGCGGGCGGGAGCGGCTACCAGAACGCGCAGGCCCTGATCGCGCTCGGCTCCGGCGGCCTCTGGGGCAAGGGGCTCGGCCAGGGCACCCAGAAGGTCTTCTACCTGCCGGAGTCGCCGTCCGACATGATCGCCGCCGTGATCGGCGAGGAGCTCGGCCTCATCGGCATCGTTCTCACCGCCGCCGCCTTCGCCGGGTTCGCGTTCCTGGGATTCCGGATCGCGCTTCGCTGCCACGACCCGTTCGGCAAGTACCTTGCGGCAGGCGCGACGTGCCTCGTCACCGGTCAGGCGGTGGTGAACCTGGGGGCCGTCCTCGGCTTCCTTCCGCTCACGGGGGTCCCGCTGCCGCTGATAAGCTCAGGCGGCTCGAGCCTGGTCGTCTTCCTGACGCTGACCGGCGTGCTCCTGAACGTCGCCCAGGCCGAGCGCCGACCCGTCCGCGCCACCGCCGCCAAACCGGATGCCGTCCCAGACTCCCGCCCGCGATCCCGACCGGCGCCGGCGGGTGCTGATCGCCGCCGGCGGCACCGCCGGCCACGTCGTGCCGTCGCTGGCGGTCGCCGCCGAGCTCACGGCTAGGGGCGCCGAGGTCGCGTTCGCCGGCACGGCCGGCAGGATCGAGGCCCGGCTCGTGCCCGCCGCCGGCTATGCGTTCCACACCTATCCCGTGTCCGGGCTTCCCCGGAGACCGTCACCGGCGCTCGTCCGCAGCGTCGGGCTGGCCGCGCTCGCCCCGGCCCGGTGCGCCCGGATCATCCGCCGCGTCCGCCCCGACGCGGTATTCGGCGGCGGCGGATACGTCGCCGGGCCGATGGTCGCCGCCGCCGGCGCGATGCGCATCCCGTCGGCGCTGATGGAGGTCGACGCCCACGTCGGGCTCGCGAACCGACTCGGGGCGCCGTTCGTGCGCCGCGTCTTCCTCGCCTTTCCCATCGCCGGGCTCGAGCCGCCGCGCTACCAGGTGACCGGACGGCCCGTGCCGCGGGCGGTGCTCGAGGCGTCGGCGGAGCAGGGGCGGCGCGAGTTCGAGCTGGCGGCCGACCGGCGCGTGGTGCTCGTCGTCGGCGGGAGCCTCGGCGCAGCCACCATCAACCGCACGGCTGCCGCGGCGTGGGCGGCGTCTGATCCGGGCTTCACGGTCGTCCACGTGACCGGCGAGCGCGAGTTCTCCCAGTACGCGGGACGGGCGGCGCCCCATTATCGCGTGCTCGCGTGGACGGGCGCGTTCGCCCCGCTGCTTGCGGCCGCCGACGTCGTCATCTCGCGTGCGGGTGGATCGGTGTTCGAGATCGCCGCGGCCGGAAAGCCGGCGATCCTCATCCCCTCCCCGAACGTGACCGCCGACCACCAGAGCCGAAACGCCGCCCACTTCGCCGACTCGGCCGCGGTGGTGATCGAGGACTCCGAGCTGACCGCCGCTCGGCTGGAGCGGGAGGTGACGTCGCTCCTCGCCGAGCCGCGCCGGCTCGAGGCGATGAGCGTCGCCGCGCGGCGCCTGGCCCGGCCCGACGCGGCCGAGCGGATCGCAACCGCCCTCCTGGAGCTCGCGCTGTGACGGACTTCGCCGGCAGGCGCCTGCACATGGTCGGGATCGGGGGCGCGGGCATGTCGGCCCTGGCCGCCGTCGCCTACGCCTGGGGCGCCGACGTGGACGGGTGCGACAGGGTCGTGTCGGAATATGCCCGCCGACTTCGCCGGTTCGGGGTGGAGGTCGCCGCCGGGCACGACCCGGCCCATCTGAACGCGGGCATAGAGGTCGTCGTCTCCTCCGCCCTCCCGGACGAGGCCGAGGAGCTCGTCGAGGCCCGGGCCCGCGGCCTCAAGGTGCTGCACCGGGCGGAGCTCCTCGCCGAGATGGTGGCCGCGCGCAGGTCGGTATGCGTCGCGGGCGCGCATGGCAAGACGACGACCACCGCGATGATCGCGTATGCGGCGGCGCAGCTCGGGCTCGACCCGACGTGGCTCGTGGGCGGCGACGTGCCCCAGCTCGGAGGGAACGCCGGGCCCGGCGGCGGCGAGCTCCTGATCGCTGAGGCCGACGAGTCCGACGGGACGTGCGCGCTCCTCCGGCCGCAGGTCGCCCTCGTGACCAACATCGAGCTCGACCACCACGCCCGGTTCGCCTCCCAGGAGGAGCTGCGTGCGCTCTTCGCGGGATGGGCGGCGGCCGTGCCGGCCGACGGCGCCGTCCTCCTCGGCGACGGCATCGACCTGGACGCGGCCGCGCCGCGGGCCTGGTTCGGCTTCGACGCCCGGGCGGACTGGCGCGTCACCGGGTTCGAGCACGCCCGCGGCGGTTCGACGTTCTGGCTCCGCGTTCCCGGCGCGCCGCCCGTGCGCGTGGAGCTGCGCCTCCCCGGGGCCCACAATGCCCGAAACGCCGCCGGGGCCGTCGCCGCGCTGGCGGCGGTCGGGGCGAGCGCCGCCGATGCCGCGGCGGCGCTGCGCGGGTTCGAGGGGGCGGGGCGGAGGTTCGAGCGGCGCGGCTCCGTTGCGGGCGCCACGCTCGTCGACGACTACGCGCACCATCCCACCGAGGTGGCGGCGGCGATCGACGCGGCCCGCGCCCAGGCCCCGGCGCGCGTGCTGGTGTGCTTCCAGCCGCACCTGTACTCGCGCACCGCCGCCCTCGCCGGTGAGTTCGGCGCAGCGCTCGCCGGCGCCGACGAGGCCGTGGTGACCGAGATCTACCCCGCCCGCGAGGCGCCTCTCGAGGGCGTGACGTCGAAGCTGGTCGTCGACGCGATCGCCGAGCGCCGGCCGGGCATGCCCCTCGCCTACGAGCCGACGCTCGAGGCCGCGGCGGACTATCTGCGCGCGCGCATCCGGGCGGGCGACCTCGTCCTGACGGTCGGCGCCGGGGACGTCCGCCGCGTCGGGGACATGCTGCTCGGCTGACCGCGACCGACCGTATCCTTCGGGTGTGATCGCCGTCGATCCGAACCTTCCCGGCGCGGAGCTGGTCGGGCCGGGCCTCAAAGACCTCGAGCGGCGGGCTGAGACCGTAAATTCGCTCCTGGTGTCGATCGCCTCCCGCCGTCTCCGGGACGCCGGGCTGCCGGTGGCCACCCCGCTTCCCGACCCGGAGCTCCGGCTGTACGACCTCCTCTCCCGGGAGCACGGCGACGCCGCCCACGCCCGCATGAACGCCCTCGTCCGGCGGCTGGTCAGCTTCGAACGGGCCCTGGCGTGCGCCCGGTAGCGGGTGCCGGGCGGATCCGGACGCTGCTTGCTGCACCGGGACGGGAGACCCGGGAACCCACGGCCGCGTACCTGACGGGAGGCGCCACGGCCGTCCTCGTCGGATGGCGGGAGACGACGATCGACATCGACCTTCGATTCGAGCCGGAGCGAGATGTGCTTCTCCGGGCGGTCTCGCGGCTGAAGGACGAGCTCGCGATCAACGTGGAGCTGGCCTCGCCGGGGGACTTCATCCCGGTTCCGGACGGTGCAGACGATCGTGCGCTCCACTGCTGCACCGAAGGGTCGCTCACCGTGTACCACTACGACCTCTACTCCCAGGCGCCGGCGAAGGTGGAGCGCGGGCACGACCGCGACCTCGACGACGTCGGGGCGCTGCTCCGACTGGGTCTGATCGATCCTCGCCGGGCGCTCGAATATCTGGATGAGATCGAGCCGCAGCTGTTTCGGTTTCCCGCCGTCGATCCCGCGGACCTGCGCCGCCGGGCCGAGCAGGTGTTCGGAGCGGAGAGGCCGGCGTGAAGCAGCCGGCGATCGTCGAGACCGACTTCCCGACGTCACGGCTGACGACGGTCGGTACCGGCGGCCCCGCGCGCTGGTTCGCCCGCCCGGGTACGGTGGCCGAGCTCCGCGACGTGCTCGCCTGGGCGGACGCGGAGGGTGTCGAGGTGGCGGTGATCGGCCTCGGCTCCAACCTGCTCGTGGCCGACGAGGGCTACCCGGGGATGGTCGTGCGCCTCGCGGGCGACCTGGCTCGGATCGAGCGCGACGGGCCGCGGGTCGTGTGCGGCGGCGGCGCGTCGCTCGCGGCAATCGTGAAGCGGGCGACGGGATGGGGGCTCTCCGGGATCGAGTTCGGCTCCGCGATCCCCGGAACCGCAGGTGGTGCCGTGCGCATGAACGCCGGCGCCTACGGCGGTGAGGTGCGCGACATCCTGGAGGAGGCGGTGGTCGTCGGCCCGGCCGGCGACCGGCGCGGCGGTCCGGACGCGCTCGGGATGACGTACCGGCGCTCGAACGTCGCGGCCGGCGAGGTCGTCGCCGAGGCCGTGCTTCGCCTCACGCCCGCCGACCCCGCCAGGATCCGCACGACCGTGTCCGACATGCAGCGGCGCCGGCGCGAGGGCCAGCCGGCGAAGGTGCGCACGTTCGGGTCGGTGTGGAAGAACCCGGACGGCGAGCTGACCGCCGGCCAGCTGCTCGAGCGCTGCGGCCTCAAGGGCTTCGCGGTCGGGGGCGCGAGGATCTCGCCGGTCCATGCCAACTTCATCGAGAACCGCGGCGGCGCCCGGTCGGAGGACGTGCTCGCCGTCATGCGGGAGGCGCGCCGGCGCGCCCGGGACCGGTTCGGCGTGGAGCTCGAGCACGAGGTGCAGATGCTCGGCCGGCTGCCGGAGCTAGATTGAGCGCATGACCGACGAGCGGCAGCGATCCGAGTGGCTGGCGTGGGAGGCCGAGCTGCGGGCCGCCGCGGACGCGCTCCGCGCGAGCCCTGAGCACGCGGACGTCGTGCGGTTCCTGGAGCACCAGATGACCGTGGCCTCGCACAACGCGTACTGCGGCACCCCGACCCCGTTCGCGGTCCCGGGCGTCCGCGCCGCGCACTGACGGCAGGATCGCCGGCTCCGCCGCCGAAGTCACGGGCATGGCAATCGCTGCCAACGTCGATCGGGCGCTCCTCCTGCGCCGCCGGGCGCTCAAGAAGGCTCAGGGCCGGCGCCGGCTGGCTGTCCTCGGCATCGCCGTCGCGGCGATCATCGCCCCGGGTGCGTACTGGGCGATCGCCAACTCGTCCGCGTTCGCCGTCTCCGCGATCGCCGTCTCCGGCGGTGGCGGAAGTCTCCTCGACGCCGAGGTCCAGCAGGCGGCGACGAGCGTCGTCGGGCATCGAAGCCTGCTTCAGGTCGACACGTCGGCCGTCGCCCGCGCCGTCGAGCAGATCCCCTACGTGCGCTCGGCGTCTGTGGATCGGGCCTTCCCGCACACGCTCGCCATCCGCATCGACGTATACCGCGCGGCGGCGGTCGTCCGCTCGGGCACATCGGCGTATCTCGTCTCCGACGACGGCCGCGTGCTCGACACCACCACCGGCGGCGAGCGGCTGCCGACGATCGAGGTGCGAGGCGGGCTGGCGCTCAAGGCGGGCGCCGACGTGAGGACCGGCGACGTGGCGGCGGGGCTCGCGGTGCTACGGGCCGTCCCGCCGCACTTCAGCGGCCGCGTGGCCCGCGTCCACCGGGTCGTCTCCGGGCCGGCCGGCGCAGTGGTCGTCGTGGGCCGCGGGCTCCAGCTGCGGCTCGGCGCGCCGACCCGAGTCGACGTGAAGCTCAAGGCCGCGGCCCGCATCCTCCGATCCATGCAGGCGTCCACTCGCGCGGCGCTCGCCTACGTCGATGTGTCGGCCGTCCCGCGCGCGGCGCTCGGCTACAAACACTGAACTTCTACATGAGAGTGAGAATCAAGAATCCTCACGCTCGGCTTGACAGCGAGGGTCTGGGCGGGTACCCTCGGGTGACGCGCCGATCGGCGGATTGGCTTCGCTTACCCGATTTGCGAGCGGCGCCCCTGACCGAACGTGAACCCTCAAGTAGAGGGTGAGCCCGAGGAGCGGAGCTCGAGATGAGGGACCAGAGCGGAAACTACCTGGCAGTGATCAAGGTCGTCGGCGTGGGCGGCGGCGGCACGAACGCCGTCAACCGCATGGTCGACGCGGGCCTGAAGGGCGTCGAGTTCATCGCCGTCAACACGGACGCCCAGGCCCTTCTGATGTGCGACGCCGACGTGAAGATCCACATCGGCTCGAAGATCACCCGCGGTCTCGGCGCGGGCGCCGATCCGTCGATCGGATACGAGGCAGCGTCGGAGAGCCGCGACGAGCTGAAGGAGGCGCTCAAGGGCGCGGACATGGTGTTCGTGACGGCCGGCAAGGGCGGCGGCACCGGCACGGGCGCCGCGCCTGTGATCGCGGAGATCTCGCGCGAGCTTGGCGCCCTCACCGTCGGCGTCGTGACTCGGCCGTTCGGATTCGAGGGCAGGAAGCGGTCGGACCAGGCCGACGCCGGCATCAGGCAGCTGCGCGACAAGGTCGACACGCTCATCATCATCCCCAACGACCGGCTCCTGCAGGTCGTGGAGAAGCGCACCTCGATCGTCGACGCCTTCCGGATCGCCGATGACGTCCTTCGCCAGGGCGTCCAGGGCATCACCGACCTGATCACGGTGCCGGGCCTCATCAACCTGGACTTCGCCGACGTGCGCACGATCATGCGCCAGGCCGGGTCGGCCCTTATGGGCATCGGCGTCGCCGGCGGGGAGAACCGCGCCGCCGAGGCCGCCAAGGCGGCGATCTCCTCGCCGCTCCTGGAGGCATCCGTGGAGGGGGCGACCGGGATCCTGCTCAACATCACCGGCGGCCCCGACCTCGGCCTCTTCGAGGTCAACGAAGCAGCCGAGATCGTGGGCTCGGCCTCAGACTCCGACGCCAACATCATCTTCGGCGCCGTCATCGACGAGGGACTCGGCGATCAGGTGCGGGTCACGGTGATCGCGACCGGGTTCGACCGCCGGGCCGGCGAGCGGCCCGTGGCCGTCTTCGCCGCCGGCGGGAAGCAGCGCGAGGGCGGGTTCCTGCGCCGGCCGAGGCCGGCGGCCGACCAGGCCGAGACGGGCGAGTTCGAGGTGCCGCCGGACGCCCTCGAGATCCCGTCCTTCCTGCGCGAGGAGTAAGAGCGCATAAAACCAGCCTGGCTGGTGTTATGCACGAGGGCGGCCAAGCGCCCCGGCTCATTCTGAACTGGGCTGTCTGAGCGCCGTAGCCGCGCTCGGCGCGTCACGCGCCGAGCCCGGCTGTGGCCTCCATTCGCTCCCGGGCCCGGATGAGGATGCACGCGACGGCGTGGATCTCCTCGCTGCGGTCCACGAACGCGGGGATGGTGAACCGGACGCGCGCTCCGTCCTCGCGCTCGACCGTGACGGCGATCGCACGGTCGTCTCCCCGGCCGACGCGCTCGAACGGCTTGTACTTCCATCCGGGTGCGCCGGGGACCGCGACCCGCCCGAGCTCGTCGTATGGCGTGTCCGGCCGGCCGGCATCCTCGGCGTGTGCCATGCCCCGCCTCTGCCCGGCCCCGCACTGAGGCAAACCCGACGGGCCGTATGCGCTGGCAGGACCGACCCGGGCCGTGTATAGACTGCGCGTCCGGATGCAAGCGTCCGAGGCCCTTCGCCGCACGCCGCTTCACGACCGGCACCTGGCCGCCGGCGCGCGGATGGTTCCCTTCGCCGGCTGGGAGATGCCGGTGCAGTACGAGGGCGTGATCCCCGAGCACCGGGCGGTGCGTGAGCACGCCGGCGTGTTCGACGTGAGCCACATGGGCCAGCTCGAGCTGCGCGGCCCGGGCACGATGTCCTTCCTTCAGCAGGCGCTCTCGAACGACCTCGGCCGTATCGGCGCCGGCCGCGCGCAGTACACGCTGCTCCTGAACGAGCGCGGCTGTCCGATCGACGATCTGATCGCCTACCGGTTCGGCGACGACCACGTGCTGCTGGTCGTGAACGCGGCGAGAATCGACGCCGACCGGGAGTGGCTGGCGGAGCGCCTGCCCGGCGACGCCGTCCTCGACGATCGCTCCGATGCGATGGCGATGCTCGCGTTGCAGGGCCCCGCCAGCCTCGGGCTGGTCGAGGTTCCCGAGCTTGATCCGTTCGCGTTCGCAGATGCCGCCGTGTGCGGCGTCCCCGGGATCGTCGCCCGGACCGGCTACACGGGCGAGCCCGGCGTCGAGATCATGGTCGCCCCGGAGCGGGTGGGCGAGCTGTGGGACGCCCTGGTCGCCGCCGGCGCCCGCCCGGCCGGGCTCGGCGCGCGCGACACGCTTCGGCTCGAGGTGTGCTATCCGCTCTACGGGAACGACCTGAGCGAGGAGCGAACGGCTCTCGAGGCCGGGCTCGGCTGGGTCTGTGCGCTCGCGACCAAGGAGTTCACGGGCGCCGACGCGCTCCGCGCGCAGAAGGAGCGCGGCGGCTACGACCGCCTGGTCGCGTTCCGGATGGCAGGGCGTGGCATCCCTCGGCAGGGGATGGCGGTGCTCCCTGCCGGCGAGGTCACGAGCGGGACGATGTCGCCGACGCTCGAGGTCGGGATCGGGATGGCGTACGTGCCCGATGCGCTCGCCGCCGAGGGGACGGACATCGAGATCGACGTGCGCGGACGGGCGGTCGCCGCGCGCGTCGCCAGGAAGCCGCTGTACGTCAAGGAGACGGTCACATGAGCGACGAGAACTACCCCGACGACCTCTACTACCACGAGGCGCACGACTGGGCGCGGGTCGACGGGGACATCGCCACGTTCGGCATCACGTGGTATGCGCAGGACACCCTCGGCGAGGTCGTGTTCTACAGCCCGCCCGACGTCGGCGCCACGGTCTCCAAGGACTCCGACTACGGCGAGCTGGAATCGACGAAGGCCGTCTCCGGGCTCGTCGCCCCGCTCTCGGGCGAGGTCGTCGAGGTGAACGAGGACCTCGACGGGGCCGAGAGCACGGTGAACGACGATCCGTACGGCGAGGGTTGGCTGATCAAGGTCCGGCTGAGCGACCCGTCCGAGGTGGACACCCTCATGGACGCCGCCGCCTACCGCGAGCTCGTCCAGTCGTTGTGAGCTTCACCGCGCTGACCGACGCCGACCGCGACGCGATGTTGGCGGCGATCGGCGTCGCCTCGATCGAGGAACTCTTCCGCGAGATCCCGGAGGCGGTGCGCCTCGCCCGCGAGCTCGACGTGGATCCGGCGCTCACCGAGGCCGAGCTCATGGCCCATCTCGCCGATCTGGCCGGCAAGAACGTCGACGTCGGCCGGGAGCTCTCGTTCCTCGGCGCCGGCGTGTACGACCACTACGTGCCGGCCGTGTGCGACGCGATCATGCAGCGGGGCGAGCTCCTGACGGCGTACACGCCCTACCAGCCCGAGATGAGCCAGGGCACCCTGCAGGCGATCTTCGAATACCAGACGGCGATCTGCGAGCTGACGGGAATGGACGTCTCGAACGCCTCCGGCTACGACGGCATGACGGTCGCGGCCGACGCCTGCCTTGTCGCGAAGGCCGCGACGCGCCGGGCCCGGGTCGTGGTCGCGCAGACGCTCAACCCGCAGGTGCGCCAGGTCGTCGAGACGTTCGCGCCCGGATTCGGCATGGAGGTCGTCGAGGTGTCTCACACGGGCGGCACGACGGATCCCGACGCCGTGCGCGAGGCGGCCGGCGACGCGGCGTGCGTCATCTTCCAGCAGCCGAACTTCTTCGGCTGTCTCGAGCCCGCGCCCGACCTGGCGGCCGCCGCCGCGGAGGACGGGGCGCTGGCGGTCGCCCACGTCGACCCGATGTCGCTCGGCGTCCTCGAGGCCCCCGGGAACTACGGGTGCGCGCTCGCCATCGGCGAGGGCCAGCCGGCCGGAAACCACATGAGCTTCGGCGGCCCCCACTACGGCTTCATGGCCGCGCGCGGCGAGCACATCCGCCGCCTGCCGGGCCGGATCGTCGGCGAGACGCGCGACCTCGAGGGCAAGCGCGGCTACGTGCTCACGCTGCAGACGCGGGAGCAGCACATCCGCCGCGAGAAGGCGACCTCGAACATCACCACCAATCAGACGCTCCTCGCCCTCGCCGGCCTCACCTACCTGTGCTGGCTCGGGCCGGACGGCCTCGAGGACGTCGGCCGGGCGTGCCTGGCGCTCGCCGAGGAGGCAAAGCGCGTGGCGGGGGTGCCGGTCGCCTTCGACCGGCCGACCTTCAAGGAGTTCGTCCTCGACCTGGGGCGGCCGGCGGAGGACGTGGTGCGTGCGGCGCGGGCGCGGGGCGTTCACCCCGGGTATCCGCTCGGCCGCGACTACGAGGGGATGGAGAACCTGCTCCTCGTCGCGGTCACCGAGAAGCGGACGGCCGCCGACCTGGCACGGCTGGCCGAGGTGCTCGCGCCGTGAGGCTGGTCTACGAGCGGTCGCGCCCGGGCCGCCGGGGCGGGCGGGTGCCCAACCCCGGTCTGCCCGCCGCCGACGTGCCGGACGGGCTCCGCCGCGCCCGGCCGCCGCGGCTGCCCGAGATCGCGGAGCCTGACCTCGTCCGCCACTACACGGAGCTCTCGACACGCACCTTCGGCATCGACACCGGCTTCTACCCGCTGGGCTCGTGCACGATGAAATACAACCCGCGGGTGAACGAGCGCGCGGCCGCGCTCCCCGGGTTCCGCGACCTGCACCCGCTCCAGGAGGAGGACGGCGCCCAGGGCGCGCTCGAGCTGATGTGGCGGCTGGAACGGATGCTGGCCGAGGTCGTGGGCCTCGAGGCCGTGACGCTGCAGCCGGCTGCCGGCTCCCAGGGCGAGCTGACAGGGCTCACGCTGATGCGGGCCTATTTCGCCGACCGCGGCGAGGAGCGCACCGAGGTCGTCATCCCTGACACCGCGCACGGCACGAACCCCGCCAGCGTCGCCATGGCCGGCTACACGCTGGTGCACGTGAAGACCGACCCGCGCGGCAACATCGACATCGACGACTTGCGCGGCAAAGTCGGCCCGAAGACCGCCGGGCTGATGCTCACCAACCCCTCGACGCTCGGGCTCTTCGAGGAGCGGATCACCGAGATCGCCGACATCTTCCACTCCGCCGGGGCGCTGCTCTACTACGACGGCGCCAACCTGAACGCGGTGTGCGGCATCTCCCGACCGGGAGACATGGGCTTCGACATCGTCCACTTCAACCTCCACAAGACGTTCTCGCAGCCGCACGGCGGCGGCGGCCCCGGCGGGGGGCCGGTCGCCGTCCGCGGCATGCTGGAGCCGTTCCTTCCGGTGCCGCGGATCGTGCGCAGTGGGGACGGGTTCGGGTTCGACCGCGACCTCCCCAAGTCGATCGGCAAGGTGCGCGGCTTCGCCGGCCCGTTCGGCGTCTTCGTCCGCTCCTACGCGTTCATGCGGATGTGGGGCCCGGCGCTCCGGCACATGTCCGAGGTCGCCGTCCTGAACGCGAACTACGTCCTGGCCCGCCTAAAGGATGCGTACGACCTCCCCGTCGACCGGCTCTGCATGCACGAGTTCGTGGTCTCGGCTCGGACGCTGCGGCGCGAGCACGGCGTGACGGCGCTCGACGTCGCCAAACGGCTCATGGACCACGGCTTCCACCCGCCGACGATCTACTTCCCGCTGATCGTGTCGGAGGCGCTCATGATCGAGCCGACCGAGACCGAGACGCGCGAGACCCTTGACGCCTTCTGCGAGGCGATGCTGGCGATCGTCCAGGAGGCCCGCGACGATCCGCAGCAGCTGAAGGATGCGCCGCACACGCGGCCCGTCCGCCGGCTCGACGAGGCCGAGGCGGCCAAGCGGCTGACCGTGCGGTACCTGTTCGAGGACCACCCGAGCGCGGAGTAACGCATGTCGCTTGAGGCCGTGATCTTCGACTTCGGCCACACACTCCTCGACTTCCACTTCGACGAGGATGTCTGGCTCGAGTGCCTGCGGGTGACGCTGCGAGAGGCCGACCTCCCGGTGGAGGCGGCCGAAGCGTTGCGCGACGAGCTGCGGCGGCGTCTGGCCGAGTTCTCCGACCGCGACGATCACGCCGAGCTCGACTACGTCGCCGTCATGACCGAGGCGCTCCGTCGCTGCGGTCCCGAGCGGAGCCCCGAGGTGATCCGCGCAGCGCTCGCGGCAGGAGATCGCGGGTGGGCGGCGGCTCGGCACCTGCACCCAGCGGCGCACTCCCTCCTCGACGCTGTGCGCCAGCGTGGGCTCAAGATCGGGATCGTGTCCAACACGCCGGACCCTCCCGACCTGTGGCTCGCCAACTTCGAGAACGACGGCCTTGCCGACCGGGTGGATGCGGTCGTCCTCTCCTCGCAGCTCGGCCGGCGCAAGCCGGCGCCGGAGATCTACCGCGCCGTGCTGGACGCGCTCGGCGTAGCGCCGGCTGAGGCGCTCTTCGTCGGCGACCGCGTCCGCGAGGACATCGTCGGCCCCGCCAGCCTCGGCATGCACACCTGCCTCGTCACGTACTTCCGCATCGACGACGGCGATCACCGCCTTGCGGGCGCCGTCGCCTCGACGCCGGCCGAGGTGCTCGCGGTCGTTGATGGGCTCTTGGCCGAGGCATCCCCGGGTACACTCTGAGCGTGGGCCGTATCCGCCAACCGCTTCCTGTCGCCCAACGATCCGAGCAGGTCGAGTGCCGCCGTTGCGGCGTCGTCTGCCAGAAAGTGGTACATCCGTCGCGGTGCCTGGAGCAGGCGTGCCCCTTCCTGTACGCGTACGAGGCGTTCGGCCGCACTTACGTCGGCTGCACGCAGGAGATCTTCGCCACCGACATCGACCTCGAGGTGCTGGAGCGGGCGTCGAAACGCCGGAACGGCTTCGGCGCGGTCCGCGCAGTGCGCGAGCCGCTCTCGGTGTGCCCCGTCGAGGTCGAGCGCGCCTACGAGAACCGCGAAGATCCGATGGGCTGCGTGAACCCCGAGTTCCACGAGCCGCCCGGCCACCATCGCAGCTTCCGCGTGGTCGCGGGCGGCGACGATTCCCCCGCGTAGAACGCCAGCGCTCGGCGTTCATGCATCAACGGAGTCTGACTCCGTTCATTCACCCTCCTCGCCGGGCGGGCGCCGCAGCCGCTTTCGTTCGCCCGCTCGCCGCTTCTGCTGGATCCGCTCCTCGACGGCGGCGCGGCCCGGGCGGGTCGGCCGGCGTGGCGGCGGCGGGGGCGCGAGCGCGGCGCGCATCAGGTCGCAGAAGCGCTCGACCGCGATCGCGCGGTTCCGTGCCCGGCTGCGCTCGTCCTGTACGACCACGCGCAGCCTGCCCGACGAGTCGAGCCGGGAGCGCAGCCTGCGGCGTGCGAGCTCGAGCTCGCGCTCGGAGAGCGCGGCGCTGCCCTCGAGGTCGAACACCAGCTCGACCCGGGTCGAGCTCGTATTCACGTGCTGGCCTCCGGGCCCGCCGCTCCGCGAGTAGCGAAACTCGAGCTCGTCCTCGCTGAGCTCGCGGGCGGCGCCGATGTCAAGCACGGACGCGCATGCGCAGCCCAGCGCGGTGGAGACGCCGGAGCGCCTGGATCGTCGATCGGTCGGGCCCCTTGCCGCCCGGGCCGTGGGACTCCGTGATCGCGGGGAGGTCCTGCAGGCGCGGGTGTCCGAGCATGGCTCCCATGCGACGGCCGATCAGGCCCTCGCCGGGATCGGCGTGGCGGTCGCGGCCGGCACCGAGCGGGAGCGCGGCGTCGTTGACGTGCAGGCACACCAGCCGGTCGAGCCCGATCCGCTCGTCCAGCTCGTCGACGAGCTCGTCGACGCGGCCGGGGTCGCCGACATCGACGCCGCCCGCCCACAGGTGGCAGGTGTCGAGGCAGACGGCCATCCGCTCGGGCCGGCCGAGCTCGTCGAGGACGCGGGCGATGTCCTCCAGTGCCACGCCCATGGTGTCGCCCGCGCCGGCAGCGTTCTCGATGACGAGCCGCGTCGTGGACTCGGCATCCGCCTCGGCGAGGACACCCTGGATCGCGGGCACGACCTGGTGAAGCGCCGCCTCGAGGCCCCGGCCGAGGTGGCTGCCGAGGTGAAAGACGACCCCGTCGGCATCGATCGCCTCGGCCGCTCGGAACGTCGCCCGGAGCGCCTCGACCGACTTGGTGTACACCGCGTCGTCGGTCGCTCCCAGGTTGATGAGGTACGTCGCGTGGCACATGACGGCCGCGATCCTCGCCTTCGTCCGTGCCGTCCGAAACCGGGCCGCGGCGTCGACATCGACCTCGGGATGGCGCCACATGCGCGGGCTCTGCGTGAAGATCTGAAGGGCCGTGGCCCCGATCTCTTTCGACCGCTCGGCCGCCTTGTACGACCCGCCGGCCGTGGCGAGGTGCGCCCCGAAGTCCATCGGTTGATGGTATCGGCGACAGGTCAGCCGGACGCCGGGTCGGCGCCGGAGCGGGGCGTGACGACGCCGGCTTCGTAGGCGAGGATCACGGCCTGCACCCGGTCGCGGAGCCCGAGCTTCGAGAGGACGCGCGCCACGTGCGTCTTGACGGTCGCGGCACTCACGACGAGCCGGTCCGCGATCTCGGCGTTCGATAGGCCGCGCGCGAGGAGTTCGAGCACCTCGCGCTCTCGTTCGGTCAGCGCGCTCAGATCAGGGCTTCCCGGATCCGTCATCGGGCGCCTACGGAGGAACCGGGCCACCAGCCGCCGCGTCACGGACGGGTCGATGAGCGCATCGCCCGCGGCCGCGGCCCGGATGCCGGCCAGGAGCTGGTCGGCGGGAACGCCCTTGAGCAGGAATCCGCTCGCGCCTTCGGCCAGCGCCTCAAAGACGTACTCGTCGAGGTCGAACGTCGTCAGGACCACGATCCGCGGCGCCTGCGCAAGCCGGACGAGGCGCGGGATGGCGGCAAGCCCGTCCATGCCCGGCATGCGGATGTCGAGGAGAACGACGTCTGGGCGGAGGCGCTCGGCTGCGGCGATCGTCTCGCCGCCGTCGCCCGCCTCGCCGATGACGCGCATGTCCGCCTGGGCGTCGACGATCATGCGGAACCCGGTCCTGACGAGCTCCTGGTCGTCGGCGAGCAGCACCCTGATCATCGGGCAGATCCCGTGAGCGGCAGCCGGGCCTCGACCGCGTAGCCGCCGCCGGCGCGCGGGCCGATCCGGACGGTGCCGCCGCAGAGCGCGGCCCGCTCGCGCATGCTCGCATGGCCGTGTCCGCTTCCCGGGCTCGGGTCGGGCGCGGTCGTGGCCGCGCCGTCGTCCGCCACCTCCACCGTCACGGCATCGGCGAGGTACCGGACGGTGACCGTGGCGTGCGCACCCGGGGCGTGACGCCGGACGTTCGTGAGCGCCTCCTGCACGATCCGGTACGCCGACTGGTCGACGCCCACCGGCAGCGGGCGGGGATCGCCCTCGACGGTGATGTCGACCGCCAGGCCGGCGGCTCGCACCTGCCCGAGGAGCTCGTCGAGCTCGCGGAGCGACGTCCCCGGGCGTCGCTCCGGCTCGTCACCGTCCTCGCGCAGGAGGCCGAGAAGGCGGCGCATCTCCACGAGCGCATCCTGGCCGGCCCGCTCGATGTGCTCGAGCGCGGCGTGCACGCCGGGCTCGCGGCCGTCGCCCAGGAGCGCCCGCGCCCCCTGCGCCTGGACGACCATCACGCCGACGCTGTGGGCGACCGCATCGTGGAGCTCACGCGCGATCCGTGCTCGTTCCCCGGCGACGGCGGCGCTCGCCCGGACGAGCGCCTGCTCGTGGCGGGCGCGCACGGCCCGCCCGAACACGAACGCGATCGCCCCGAGGGCGGGCGCGAAGATCGCGTCGCCCGCTGAGTGGATCTGCGCATCGAAGACGTCGTGCACCGCGACAAGACCGACCGCAAGCGCGGCCGTCGCCGCCGGGCGGTCGGCGTTCGCCGCGGCCGAGTAGACGATCACCAGCAGGACCAGGAAGAGGCTCGCACCGCCGTCGCCGGCGCCGAACGCCGCCGCCGTCGCGGCGATCGTCGCTCCCGCGACCGCGAGGACGCCGACCGGACACCGCCGCGCCAGGCGACGGCCGCCGTGGCCACGGCCAGCGCAGGGACGACCGCGAGCTTGGGGCCGGGATGCACCGGCGCGCGCTGGTACCGGACGCCGCTCCACACCTCGTACTGGGCCAGGGCCGCGAGCGCCCCGGCGAGGACCACGTCGGCGACCGGCGGCCGGAGCCTGCTGGTGTCGACGGACAGCGGCATCGACGCAACCGTACTTCGGGCGGAGCGGCGGCGCATCGGCCGGCCGGGCGACCCGGCGGACACGGATCATCCGCGCGGCCGACGCGAACATCGCAACCGCGGCCGACGACGCGCCGGAGGCCCTCCCGTACGGTGATCGGCGATACCGACCTTCTCCGGCAAGGAGCACCTGATGACCATCCACACACCCCCGAAACGGCGCCGCGCCGCACGCATCGCCACCGCGATCTCGCTGGCGGCCGCGGCCGCGCTCCCGCTCACGTGGGGCATCGCGGCGGCCGCCTCGTTCATCTCCGGCGACGACGGCGGCATGCACCGCTTCCACGACCTCACCGGCACGGGCATCGTGCTCGCCATCCTCTGGCTGGGCGCCGTCGCCCGGCTCGCCCGCGGCTCGGACAGGCATCCGGCCGCGCTGCTCCAGCTCCTCTCGGTCCCGCTGACCGCCGCGGCCGCGACCGTGCTCTCCGGCGAGTCGCCCGTGGTTCCGGTCGTGGTCGCGGTGCCGGCCCTGGCGCTGCTCGCGCTTCACGGCGACCGCGCCGCGCTGCGGGTCATCCGGCCGAACGCGGCGGTCGCCGCGCTGGCGGTCGGCGCCGCCGTCCCGCTGACCCTGTATGCGGTCGGGCAGGGACACACGCAGTCCGTCTCGACCGATGCGCATGCGCAGATGGAGCACTA
This sequence comes from Gaiellales bacterium, assembly GCA_035639615.1. Lineage (GTDB taxonomy): Bacteria > Actinomycetota > Thermoleophilia > Gaiellales > JAICJC01 > JAICJC01. The sequence continues at coordinate 117 of DASQXS010000402.1, read as the reverse complement.
CTTCGACATGGCGTGGATCGCGCTCCTGATCCCCGCGACGACCGCGGTCGCGGCGCTCGGCGTTCGCGGCTGGCGGTGGGCGGCGGGCTGCGCGGCGGCCGGCGCCGGCCTCCTCGG
>DASQXS010000401.1:0-7416 GCA_035639615.1 Gaiellales bacterium | reverse complement strand
CGAAGACGCACTGGAATCTCGGGCCACGGCGCCGAACGGGCCAGCCGAAGCGAGGACTAGTGATGTGACCGGCAACGTTTGCCGCTCTCGCAGCCTGCTTGAGTAGCAGGCTGCTCGCGAGACCTGTCAAGGCGGGCGCCTCGACAGGCTGGCGGCGGCAAACCGCGTCCGCGATCCGCTGGGTAGCAGATCGCTCCCGAACGTCGCACGGCAGCGCCTTGCGACTGCTGCAGTGTCCTCGGTCGCGGCCAATACTTCTCCAGTATTGGCCGGTGTGCGCCTGCCTGGAGAGCAGGCGCGTCCCGAACCCTGTCAAGCCTGCGGCTTGACAGGGCCTGCGTCCCAGCAGCGCTCGGTTTTCGCTCGCCATCGACACCACCAACGTTGCCGGCCACACCACTACGCCACCCAGCGCGTCGGTCGGCGTCATCCGGCCGGGCGGAGATCAGGCGCGATGGTTCAGCGCGGTACTCTCCCGCCCATGCCGGCAGGACTGTCGCCCCGCCTTGCCACGATCGTGGACGCACTGCCTCTACAGCCGGACTCCCGCGTGCTCGAGATCGGGTGCGGGCCCGGCGCGGCGGCACGAGCCGTCGCGGCCCGGCTCGTGACCGGCCACATCCTCGGCATCGACCGGTCCGGCTCGGCGATCGCGCAAGCCAAAGCCGCCGCGGCCCACGAAATCGCGGCGGGCCGCATGAGCGTCCGCCACGTCGCAATCGAAGATTTCGAGCTGGAGGCGGACGAACAGCCATACGACCTTGTCTTCGCCGTCCGGGTCGGCGCCTTTGATGGTCGTCACCCGCAGGTTGGCGAGCAGGCTCTCCACCGCATCGCCATGGCCACCGCTGCCGGCGCCCGGCTGTTCGTCGACGGCGGTGATCCGCTCCGCGAGCTGCCGATCCGCCAGCTCTAGGAGGCGCGCCGCGGCGCGTTCTCGAGCAGCGCCCTTGTTCGGGCGACGGATGAGCTCGCGTAAGCCCGGATCCGGTCGAACCGGGACGACCGCTCTTTGCGAATGACGTCGGGAACCACCGACACCTCCAAAGGAGTCCTTGATGCGCTTCATCCCGACGAAGTACCACGCGCCGCTCGACTACATCGTGGGCGCCGCGCTCATCGCCGCTCCCTGGATCTTCCAGTTCTCGGAGCACACGGCGGCGACGGTCGTGCCGATCGTTCTCGGGATCGGCCTGATCGCGTACAGCCTCATCACGAACTACGAGCTCGGAGTCTGGAAGATCGCCCCGATGGCGGTGCACAACCTGATCGACATCGCGGCCGGCGCGCTCCTTGCCGCATCGCCCTGGATCTTCGGGTTCGCCGACGAGACGGCGAACGTCTGGGTCCCGCATGTGGTCGTCGGCCTCGCAGCCGTCTTCCTCGGCCTCACCACGAAGCAGCAGGGCGGCTACAGCTATCGCAAGGCGGATCCGCGGAGCGCCGCCACCGGGTAGCGTCAGGTCTGGCGTGCGCGGCGGGCCGACGCTCGCCGCGCACGCGGATGTCACAGCCGCGGCGCCCGTTTCGTCTGTGGGAGCGTCAACGCAGATCGAAAGGGAGACGCGCGATGAAGGTCTTCGTAGCGGGTGCCACGGGTGTTGTCGGCAGGCGCCTCGTTCCACTGCTCGTCGCCGCCGGCTACGAGGTCAGCGGCTCGACCCGGTCGCCGGAGAAGGCGGGCTGGCTGCGCGACGTCGGGGCCGGGGCGATCGTCGTCGATGCGCTGGATCGCACCGCAGTCATGCAGGCGCTGATACAGGCCAGGCCCGAGGTCGTCATTCACGAGATGACCGGCCTCACCGGCGCCAAGAGCTTCAAGAAATTCGACGATGAGTTCGCGCTCACGAACCGGCTACGCACGGACGGCACCGACTATCTCCTCGAGGCGGCGCGGGCGGCCGGGGCGCGTCGGTTCATCGCCCAGAGCTACGGCAACTGGAACTACGAGCGAAGCGGCAGCAGCGCGAAGACCGAGGACGATCCCTTCGACCCCGACCCGCCGGCCAACCAGCGCAAGACGCTCGAGGCGATCGTCTACCTCGAGCAGGCCGTCACCGGCGCACGCGACATCGAGGGCATCGCCCTGCGCCACGCCAACCATTACGGGCCCTGCACCGGCTTCGCGCTCGACGGCGACATCGTAAAGCTGGTGCGCACGCGGAAGCTGGCGGTGATCGGAGACGGCACCGGCGTCTGGTCATTCATCCATGTCGACGACCTCGCGCAGGCGACGATCGCGGCGATCGAGCGCGCCAAGCCCGGCGCCGCCTACAACATCGCCGACGACGAGCCCGTCCCCGCCGCGACCTGGATCCCCGGCCTGGCGGAGGCGGTCGGCGCCAAGCCGCCCCGTCGCGTCCCCGTCTGGTTGGGCAAGCTCGCCGCGGGCGAGGTCGGCGTCTCGATGATGACGCGGATCCGGGGCGCCTCAAACGCCAAGGCGAAGCGCGAGCTCGGCTGGCATCCGTACTACCGGACATGGCGCGACGGCTTTCGCACCGGGCTTGGGAACGTTCCCATTCCGGCGCCGATGGTGCGCGCGTCAGCGACCGGGTAGCAGCAGGCGGCTCCCCCGCTTCGGGCTCGCGCGCTCGAAGCGGTGAGTTTCCTTCGCCGCGACCGTCACACAGACGTGAACCCTCGAGACGAGCGCCTCGCATGGGCGGCCGCGGTGGCGGGCGACCGCGACGCCTTTGCCGCCGTGACGGCTCGGTACCGGCACGAGCTCCAGGTGCACTGCTACCGGATGGTCGGCTCGCTCGAGGATGCCGAGGACATGGTGCAGGAGACGCTCCTCAGGGCGTGGCGGCGGCGGGAGACCTTCCGGGGGCGCTCAACGGTTCGCGCATGGTTGTACGGGATCGCGACGAACGCGTGCCTGGACGCACTCGACCGGCGCGGTCGCCGGCTGCTGCCGCCTGCGGTCGCCTCGGCAGCCGATCCGGCCGCGCCGCCGCCTCCGGCGAGCGAGATCGGCTGGCTCGAGCCCTATCCCGACCAGCTGCTGGACGAGCTTGCCGACGAGGAGGCGGGGCCCGATGAGACGATCGTCGGCCGGGAGACGATCGAGCTCGCGTTCCTGGTCGCGATCCAGCATCTGCCGCCGCGACAGCGCGCGATCCTGATCCTGCGCGACGTGCTCGGCTGGAGCGCTCGCGAGGCTGCCGAGGCGCTCGGGACGAGCGTGATCGCGACGAACAGCGCGCTGCAACGCGCGCGGGCCACGCTCAAGGACAAGCTGCCTCCGCGCCGGGTCGAATGGGCACGAGCTGAAACGCAGGACGCGGAGGAACGCTCGCTCCTCGCGCGGTACGTAGACGCCTGGAACCGAAGCGACGTCGACGGGCTGGTGGCGCTGCTCACGGAGGACGCGCGCCTGGCGATGCCCCCCACGCCCGCTTGGTATGACGGCCGTGAGGCGATCGGCATCTTCCTCGCCGGCTACCCGCTCGCGCCCACCACACCGCCGCATATCCACGTGCCGACGCGCGCAAACAGGCAGCCCGCCTTCGCGGTGTTCCTGAGCGGCGATCCCGGCACGAAGCCCCGGCCGCTCGGCCTCGAGGTGCTCCGGATCGAGCACGGTCTGATCGCCGAGATCGACATCTTCCTGCAGCCCGAGCTCGTGGAGCGCTTCGCCGTCACGGCGAGATGAGCGGCGCGGACGAGATCGACGTCGAGGGCATCGCGCGGCAGGCGTCGGCGCGATTCGGCACCTGGATGGTCGAGCTCCCGGCGGCGTCCGTCCTCGACTACGACGCGACGAGCTGGGAGGACGCGATCGTCTTCGTCACCGCGGGCGAGATCGAGCTCGAGTGCTCGAGCGGCGCCCGCCGGCGCTTCTGCCGGGGCGACATCCTCTGCCTTGCACCCCTCCCCGTGCGCCTCGTTCGCAACGTGGGCGCGGGACCGGCACGATTGCTCGCCATCTGGCGGCGCGGCGCCCGCTCGAGGACCGGTTAGTCCCGCGAGCCCGCGCCGTCACACAAGGGACCGCTCGATCTCGACCAGGAGGTGCCGCGTGACCGCCCGAGCAGAATCCCTAGGAGCCGAAGCCACTGTGCATCGCTGGCGCGCGTTCGCCGTGCTCGCCGTCTCGTTCTTCATGACGATCGTCGACCTCACGATCGTGAACGTTGCCCTGCCGACGATCGGGCGGAAGCTCCACTTCAACGAGACGAACCTGCAATGGGTCGTAACCGCCTACGGCCTGACCTTCGGCGGCTTCCTGCTGCTCGGCGGCCGCGCCGCCGACCTGCTCGGCCGCAGGCGCATCCTCATGGTCGGGCTCGCCGTGTTCACCGCGGCCTCGCTCGCCTGCGCCCTCGCGACGACCGACACCTTCCTGATCGCGATGCGCGGCATCCAGGGCCTGGGGGCCGCGATCGTCCTCCCGGCCGCGCTCTCGATCGTCATGAACACGTTCCCGGAGGGAGCCGAGCGCAACAAGGCACTCGGCGTCTGGGGCGGCATCGGGGCCGCCGGCGCAACCGTCGGGCTGATCGCCGGCGGCCTTTTGACCCGCTACGTCGGCTGGCAGTACATCTTCTACCTCAACGTCCCGATCGGCGCGCTCGCGCTCCTGCTCGCCCCGCGCCTCGTCCCCGAAAGCCGGCTCGACACGGCGCGCCGCCGCTACGACCCGCTCGGCGCAACCACCGTCACCGCCGGCCTGCTCCTACTCGTCTACGCGCTCTCGCAGGCGCCGCAGCACGGTTGGGCCGGCGCCCGCACGATCTCCCTCCTCGCAGGCGCCGCCGCGCTTCTCATCGCCTTCGTCGCGATCGAGACCCGGCTGGATGCCCCGCTCCTGCCCCTGCGGATCTTCCGGCTGAGGACGCTCGCCGGCGCCAACGCCGTCGGGCTCCTGCTCGGCGGCAGCTTCTTCGGCTTCATCTTCATCGGGACCCTCTACATGCAGCAGGTGCTCCGCTACTCCGCGATCGAGACCGGGCTCGCCTGGCTCACCGCCTCCGTCACCTCGGTCGCGCTCGCCGGCCTCGCGCAGGCACTCGTCACGCGCGTGTCCGCCAAGCTGGTGCTCGCGATCGGGATGGCCATGATCGGCGGCGGCATCCTGTGGTCCACCGCCGTCTCCGTGCACGGGCAGTTCCTGCACGACCTCGCCGGGCCGTTCTTCATCGCCGGCGCCGGTACCGCCTTCGCCTTCATCCCCGTATCGATTGCGGGCCTCGCCGGGGTCGCCGAGCACGAGGCCGGCCTCGCCTCCGGACTCCTCAACACGACGCAGCAGATCGGCGGAGCGATCGGCGTAGCCGTCGCCTCGACCGTCGCCGCCAGCCACGCCGACACCCTCGCCCGGGCCGGCGCGGCCGCCCCGGTCGCCCTCACCGGCGGCTTCCAATGGGCGCTCTGGGCGTGCAGCGCGATCGGCCTCGCCGCCATCCCGATCACCATCCTGCTCGTGCGCGGCGACGACGTCGCACGGGCAGCCGCCGACCGCCGCTCGGCGGACGCGGCCCTCGCCACCGCCGACTGACGATATCCCCGAGAACTGGAGGACACCATGAGCGACCTGTCCGGGAGAACCACCATCGTCGTCGGTGCGAGCCGCGGCCTGGGCCACGGCATCGCCGCCGCCCTCGCCGAGGCCGGCACCCCGGTCATCGCCGTGGCCCGCACCGCCGCATATCCTGAGCCGGGCGACGGCGCGGACACCATCCATCCGGAGGTCGCCGATGCCGGCGACCCGACGGTGGCCGGCAGCCTCCTCGACCGCTACGAGCCGGCGGCCGTCATTCTGGTGGCCGGCGCAACCCCGCTCATGCGCCCGCTGCAGCACCAGACCTGGGAGACGTTCTCGGTGAACTGGAACGCCGATGTCCGCATCGCGTTCCACTGGCTGCGCGAGGCGCTGCTCAGGCCGCTTCGGCCCGGCAGCAGGATGGTCGTGGTCTCGAGCGGCGCCGCGCTGGCCGGGTCACCGCTCAGCGGCGGCTACGCCGGCGCCAAGGCCACCCAGCGCTTCATCACGGGATACGCACAGGAGGAGGCGGCCCGCGCCGGTCTCGGCATCACGTTCACCGCGGTGCTGCCCCGGATCACGCCGCTGACCGACCTCGGCCGGCCGGCGGTCCGGGCGTACGCGGCCCGCAGCGGCCAGTCCGAGGAGGAGTACCTCCGGCAGATGGGCGAGCCGCTGACACCGGGGGCCGCCGGCTCGGCGGTCCTCGACCTGCTGCGAGCAGATGCCGCGACCGTCGCCCCCGCCTACCTCCTGACCGGCGCCGGGCTGCAGACGCTCCCCTGACCGTGGAGCAAGGAGCGCCGTAGGATGCCTGGTCGTGGATACGCCCATCGACCTGATCGGCGTCTGCTTCGACGGGTCGGCTCGCGCAGAGGGACAGGCGGCGGCACCGTCACGGCTCCGGGACGCCGGCCTCCCCTCGGCGCTCCCCGGCGCCCGCGTCGACTCGGACATCGTCGTGTCCGAACCTGACCCGAGCCGGGGTCCGCTCGCCGGCTTTCTGAACGAGCGGGCGCTGTTGGAGATGGTGGAGGCGGTGCACGGGCGGGTGCGAGCGGCGCTCGAGGCCGGCCGCTTCCCGATCCTCTACGGCGGCGACTGCGCCACTCTGCTCGGCGCCGTTCCCGCGCTTCGAGATCTGTGTGGCATCGCCGGTCTTATGTTCGTCGATGGACATGAAGACGCGACGACGATGGAGCAATCGACGACGGGCGAGGCCGCGAACATGGAGGTCGCGCTCCTGATCGGCATGACCGGGCAGCACGCGCCCGAGCCGCTGCGGAGCCTGGTGCCGGCGCTTCGCGCGGAGGCGATCGCGATGCTGGGGCAACGCGACGCCGCCTACCGAGACGAGATCGGCGCCTCGAGCATCGCGGACCGCGTCCTCCTTCACGACGCGGCCGAGCTTCGGCGCGATCACGAACGGATCGCCGCGGAGGCGGCCGCCCACGTCGCCGCCCAGGCTGCAGCCTGGTGGCTGCACGTCGACCTGGACGTGCTCGACGGAGAGGAGTTCCGGGCCTGCGGCGCCGCCGGCGACCCATCCATGCCGCAAGGGCTCACATGGGCACAGCTCACGGATACGACGAGAACCGCCCTTGGGACCGAGGGCTGCCGAGGGTGGAGCATCGGCGTCTACAACCCCGACCTCGATCCCGACGGCCGAGACGCGAGGCGGATCGTCGCGTATGTCACCGAGGCCACGAGCGGCAGCGGCCGGCGTCACCTGCAAGCGTAGGTGATCTCGACCGCGCCGACCGGAAGCGGGCGGTGGCCTTTAAGGGTCAGGTCGGCGTCGGCGGCGAGTGACGGCGTGAGCTGCATACCGCTCCCCAGGAGCAGCGGCAGCACGACGAGGCCGAGCTCGTCGAGCGCTCCGAGCCGCCGGAACGTCTCGACCGTTCGTGGGCCGCCGACGAGGTGGA
>DASQXS010000400.1:0-5803 GCA_035639615.1 Gaiellales bacterium | reverse complement strand
TCTGGGTCGCAACGGCCAAGCTCCCGCGAAGACAGTTCGACGACGCGACGCGGTACGCGCTGCCGGGTAGCGGCCCGATCCGATCCGTGAAGTACGTCGGGATGCACGACCCGGTGGAGGCGATTCCTCGCGGAGCACTCGTGCGGTTCTCGCTCGCGCGCTGGGCCGAATTCCCGCCGGGCGTCGAGGACGAGCGGTGCTATCTGCAGCTCTTGGGGTGGTACGCCTGAACCACCTGGTGTCGCAGGTCACGCAGGTGTGCCACCATCCCACCCGTGAGCATCCACGACGCCTCCAAGGCCGAGCGCCGCACCGCCCGCGAGCGCGTATCCGCCTACTACGACGCCGAGCTGACGAAGCTGCTGGCGCACGTCGGCGAGACGGTCGATCGGTACCGGGCCGGGGAGCTCGACGTCCATGACGCGGACGACGAGATCCATCGCTACTCCAAGGCCGTCCGGGAGCTGTGGAAGTTCTGCTGGGGCCGCGGCGTGGGCTCCAACATGATCCTCGTCGAGCGCGCCCTCAAGTTCATGGAGGAGGAGGGCACGCCGGCGGATTGGTGGGCGGACGCTGGGGAGCACACCCGCCGCTAACCGCGCGCGCCGGTCTCCACATCCGGCCCGCTCGGTAGAGTCGTCCAATGCCGTCAGACATCACCCAGGCCGAACGCAGGGACTTCCGCCGCTCCATGGGCCGAGCGGTCCGCGATGTCGTCCGCGAAGCCGCCGGGATCGAGGATCCTGCCGAGCTGGAACAGCTCGGGTTCGAGCTGTGCGAGTCGCTTGCCCTGGCGCCGACCGGCATCCCCGACGAGCTGATGGCGATGATAGCCGCGGAGCGCGACGGCCTCTCGCTCCTGCGCGGGATTGCCGCCGCCGCGTCGCCGCCGGTGTCGCGGCTGGCCGCCGCGTACGCCGCAGGGCTCGACGGGGCGTCGGCGTCGCCGGCAGCGGACCGCGTCGGCACGCTCGTTCCCGAGCGCGCCTTCCGGCTCGAAGCCGACGAGCCGATCTCATCGCTCGTCGTCGCCGCACGCAGGCCGGGCGCACCGGGCGTCCAGATCCTGGGCTTCACCCAGGAGTGGCCGGAGACCGGCGGGGCGATCAAGGACGGCTTCGCCTCCGGGACGGAGGGCGCGGACGAGCTCGATCGGATCCTGCAGGAGACGGCCGACCTGTTCGGGGTCAATCCGATCGAGATCGGGCCGGCGGAGGCGGTGGCGCGGATCGCGGCCGGCGCACGCCGGGGCGCCGAGTGCCGGCTGGGGCCGACGTCGGACGCGCTCCTGGCGGTGAACCTCCTCGTCCGCGCCGGCGAGAGGGACGCCGAGGAGGTGCTGGCGGCACTGCCGGGACTCCCTGCCCTCGCCGACGTGATTCCCAGCTGGTATGAGGACGACGACGAGAACGAGGCGGTCGACGAGGATGCGCTCGAGGCCGAGGTGGAGGAGCTCCTCGCCGCGCTCGACGCCTGGTGCGAAGACCGCAACGCCGCCGCCGACTGGCAGAGTCTGGTCACCTTCGCGGGCGGCTCGATGGCCGAATTCCGGCTCTCCTACTGCGCGACCGGACCGGCGGACTGGAACGCCGGCGACCTGCACGAATACCTGCTCGACTACGTGCCCCGCAAGGTGACGATCGCCGAGGAGGACATCGAGCGGTTCCCGCTGGGGGTGGCCGAGGTGCTGCACTTCCTTGGCGAGACGGGCCGCCTCGACGCCCACGAGGCCTCCGACCTGGCGGGCCGGGCGGCCGCGTGTGCCGCGCGGTTCACGGCCGCGGCTCGCGACCGCTCGAACTACGGGCCGGCCAAGGCGCTCGTGACCGCGATGCTTGCCGACGGCGTCGACCTCCACGACCAGCACCAGGTGGACAGCTGGATCGCCACCTACAACGCGCTCCCGCTGGGCGAACGCCGCGCACGCACGTCATCGCCGCCAACCGCCACCTCTGTCAAGAAGCGCGCCAAGACCCGCAAGGCGCAGCGTCAGGCCCGGCGCCGTCACCGCGGGCGGAGGTAGGTCGTCCGAGCTCGTACTCGTCGCGGCCGGGCCGGCCGGATCAGAAGCGGGCATGCGAGAGGCCGCCCCAGGCAGCCTCTCGCATGTTCGTGTCTCGGTCTCGGACGACCGGAGCGATCAGAGCTCGCAGTTCACCTTGGTCGCGAGGTTGACGCACGTGTCGATGCCGTCGCCCCCGTCGCCGAAGTTGTTGATGCCCGGTCCGCCGTCGAGGGAGTCGTCGTCCTCGCCGCCGAAGAGCTGGTCGTTGTCCCCGAGACCGCCGAGGACCTGATCCTCGCCGGAGTCGCCGTTCAAGAGGTCGTCTCCGGAGCCGCCGTTCACGGTGTCGTTATCGTCGCCGCCGCTTGCCCGGTCGTTGCCGGAGCCGCCGGCCAACGAGTCGTCACCCGCGTCCCCGGTCATCGTGTCGTTCCCTGTGCTGCCGGACATGGTGTCGGCGTCATCGCCGCCGCTGAGGACGTCGTCCCCAGCCCCGGCGCTGATCGTGTCGGTCCCGGCACCGCCGGTAAAGGTATCCACGCCGATCCCGCCGCTCATGAGGTCGTTGCCGTCGCCGCCGTCAATCGCGTCGTCGCCGGCACCACCGCGAACGGTGTCGTCGCCGAGCGCCCCGGCGACGCTGTCGTTCCCGTCGCCGCCGTCGGCTGTGTCATTGCCGACGTCGCCCGAAACCACGTCATCGCCGAGATCGCCCGTCACCTGGTCGTTCCCGTCGCCTCCGAAGGCTTGGTCGTTTCCGGCGTCGCCCTCAACGACATCGTCGGCGCCCAGGCCGAGGACGACGTCATTCCCGAGGCCGCCGCTCAGCTGGTCAGCCCCGGAGCCGCCCACGACGATGTCGTTCCCGTCGCCGCCGCAGACGATGTCGTCACCGCCGTTTCCGATCACGATGTCGTCACCGCCGAGCGCATCGATGACGTCGTTGCCGGTGGTCCCGGTGATGACGTCGTTCCCAGCGGTGCCGGTGATCGTGACGGTGGCTCCCGCCGGCGGGCACACGGCGAGCGCACCGGCCGAGCCGACCAGCACGCTCCCTGAAACACCGCCGGCGACGATCACCGCCATACTGACATAGAGCGCCCTCAGCCGCAGGCGGCGCGGCGTGCCTTCCCGTCTCATGCGCGACCCCCTCTCGTGGTGTTTCGGCCGCCTCCTCCCAGGCCAGAGACGGCGCAGGACAGGCGAAGTCTTGTGCGACCCACGGGGTACCGCAATAGGCCTTAAGGGCCTGCGAGGAACTAGATCCAAACTCGGAAAATGTCAGTTTGACACCGCGTCTCGGGGCTGCGAGGCTAGTGGACAGCGCGACGGGTTGTCCTGTGGCGGGGCCCCTCAACGAGGCAGGTGCGGCGGCATGGTCTCCATCCTTGTAGTCGCGGATATCCCGGTTCACGGTGAAGGCCTCGTGCACGCGCTGGATCGGAGGGACGGGATCAAGGTCGTCGCCACGGCGTCGAGCTCTCAGCAGGCGCTGGCCGCCGTCGCGCCGCTTCGTCCGGAGGTCGCGCTGGTCGACGTGGCCGCGACCGACGGTCTCACTGCGGTCCGCTCAGTGGTCGCGAACGTTCCCGACACGAAGGTCGTGGCCCTGGCGACGCCGGAAACCGAGGCCGACGTGATCGCGTACGCCGAGGCCGGCGCATCGGGGTACGTCGCCCGGGACGCGACCCTCGCCGATGTGGAGGACGCGATCCTGAGCGCCGCCCGCGGCGAAGCCGTGTGCCCGCCGACGATCACGGCCGGCCTCCTGCGCCGGCTCGCCGACCTGGCAGCGGAGCACGAGACCCCAGAGCTCGACGCCAGGTTCACCGAGCGTGAGGCGGAGATCGTGGCGCTCCTCGAGCAGGGGCTCTCGAACAAGGAGATCGCGCTTCGCCTCTCGATCGCGGTATCGACGGTGAAGAACCATGTCCACAGCATCCTCGAGAAGCTCCACGTGGACGGACGGGGAGCAGCCGTCGCCCGGCTCACCGGCAAACGCCCGCCCCAGACGACACAGGGGCGGGAGTTGCGGCCACCCGGTCCCTGAGGCACGCCGGGGCGGGTGAGGCGGGACGTGGCCAGGCACCGGCCCGGGTCTCAACCCGAGCCGCAGGCTAGCCCCGCGGCCTCGCCTTCTCCGGGTCGTAGATCGGATACCGATCCACGATCGCCGGCACCAGCCGGCCGTCCGCCATCGTCACGTCGACCTGCGTTCCCGCCTGGGCCAGCTCCGCCTCGATGCAGGCCATCCCGATCAGCCGGTCCACCGTCGGCGAGCGGCCCGCAGACGGCGAGGTCAGCTTGCCGACGTGGCGGCCATTGCGCACCACCGGCGAGTTGTAATCCGGCGCCTCCTCGCCGCCGATCACCAGCGTCACCATCCGGTGGGCGATCCCGGCGTCGTGTTCGGCCCGAAGCGCATCCCGGCCCACGAACTCCTTCTTGTCCAGCTTGATCATCCGATCCAGGTTCATGTGGAACGGGCTCGTCACGCCCTGGAAGTAGTCGTAGCCGAGGAAGATCAGGCCGCTCTCGATCCGAAGCGACTCCACCGCCGCGAGCCCGTACGGGCGGATGCCCATGTGCGCGCCGGCGTCCAGCAGCGCCCGCCACAGCGTCTCCGCCCCCTCCGCCGGGCAGAACACCTCGTAGCCAAGCTCGCCCGAGTAGCCGGTGCGCGACACCCAGCAGCCGTCGACCCCGCCGACGACAACGGGATGCGGGATGTAGCGGAAGTAGCGAAGCCCGGCCACGTCCGCGTCCGTCAAGCCCGACAGGAGCTCCCGCGACCGCGGCCCCTGCACCTGGAGGTGGGGAATGGCGAAGGTGTGCTCCTCGATCTCGAGATCCAAATCGGAGCAGACGCGGCGGAAGTGGTCGACGTCGGTATCCAGCGCGGTCACCACCAGCACGTCGTCCTCCGTTTCGCCGCGGTAGACGACGCCGTCGCCCAGCATCTTGCCGTTCTCGTCGCAGAACGGCCCGTACCGGCACTGCCCGACCTCGAGCCCAGCCACGTCGGAGGTGAAGATGCGGTCGGCCGCCCGCACCGAGTCCGGGCCCATGAAGAACCACTTCCGAAGCGGGCTCTCGTCCCAGATCCCCACCGCCTCGCGGACGGCGTGGTGCTCGGCGATGGGATCGCCGAAGTCGGAGATCCAGTCCCAGCCCTCCCACTCCTGGAAGTTCCCGCCCAGACGCCGCTGCACTTGGTCGAAGGCGGTCCTAAGCAGTCCCTCCGTAGCGGCCGGCGCTGCCGGCGGGGGCGTCTCGATCTCCAGCGTCGCCGCTGAGCTCACGTCGAAAGGGGCGGCGGCCGCCTCGATCGGCGGCATCGGCACCTCGACTGGCATGATCACCGTCGGCTGCGCCCGGCGGGTCAGCTCCTGGTGCCCGGGCGGCAGCACCTGGGTCACGCCCATCAGGCCGCGCACGCTCGCCGGCCCGGCCACGCTCTTGTAGGTCTCGACCGACTGCTTCTCCGCGCGGTCGATGTTCCGGCGCAGGCGGCGGAGGCGGGCCTGGAAGCCCGCGTCGAGGCCGGGCGTCGAGAAGATCGCCTGCTCGACGTAGCTCTCCACGACCTTGTTCCCGACCAGCGAGACGTCGCCGTCGCGGGCCCGCCCCGTCCGCGCGGAGTAGAGGTAGACCGCTCGCACCTGGGCCAGGAACGTGTTCCACGTCGAGAGCACCAGCTCGCCGCGGCAGCGCGCGCCCGTCTCCGGCACGGCCAGCAGGGTGATGCGACGGTCGTTCATCGCCTCGACCACCGCCTCGGCGCTCGGCTGCAGGATC
>DASQXS010000399.1:0-2631 GCA_035639615.1 Gaiellales bacterium | reverse complement strand
CCGGTTCGCTCATCGGGCCCCTGCTCGGCGCGGCCGGCGGGATTCAGCGTCCGTTCCTGCTCTACACCTGCCTGGTGGTGCTCGCCGCTGGGGCGGCATGGGCGATGCCGGCGCCGCCGTCTCGGCAAGCGTTTCACGCCGATCGCCGCGCGCTCCGGCTCCGTGGATTCTGGGCGGCGTCCGCAGGGATCGCGTTCGCCGTCCTGGCGCTTGGCATCGTGGACGGGGTTCTGCCGCTCCATTTCGCTCAGGGGTTATCCCAGGCCGGGATCGGCCTCCTCTACGGCGCGGCGGCGGTTGTGAACGTCGCTGCGGCGGCCGTCGCGGTGCGCTGGCGCCCACGGGCGGTATTGCTCGTCGGAATCGGCCTTGTCGTGGCCGGCACCTGGGTCGCCGCTGGGACAGGTGCGGTCAGCGTCTGGGTGCCCGCGATGGCGGCGCTCGCGGCCGGGATCGGCGCCGCGAATACCGGCTCGATCGGAGTGCTGCTCGAGGCGGTCGGCGTGGAGCGGATCGTGACCGCGATGATTCTGTGGTCGCAGCTCGGCATCCTCGGGTACATGGTCGGGCCGATCGCCGCGGGAGCGGCGGCGCAATGGATGGGGTTCGTCGGCGCGGGCGTCGTCGCGGCGCTGGCCGGCTTTCTCGTCGTGTTCCTCGCGGTGCGCCCACTGCGGGGTACTAGGCTCGTCGCATGACCCACGTCCTCTTCGTCTGCATCCAGAATGCCGGCCGCTCGCAGATGGCGCAGGCGCTCTTCGAGCGCGCTGCGAACGGCGTCCACCAGGCTCGCTCGGCCGGATCGCGCCCGGCCGCCGCCGTGCATCCGGAAGTCGTCCAGGCGATGCGCGAGGTCGGCCTCGACGTGTCAGGGAACCGTCCCCGCAAGCTCGACGACGCCGACATGCGCTGGGCCGATCTCGTGGTCACCATGGGCTGCGGGGACGAGTGTCCGTTCGTCCCGGGGAAGCGGTACGTTGATTGGGAACTGGACGACCCCGCGGGCCGGCCGCTCGAGGACGTCCGACGCGTACGCGACGAGATCGGCCGCCGCGTCGACGCCTTGCTCGACGAGCTCGCCGGCTACGCGACCGGGTGAGAGGCGTCGGTGAACTCGCGGAAGGCGGCGGTCACCAGGTAGGCCGTCTGTTCGCCGATGTCAACCGCGTTGTCGCCGACGCGCTCGAGCGCGCGGGAGATCAGCATCGCCCGCAGCGCCATCTCGATTGATGACTCGTCGACGCCGCCGGCCATGATCCGGCGGGCGAGCCCATGGTTTCGGGAATTGATCACCTGATCCATGTCCACGAGCGACTCGGCGAGCTCCAGGTCGCGGGACGCGAATGAGTCCATCGCCGTCGCGATCATGCGGCTCGCCTGGTTCCCCATGACCGTGAAGTCCTCGAGGAGCTCGGGCGTGAGCGGCTCCACCAAGAGCCGGCTCAGCTTGGCCACGTTCACGCACTGGTCGCCGATCCGCTCCAGGTGCTGGTTCACGTGGATCATCGCGAGGACGAGACGCAGGTCGATCGCCACCGGCGTCTGCCGCGCCAGGAGCGACTCGACGCCGTGCTCGACCTGCAGGTAGATGCGGTCGATTGTGTCGTCTCCGGCGACAACGTCGTCGGCGGCGGTCGAGTCCGGGCGGACGAGCGCCTCCAGTGCGCCGTCAAGCGCGCGCTGGCACGTGCGTGCCTCCTCCTGAAGGAACGCCTCCAGCTCGTCCAGCTCCTGGTGGAAGCCTTCGCGGGTCGTCATGCGGCCAGCGTATCCGCTCCGCAAGGCGGAATGAGGCCGATCTCCAGTTGTTCACCATCCCGATACCGGCCCGTCACCCAGATCCGGAGCGGCCCCATGCACAATCGAGCCATTCGTGGAGAGACGACGATGGAGAGGTTACGCATGAGACTGAAGAGAACGGTTGCGATGTCGCTCGCGGTGGGCGCTGTCGCGCTGGCCGCCGCTGCCTGCGGGTCGAGCGGCTCGACCAAGACGGTCACCGCGCCGGGCGGCGGGGGCAACAGCGGGAAGAACGTCCTCGTGGGCGCCGGCAGCACGTTTGTCGCTCCTCTCATGCAGCAGTGGGAGGCCGACTACGTGAACCAGCCCGAAGGCACGACGATTACCTATGGCGCTATCGGCAGCGGTGGCGGCATCGACCAGATCACCGCCCGTGCGGTCGACTTCGGCGCGAGCGACGCGCCGCTCAGCGCAGACCAGGCGTCGGCGTGCAAGAGCTGCCTCACGATCCCGTGGTCTCTGGGAGCGGTGGCGGTGATCTACCACGTGAACGGCGTCCCGAACCATCTGAAGCTGACGGGATCCGTGATCGCGAACATCTTCCTCGGCAAGGTCACGTCGTGGAACGACCCGTCGATCGCCGCGCTCAACCCTGGCGTGAACCTGCCCGACACGCATATCACCCCGGTGTATCGCAGTGACGGTTCCGGGACGAGCTTCGCGTTCACGTCGTACCTGTCCGCCATCAGCTCCGACTGGAAGGGCCAGGTGGGCGCCTCGACCCAGCCGGCGTTCCCGACCGGCACCGGCGCGGAGCACTCGAGCGGCGTGGTCGCGGCGGTGCAGGCGACGGACGGCGGGATCACGTATGCGGATCTC
Source organism: Gaiellales bacterium (assembly GCA_035639615.1). Taxonomy (GTDB): domain Bacteria; phylum Actinomycetota; class Thermoleophilia; order Gaiellales; family JAICJC01; genus JAICJC01. The sequence continues at coordinate 12 of DASQXS010000399.1, read as the reverse complement.
GCGTACGCGACC
>DASQXS010000398.1:0-7301 GCA_035639615.1 Gaiellales bacterium | reverse complement strand
ATCTGCGAGCCGCCGGCGCCCGGCGTGGACGCTGCGCCAACGGCCTCGGCCGGCACCTCGGCCTAGTAGATCGTCCGGCGCTCCCTGCGTCCTAGCATCGCTCGGTTTTCGCTCGCCATCGACACCACCACCGTTGCCGGCCACACCACTAGTGACCGTTGGGACCGACCGCGCCGGTGAGGTGGAGCGCGACCATAACGACGAGGACGGCCGCGACGGCTGCGGCCGCGAGCAGGCGGGCGCGCCGGCCGAGCCGATCCTCGTCCCGGTCGGGCGGCGTCCCGGCGTGCCTCATGCGACGTCCCTGCGAGCGGTGACGAGCGCCCCGACGGCCAGCGCCGGCACCGCGTAGGCGGCGAGCAGCAGCGCACCGGCCGGCGCCGCGAGCAGGTGACCGACCTCGCCCGTGGTGGTGACGCCGGCGATCGCAGCGCCGGCCATCCCCGGCAGGAGCCGGCCCGCGCCCGGGAGCAGCCCGAACACCAGACCCTCCACGAAGAGCAGCCACGCGAACAGGCCGACGACCGTCGCCACCTGATTTCGCACGAGCGCCCCCAGGCCGAGGCCGATCGGGCCCCAGAGGGCGGCCGCCACGACGCCGCCGGCGACGAGCTGGGCGTAGTCGCCAGTGTCGAGTCGCACCGGGATTCCCCGGGCCCGAAGCGCGGCGTCGCCGACCCCGATGACACACACCTCGGCCACGAGCCCGAACGCGATCCCGACCAGGGCCGCGGCGGCGGCCTTGGCGGCGACCACGCGTTCGCGTCGCGGCGTCACGAGGAAGGTCGACCGGATGGTCCCGTAGCGGAGCTCGGCCGTCATCGAGATCGCTCCCGCCAGCCCCGCGAAGAGCGCGCCCAGGCCGCCCCATCCGAACACGTGCATCTGCCCGTCGCGGTCCGCGAGCGCATCGGCCTGGAGCGCGAAGCCGTGGAGAAGGACGGCGAAGAGGATGAGCGCGAGCATGATGCCAAGCACCCACAGGTCCGCGCGCGTCGATCGCCGCTTCAGGAGCTCAGCCCGAACCAGGGCGCTCACGATGCCTCCCCTCCGACGACGTCGAGATAGACGTCCTCGAGCGATCGCTCGGCGCCGGCGAGCTCGCTGAGGGCGCCTTCCCCCACGAGCCTCCCGCGATCGACGATCATGATCCGATCGACGGTCTGGGCGATCTCGGCCAGCACGTGGCTCGCGATCAGCACCGCGCCTCCCCCGTCCGAGAAGCGGCGCAGGAACCCGCGCAGCCAGTGGATCCCTGCGGGATCGAGGCCGTTCGCCGGCTCGTCGAGGACGAGCAGCGCCGGATCGCCCATGAGCGCGGCCGCAAGCCCGAGCCGCTGGCGCATGCCGAGCGAGTACGTCTTGACCCGCCGGTCGGCGGCTCCACCGAGCTCGACGAGGTCGAGCATCTCGGCGACGCGGCTGGGCGGGAGCCCGGCGGCGAGCGCGACCAACCGCAGGTGATCGCGGCCGGTGCGCCCAGGATGAAAGTCGCCCGACTCGAGCAGCGCGCCGACGCTCGAGGTCGGGCGGTCGAGATCGCGGTACCGGCGCCCGAACACGAGCGCCTCCCCGGACGTCGGCTCCGCCAGGCCGAGGAGGAGCCGCAGCGTCGTCGTCTTGCCGGCCCCGTTCGGGCCCAGAAACCCCGTGATCGTGCCCGCCTCGAGCGAGAAGGTGATGTGATCGACGGCGACCACATCGCCGTAGCGCTTCGTCAGCGAGCGGACGCGGACTACCGGCTCGAGCTCCATCGACGTCATGATGGCCGACGACCGCCGGCGCCGCATCGGCCGCGAGGCGCATCCGGCCTACTCCCCCGGGAGTACCGGGTGCGGGCACGGCGCCGCTACAGTCGTTCTGTGGTGGCGGAACGCCCCTCCGTGCTGGCGCTCGACGCGGCCGTCCCGGTCGCGGTCGGCGCGGTCATCGTCGTGGCGGAGGTGGCGCACGGCGGGGCGTCCGGGACACGGCCGCTGGCTGTCGCGATGGGGGTGGCGGCAGCCGCCTCGCTGTTCGCGCGCCGGCGGGCACCGGGATGGACGCTGGTCGTGTCGGGCGTCCTCGTCCAGACGCTCTTCGCGTTCGACCCGGGGGTCGCCGCCGTGGCCGTGCTCGCACCCGCGGTCGCGCTGTTCTCGCTCGCTCTGACCCGGGGCCGGCTCCAGCAGGCCCTCGCCGCGGCCGCCGCCGTGGCGGCCGTGGTCCTCGCGGACGTCCTGCACGGGAGCCTCAGCGTCGTCCAGACGCTCGGCCACGTGGCGCTCGTCTTCGTCCCGCTCCTGGCCGCGGAGGCGTTGCGAGTACGGCGCTCAAACGTTTCGCTTCTGCAGGAGCGGCTCGCGCTCGCCGAGCACTCACGCGAGCAGGAGGCAGAGCGGCGGGCGGAGCAGGAACGCATGCGGATCGCGCGCGACCTCCACGACGTCGTGGCGCACACGCTCACCACGATCAACGTCCAGGCCGCGACGGCGGCACATCTGCTCGACCGAAACCCGGATCACGCCCGGGCTGCGCTCGAGACGATCGAGACGGAGAGTCGCGACGCCATTGGGGAGCTGCGGGCGATCCTCGGCGTGCTGCGCACCGCCGGCGGCGCCGAGGCCCCGCGCGCCCCCACCCCCGGCCTCGACAGCGTCCCGGACCTCGTGAAGCGAGCCCGCGACGCCGGCCTCGACGTCGAGCTGGGCGTCTCCGGTCAGCGGCCCGACCGGATCTCCGATGCCGTCTCCCTGGCCGCCTACCGGGTCGTGCAGGAGTCGCTCACCAACGCCCGCCGGCATGCGCCGGGAGCTCCGGTCCGCGTCGATCTCGCGTTCGAGCGCGGCGAGGTGGTCGTCGCTGTCGAGAACGGCGCCGGCGCAGAAGCCAACGGCCACGCGTCGCCACCTGGAGTGGGTCTCGCCGGCCTCAGAGAGCGGGCGGCGGCCCTCGGCGGCGTCCTCGAGGCGGCGCCCCGGGCAACGGGCTTCCGCGTCGAGGCGCGACTCCCGTACGCCCGCGGCCCGGCGTGATCCGCGTCCTCGTCGCCGACGACCAGGCCGCCGTGCGCGGCGGCTTCGCCGCGCTGATCGACGCCGAGCAGGAGATGCGCACGGTCGGAGAGGCGACGAACGGGCGCGAGGCGGTCGACCTGGCCCGGCGCGCGCTCCCGGACGTCGTCCTCATGGACATCAGGATGCCGGTCCTCGACGGCCTCGAAGCAACCCGGCTCATCTGCGCCGATCCGGCGCTCGAACGCACCCGCGTTCTGGTGCTGACCACCTTCGACCTCGACGAGTACGTCTACGGGGCGTTGCGAGCCGGGGCGAGCGGCTTCCTCCTCAAGGACGCCCGGCCGCGCGAGCTCCTCCACGCGATCGAGGTGGTCGCGGCCGGGGACGCCATGATCGCCCCCGGCGTCACCCGCCGCTTGATCGCCGAGTTCGCGGCCCGGCGCGACCCGGCGGCGGTCCCCCAGGCCGTGTCGGAGCTGACCGGCCGCGAGTGCGAGATCCTCGAGCTCGTCGCCCGCGGCCAGAGCAACGCCGAGGTCGCGGCCCGGCTCGTGATCAGCCCGCTCACCGCCAAGACGCACGTCCGCAACATCCTGCGAAAGCTCGGCTGTCGCGACCGGGCGGCCCTCACCGCCCTGGCGTACGAGATCGGGCTGATTGCTCCGGGGGACAGCGAGTGACGACAGGGTCTTGACGGGCCGTCGCTTCCGGGATGGCGAAGGACGCCGCCCACCTGGGCAACACCTCCCCGTGGGTGCGGTTCCCCGTCACCCGCTGACAGGCGGCGTCTCCCACACGGAGACATGCCTGGTGCTCTCGCGCGTGAACGGCTCGCGCTTCCAGCCGCCCCAGCGCTCGCGGAGCCGCATCCCGGCGATCCGCGCCATCAGGTCGAGCTCGGACGGCCACACGTAGCGGAACGGCACCGAGTCGAGCTCGACGCGATCGCCCTCGAGGCGGTAGTGATGGGAGATGAGGCCCTGCCGGACGACGTCGAACTCGTCGAATCCGACGTACGTCGGCGTCAGGGCGAACGCGCGGACGGTCTCGCCCGGCGGCAGCCGCTGGAGCGACGGCACGCCCACCTCGATCACGAAGCAGCCGCCGGGCGCGAGGTGAGCGGCGACGTTCTCGAAGCAGGCGACCTGCGCGTCCTGCGAGGTGAGGTTCTGGATCGTGTTGAACACGAGGTAGGCGACCGAGAACGTGCCGTCGACGCGAGTCGAAGCGAAGTCGCCGATCGTCACATAGATCTCCTCGCCGCCCGGCTTCGCCCTGAGCCGCGCGACCATCGCCTCCGATAGGTCGATCCCCTGGACGCGAACGCCCCGGCGCGCGAGCGGGAGTGCGATCCGCCCCGTGCCGATGCCGAGCTCCAGGGCGGCGCCTCCGCGGGCGAGCCCGGCGAGGAAGTCGACGGCCGGGTCGACGACGGCCGGATCGAACATCTCCGCGCTCGTCTCGTCGTAGCGGGCGGCCACCCGCTCGCCGAAATGGTTCTCGGGCACACCGGGGATTGTGGCAGGCGATTCCGTCGCGAGTGACCGACCGCTCGCCGCCAACCTCGCCGACGCGGATGGCGTCAAAATCGAGTGGAACGCCTTCCCACACGGATGACCCCGTTGGGTCTCGTGGCGTCGGCAGCTCGAGGGATCCGGGGTGGACCGCCCTCGTTAGGGAAAGAGCACAGATGCCGCGGGCGATGTTCTGGAAGCATCCTGCTCGTCCTCCATCGTCAGGTTCTGAATGGTGTTGAGGACGAGACATGCGACCGTGAAGGTCTGCTCGACGCGCGTCATCGCGAAGTCGCCGATCGCGTCGCCGCCCGGCTTGGCCCGCAGCCTCGCCACCATCGCCTCCGAGACGTCGATGCCGTGGCCGCGGACGCCGCGCCCGGCGAGCGGCAGGGCGATCCGGCCGGTGCCGATGCCGAGCTCGAGCGCCGCCCCTTCGCCGGCGAGCCCGGTGAGGAAGTCGATGACGGGCCGGACGGCAGCCGGTGCGAACATCTCGGCGCTGGTCTCGTCGTAGCGGGCGGCCACCCGCCCGCCAAAATGGTCCTCGGGCATGGCCGGATTCTGGCAGGGTGGCGCGGCTACGCGCCGTCGTCGAGGCCTCGGCTTGCCTTGACGTAGAGGTCGTACCGGGCGGAACCGCCCGAACTGCTCCCGGCGGACGACTGGGATCATCCACGTGGTCAGGGCGATGCCGACGGTGGTCAGCCGCAACCCCATGCCGACGGCGGTCAGCCCCAACCCGACGAGCGCCCCGGCCGCGCCGAACATGGGCGAGACCCTGGCCGTACGCGGGTGCGAGGCGGTCGCGTGCGCGAATCACGAGCCCGGCGATGAACGGCACCAGCTCACCCGCGAACGTGGCCAGGATCGCCGTGCCCACCGTCACGCTGCACGACGAGAGCGGCGGCAGGAGGAGCGCGGTCAGGACGCCGGTCACGAGCACTCCGACCGGGAGGACGACGAGCAGCGCCGGGCCGAGCGAGACGCCCACCTCCGCGCATGCGCGCGGGAGAGCACGTGCTGCGCAGCCAACACTGCAGTTGATGATCCTTGGCGCACAAAGTCGCCCTTTACCGTTTCCCACGCCTCGCCCATCTCGGGTATACTGGAAAATTCTGGACGCCCCAGGAGGACGCCATGCCAGCACGGCTGAGCTTGCTGTGCTGCGCCGTTCTGTCGATTTCGCTTACCGCCGCTCCGCTCGGCTTACCCGAGGAGCGTTCGCGGTCAGCGAGGCCGAGGAAGCATGCCGCCGACGAGCCGATCCCCGCCTGCTTGCCTCCGGTCGTGCATATCATCGGGAGGCTCCAAGCAGTCGAAGAGGCGCTCGAGGTCCACCTGGCCCGAGAGCACGGCATGTCAGCCAAACGTGTCACGGCTTCGGATCTGTCCGAGTATCGGGCGGATGTGGTCGTCATCGTGGTAAAGGATCTACACGATACGGGGCTCTTGTCCTATGTGCGACGAGCTTGTCCACAAACGCCGCCGGTGATGCTCGCGGCGGAGATCTCACCCTCGACGTACGGCCGCGCCTTCGACCTTGGCGCGGCCGGGATCCTCGATCTGAGCCTTGACCTGGACTCGATCGCCGCGGGGATCAGGAAGGCGAGCAACGGTGAGCCCGTTCGAGACCGGGCGTACACGCTGAAGATGCTGCTTGAAGGTAGTCAAGAGCAGCTCCGCCATCTCGAGCTCCTGCGCACGGCTGAGCAGCTCACAGTTAGAGAGCGGGAGATCCTGCAAGCACTGGCGGACGGGTTGACCGGCCCGGAGATTGCACGTCATCTCATCATCAGCCCGAACACCGTTCGCAACCACATCGCGAATGTGTTGACCAAGCTCGGTGTCCGCTCCCAACTTCAGGCCGTGCTGCTTGCCGGGGCGGCCGGCCTGGTACGGATGCCGGAGGCCGCGCCCGAACGTCAGCGCGTGCAAGTCACACCCCGGGCGCGGAGCTCAGCCACCGCATGAAGCGAGGACAGCATGCGTGCGTGGGTCAACGCGCTACGGACGTGCGGCTTCCTGATCGACGGCGCTCGAGATGCCGACCTCGTACCGCGGTCGCCGGGCGGCGCCGGCGCAATTTCCCGGGGTGATCACGGGGCCAACACACGCGCCGGGCCTGCAGCCGCTGACGCCACCGCGCAGGGCTCAGGCATAGTTACCGTAGGTCACGCGCTGGACAACGCGAGGGCGACAGCCCGATCGGCACCATCACATCATATTTCTTCGACCCCCCCGTGGCCACAAAATCGGTCGCCTAGCCGCTCAGTACGTTGCGGATCTCGTTCGAAACACATCGTGGACACGACGTCAGGTTCGTCAATCCCGCCTCGTACACCGTATGCGCGCGCCACTGAGCATTTTCCCGCGCTAGTGCGACTGCACTACAAAAAGATGATGCAATCGGCCATGGTACAGCTACCCGAGCGCCCGTAAGCTGTCACCTCCGCCGGCGCCGATTCCTCACTCGCGCCGAAGTCTCAATACCCGGCGAGTGGCCGAGGCGTCGTCGGTCGCCGAAGTCTTTCATGGCGATCGGCCTCGGCACATCCAGACCAGGCCTCCTGTTCCGCCGTGCGACGTCGGCCGAGCGGACTACGTCCGTCGAAGACTCACAGATGATCACCTCGGCCACAGCACCCAGGGAGGCAAGTCGATCCCGGCCGCCGTCTGTGGCCGGCTTGAAGCCCGTCCTCGCTGGGGAGACGGCCGGTGGATCACGAGCACTTCGACGCCGCACTCGCGGGGTGCGCTTCTGCGCGAGCGGCTTCGCCTCTCTGATGGT
>DASQXS010000397.1:0-5010 GCA_035639615.1 Gaiellales bacterium | reverse complement strand
GCGGCCACCACCTGCTTCTGGCGCGACCACCGCATCAACATTATCGACACACCCGGGCACGTGGACTTCACGGTCGAGGTCGAGCGCAGCCTGCGCGTGCTGGACGGCGCCGTCGCCCTCTTCGACTCGGTCGCCGGCGTCCAGCCCCAGTCCGAGACGGTGTGGCGGCAGGCGGATAAGTACAACGTGCCCCGCATCGCCTTCATCAACAAGATGGACCGCACCGGGGCCGACTTCTTCAACGCGGTGCGGACGATGGTCGACCGCCTCGGCGCCCGGCCGGTGCCGCTCCAGATACCCATCGGCTCCGAGGACAACTTCGAGGGCCATGTCGATCTCCTCACGATGAAGGCGATCCGGTACATCGACGCCCTCGGCGCCAAGTGGGACGAGGACGAGGTGCCGCCCGAGCTCCGCGAGCAGGCCGAGGCGTACCGCCACGACCTGATCGAGGCGGTCGCCGACCACGACGAGGACATCATGATTGCGTTCCTGGAGGACGAGGAGATCGAGGCGGACGCCCTGCGCTCCGCGATCCGCGCCGCCACGCTCGACATCTCGATCACCCCCGTGCTGCTCGGCTCCGCCTTCAAGAACAAGGGCGTTCAGCCGCTCCTCGACGCGGTCATCGACTACCTGCCCTCGCCCATCGACGTGCCGCCCGTGGCAGGCACCGACCCCAAGGACGGCAGCGAGCTCACCCGCCGGGCCGACCTGGGCGAGCCCTTCGCCGCGCTCGCGTTCAAGGTCATGACCGACCCCTACGTCGGCAAGCTGACCTACTTTCGGGTCTACTCAGGCAAGCTCAACTCGGGCTCGTACGTCATGAACGCCTCAACCGGGCGCAAGGAGCGGGTCGGGCGCGTGCTCGAGATGCACGCCAACCACCGCGAGGACCTGCAGGAGGTGGGGGCGGGCGCCATCGCCGCGGCCGTCGGCCTCAAGCAGACCACGACCGGCGACACGCTCTGCGACCCGACGAGCCCCGTCCTGCTCGAGTCGATCGAGTTTCCCGAGCCGGTGATCGACCAGGCGGTCGAGCCCAAGACGAAGGCCGACCAGGACAAGCTCGCCACGGCCCTTCAGCGGCTGGCGGAAGAGGATCCCACGTTCCGCGTCCGCACGAACGAGGAGACCGGCCAGACCATCATCGGCGGCATGGGCGAGCTCCACCTCGAGATCATCGTCGACCGGCTCCTGCGCGAGTTCAGGGTCGACGCGAACGTCGGCCGGCCGCAGGTCGCCTACCGCGAGACGGTGCGGAATCCGGTCACAGGCGTGCACGGCAAGTTCGTCCGCCAGACCGGCGGCCGCGGCCAGTACGGCCATGCCGTGATCGACCTCGAGCCCAACGAGCAGGGCGCCGGGTACGAGTTCGAGAACAAGATCGTCGGCGGCACCATCCCCCGGGAGTACATCCCGTCGGTCGACGCCGGCATCCAGGAGGCGATGGAGGCGGGCGTCCTCGCCGGCTTCCCCGTCGTCGACGTCAAGGTGCGCCTGGTGGACGGCTCCTACCACGACGTCGACTCGTCCGAGATGGCCTTCAAGGTGGCCGGATCGATGGCGTTCAAGGAGGCCTCCAGGCGGGCCAAGCCGGTGCTCCTCGAGCCGGTGATGGCCGTCGAGGTCGTGACGCCCGAGGACTACATGGGCGACGTCATCGGAAACATCAATTCGCGCCGCGGGCAGATCGAGGGCATGGAGCCGCGCGGCAACGCACAGGTGATCCGAGCGCGTGTTCCGCTGGCCGAGATGTTCGGCTACGCGACCGATGTGCGCACGATGAGCCAGGGACGCGCCACCTATACGATGCAGTTCCTCCACTACGCGGAGGTGCCGCATTCCATCGCCGAGAAGCTGACTGAGAACCAGACGTAACGGGCCGGGAAAAGGAGACCGGGAGACATGGCCAAGCAAAAGTTCGAGCGGACGAAGCCGCACCTCAACATCGGCACGATCGGGCACATCGACCACGGCAAGACGACGCTGACCGCGGCGATCACGAAGGTGCTCGCCGAGTCGGGGACGGGCAGCCAGGTCACCAGCTTCGATCAGATCGACAAGGCGCCGGAGGAGAAGCAGCGCGGGATCACGATCAACTCGGCCCACGTCGAGTACGAGACCGCGAACCGCCACTACGCCCACGTCGACTGCCCCGGGCACGCCGACTACGTGAAGAACATGATCACGGGCGCCGCGCAGATGGACGGCGCGATCCTGGTCGTGTCGGCCGCCGACGGCCCGATGCCGCAGACGCGCGAGCACATCCTGCTCGCCCGCCAGGTCGGCGTCCCGTACATCGTCGTCTTCCTCAACAAGGCCGACACCGTCGACGACGAGGAGCTGCTCGACCTGGTCGAGCTCGAGGTGCGCGAGCTGCTCTCGCGCTACGAGTTCCCCGGCGACGACATCCCGGTCGTCCGCGGCTCGGCGCTGAAGGCGCTCGAGGGCGACGCCGAGTGGGTGCCCAAGATCCTCGAGCTCATGGCCGCGGTGGACGAGTACGTCCCCGAGCCCGAGCGCGACATCGACAAGGCGTTCCTGATGCCCGTCGAGGACGTCTTCACCATCACGGGCCGCGGCACGGTCGCGACCGGCCGCGTGGAGCAGGGCGTCATCAAGACCGGGGAGGAGGTCGAGGTCGTCGGCATCCACAAGGAGACGACGAAGACCGTCGTCACCGGCGTGGAGATGTTCCGCAAGCTGCTCGACCAGGGCCAGGCGGGCGACAACGTCGGCTGCCTCCTGCGCGGCGTCAAGCGTGAGGACATCGAGCGTGGCCAGGTGCTCGCGAAGCCCGGCTCGATCACGCCGCACACGAAGTTCGAGGCCCAGGTGTACGTGCTCTCGAAGGAGGAGGGCGGCCGCCACACGCCGTTCTTCAAGGGCTACCGGCCGCAGTTCTACTTCCGCACGACCGACGTCACCGGCGTCGTCGAGCTGAAGGAGGGCGTCGAGATGGTCATGCCCGGCGACAACGCCGAGATGACCGTCGAGCTGATCCAGCCGATCGCCATGGACGAGGGGCTGCGCTTCGCCATCCGCGAGGGCGGCCGCACCGTCGGCGCCGGTGCCGTCACAAAGATCTCCAAGTAACCGGGGGGTCGAAGAGCAGACGTGCCTCCACAGCAGAAGATCCGGATCCGACTCAAGGGGTACGACCACACGCTGGTCGATCTCTCCGCCCGCTCGATCGTGGATACCGCGCAGCGCTCGGGCGCGACGGTGAGCGGACCGGTGCCGCTGCCGACCGAGAAGAACGTCTACTGCGTGATCCGCGGCCCATTCAAGGACAAGGACTCGCGCGAGCACTTCGAGATCCGCACGCACAAGCGGCTGATCGACATCCACCAGCCCACGCCGAAGACGGTCGACTCGCTGATGCGGCTCGACCTGCCGGCGGGGGTCGACATCGAGATCAAGCTGTGAGCGACCAGGCGGCACGGAAGGGGATCATCGGCCGCAAGGTCGGGATGACCCAACTCTTCGACCAGGAGTCGGGCCGGGTGACGCCGGTGACTGTGATCGAGGCGGGGCCGTGCCCGGTCGTCGCCGTACGCACCGCTGACGGCGACGGGTACGCCGGCGTCCAACTGGCGTATGGGCCGTGCAAGGAGAAGAAGCTCACCCGGCCGCGCGCCGGCCACCTGAAGGCGGCCGGGGTCGCCCCCCACCGCACGTTGATCGAGTTCCGCGGGGCGGGGGAAGGGCTCGCGGCCGGCGACACCGTCACCGTCGAGGCGTTCGAGGTCGGCGAGCGGGTCAAGGTGTCCGGGACGTCGAAGGGCAAGGGCTTCGCCGGGACGATCAAGCGGCACAACTTCGGCCGCGGCCCCGCGAGCCATGGCTCGCACAACATCCGCCAGCCGGGCTCGATCGGGGCGTCGGCCTACCCCGCGCGCGTGTTCAAGGGGATGCGGATGGCCGGCCAGATGGGGAACGAGCGCGTCACCCAGCGCGGCCTGCGGGTCGCCGAGGTCGACCCCGAGCGAAACCTGCTGCTCGTGACGGGCGCGGTGCCCGGGCCTGTCGGCGGGGTCGTCGAGATCCGGAGCGAGGGCTGATGGCCGCCCCGACCGCACCGGTCATCACCGGCGGCGCCCGGGCCAAGCTCAAGGCAGACGTCTTCGGCGTCGAGCGCAACGACCCGCTCGTCCACGAGGTTGTCAAGGCCGAGCTGGCCGCGCGCCGGCAGGGCACGCATGCAACCCGCACGCGCGGCATGGTCGCCGGCGGGCGGTCGAAGCCGTGGCGGCAAAAGGGCACCGGACGCGCCCGCCAGGGCACGATCCGGGCCCCGCAGTGGACCGGCGGCGGCGTCGTCTTCGGCCCCACGCCGCGCAACTACACCGGCAAGGTGAACAAGAAGGCGCGCGCCAAGGCGCTTCGCATCGCCCTCTCCGCCCACGCCGGCGCGGGCACGCTGGCCGTGGCGGACGCCTCGGCGTTCACCGACCCCAGCACGAAGCAGGCGGCCGGCCTCGCCGCCGAGCACGGCCTCACGGCCCCGCTCGTGGTGGTGCCGACGGCGGAGGAGCGGGCGCTCACCCGGTCCTTCCGCAATCTCGCCCGCACCCACGTGGTCGAGGTGGGCGACCTCGAGGTGGCCGACGTGGTCTGGGCGCACTCGCTCGTGGTCACGAAGGCGGCGCTTGCGGTGCTGGACGGGAGCGGAGAGGCATGAGAGACGATCCTCGCGCCGTCCTCCTCGCCCCGGTCGTATCCGAGAAGAGCTACGGGATGATCGGCGAGCGCGGCAAGTACACCTTCCGGGTCCACCCCAACGCGCACAAGACCCAGATCCGCCAGGCCGTCGAGAGCATCTTCGACGTGAACGTGGTCCAGGTGAACGTGTCCAAGGTGCCGTCCAAGCCGAAGCGGCGCGGCTTCACCCGCGGCCGCCGTCCCGGCTGGAAGAAGGCCGTCGTGACCATCGCCGAGGGCCAGACCATCGAGGCGTTCGGGCCGGGAGTCTGAGATGGCGGTCCGAAAGTTCAAGCCCACCTC
>DASQXS010000396.1:0-3140 GCA_035639615.1 Gaiellales bacterium | reverse complement strand
AGGCGGTCGTTGTTCTCGTTGAAGACTGTGAGGACCTGGTCATGCGAGACCGGCGTCGCACCCGCCACGCCCACGTCGTGGTCGGTGACCATCGAGATATTCGCGTAGCAGACCTCGAGCTCGCGGGCGAGATAGCCCTCCGGGTACGCGGTCATGTTGATCACGTCCCAGCCCGCGTCCTGGAACCAGCGCGACTCGGCCCGGGTGGAGAAGCGCGGGCCCTGGATGGTGACGACGGTACCGCCGTCGCGGACGGGGATGTCGAGCTCGCGCGCGGTCTCGACGAGCAGGGCGCGCAGGTCGGGACAGTACGGATCGGCGGCCGAGACGTGCGTCGTCTCGGGCCCGTCGTAGAAGGTGTCCTTGCGCCCACTCGTGCGGTCGACGAACTGGTCGCAGACCACGAACTCGCCGAGCCGTAGGTCCGCCTTGAGCGCCCCGGAGGCGTTCGGGCCGATGATCCTCCGCACGCCGAGCTCTTTCATCGCCCAGACGTTGGCCCGATAGGGAATCTCATGCGGCGGCAGCTCGTGGTTGCGACCGTGACGGGGCAGGAACGCGACCTCCTTGCCGCCGATGGCGCCGATCACGAGGGGCGCCGACGGTTTTCCGTACGGCGTGTCGAGCTCGACCTCCTCCACGTCGTCGAGGAACGAGTAGAAGCCGGAGCCTCCGAAGATCCCGATCTCCGCGCGCGCCACGGGCGCGCATTCTTCCGGAAGACTCCGGAAGACGCCTAGCGCCTGCCGCGGCCGACGGTGAGGTTGATCCTCTTCCCGCGCGCGAATGTCCTGCCGGCCCTCGGGCGCTCGGTCAGGACGCGGTTCTTCTTGGCCTTGCTCGAGGGCTTGTAAGCGATCGTCCCAACACGGCAGTGGGCGCTTCTGATCTTCCTCTTCGCGGTCGGGAGCAGCCGCCCGACGACGTTCGGGACGTGGCACTGCGTGAACGGCGGTGGCGGCGGGGGTGGCGGAGGTGGTGGTGGCGGCGGCGGTGGCGGCGGAGGAGGAGGCGGTGGGGGCGGTGGGGGCGGAGGAGGAGGCGGTGGCGGAGGAGGAGGCGGTGGCGGGGCGCCGCAACCGCCGAGAGCCTTGCACGCGTTCAGGCGGCCGCCGGTGCCGACCTTCCCGCTGAGCCCGCCGAGGGCGTCGACGCCGCCGAGGATGGCTGCCTTCACCTGAGCGGTCGTGTCCGCGGGATGGGCAGCCAGGACGAGCGCGGCGACGCCGGTCACGTGCGGAGTTGCCATCGAGGTGCCGCTCAGCGAGGCGTACTGGTTCTGGGTCGCGGCCAGGCACTGGACCGAGACGTCGTCGACGTACACGCCGTCCGCCGTGCCGCTCGGACCGCTGATGAACTCGAACTGCGGGTAGAAGGTCGACGTTCCGTTGTATTGGGACAGGTCGTCCGTCAGCTCGTAGAACTGGCCGAGCGTGTTCCCGGTCCAGCCGTCCAGCACGTCCCAATTGACGCCGTCGCCGGAGACGTTGATCAAGACGCCGTCGGTGGCGTCAGCGAGGGCGAGGTCGAGCCAGTAATCGAGGCCGCACCCCTTCCGGCCCGAGAGGTCGATCGCCGCCGTGCGCGTGAGGCTCGTGTCCGCGTCATTCGCGTACTGGCCTCCCGGTGAGTCGGTCGCGCTCCAGCTCCCCGTGTTGTGCGCCGTCGACACGCGCCCCCAGGGCGCCTCGGCGTTCCAGTTGGCGAGGCTCGTCTCGAAACTCTCCGCGCCGAGCTGGTCGTAGGCCGGATACGTGCTCGGAACGGCCAGTCCCGGCGCGGCCAGGTCGACGCTGGCGGCGCCGAAGTTGGAGAAGCTCGTCAGGGCGTCCGACTGGTTCGTGGCGGAGACGCAGATCACGTTCGGCAGGTTGTCCTCGCCCGGCGCCGACGACCCGTAGTTGCAGGGGTAGGTCGGATCGACATCGTTGTTGTCCCCGACGCCGTCGTCGCCGCCGTTGCCGGCTGCGAAGACGAACAGCGTGCCGGCGCAGGCCGGTGCCGCGATCGCGTCGCTCATCGCCTGGTCGTAGTCGGGGCCGCCGAGGCTGGCGTTGACGACTCGGGCGCCGTGGGTGCAGGCGTAGCTGAACGCGTCGGTGATGTCCGAGTCGAAGCCGCTGCCGGAGGCGTCGAGCACGCGCAGCGGCATCAGATGGACGTTCCAGTTGACCCCCACGACGCCTGTCGCGTTGTTGCCGACCGCACCGATCGTCCCAGAGACGTGCGTGCCGTGGCCGTTCGCGTCCGCCGCGTCGCTGCCGCCCGTGATGAAGTCGAGGCCCGGGACGACGTTCGCGGCCAGATCCTCGTGCGTCGCCGCGATACCCGTGTCGACCACGGCGACGGTGACGCCGCTGCTGCCGGTGCTGATGTCCCAGGCCGCCGGCGCGCTGATCCTCGCGAGCCCCCAGAGCGATGGGTACTGAGGGTCGTTAGGCGTCGCCAGGGCATGCTCGCGGTAGTCGGGCACCGCGTAGGCGACCGACGGGTCGGCCTCGAAGGCGCGGACTGCCTTCGGAACCGACGTGCCCGGGGCGAGGTGCACGAGCTGAAGACCGGGCAGGCCGAGCCGCCTGAGCGACCTCGCGCCCTGCCCGACCAAGCTCTGCCGTCGGTCGAGAGCGCTTGCCCACGGCTGGAAGCGCACCATGATGCGGCCCGGCGCCCAGCGGGCCTGCGTAAGCGGCACGAGCTTCGCGGAGCCCTTCCCGACCGCCCCCGCACCGGCCGGGACCAGGCCGCCCAGAGCGACGACGGCGAGCGCCACGGCCGGCCGCATCAGCCTCCATCTGACCCCGCGCTTCACCACGTCACGCAGTTATCGATCCCGGCGCGGGGAAATTCAAGGGCCAGGACGACATGTCTCGCCGAGCGGCTCAGCGGCGCGGTCCTCGGCCGACCCGAAGGTTGACCTTCGCGCCGTTCTTCAGGCGCCGGCCGGGGGCCGGTGTCTCCGACAGCACGCGGTTCTTCTTCTTTGTGGACGAGACCTTGTAGGTCACGGTGCCGACCCGGCAGTGGGCGGCCCTGATCCTCGTCTTGGCCTTCGGGAGCAGCCGGCCGACGACGTTGGGCACCACGCACTTCGGAGGCACGAACGGCGGCGGCGGTGGTGGCGGCGGCGGCGGTGGTGGTGG
>DASQXS010000395.1:0-4749 GCA_035639615.1 Gaiellales bacterium | reverse complement strand
CCGCCTGCGCGCGCTGGCGCCCCGACCTGTGCGAGCGGCTGGTCGTCTTCGGCACCGACCGCTGGGGCGGATACGCCGAGCTCGTCGCCGTTCCGGCCAGGGCGATCATCCCGCTCCGCGACGAGGCCGATTTCGTGCCCGCCGCGGCGGCCCAGTGCGTGGCCTCGACGGCGTGGTCGATGGTGACGCGCGTCGCCGGCATCCGACCCGGCGAGACCGTGCTCGTGCCGTCGGCGTCCGGCGGCGTCGCCGGCGCATCGGTCCAGGCCGCCGCGATCGCGGGTGCGCGGGTCATCGCGTCGGTGGGCGCTCGAGAGAAGATCGACGCCGTCCGGGCGCTGGGCGCGGAGACGGTCTTCTGCTACCGCGACACGCCCATCGCCGATGCGGTTTCCGAGGCCACCCGCGGTGCCGGCGTCGATGCGGTCGTCGACACGACCGGTGGCCCGCGCTTCGCCGAGCATCTCTCGGCGCTGGCGCCCGACGGGCGGCTCGTCACGTGCGGCGCCCACGCCGGGGAGGTCGTCCGGCTCGACATCATCGAGCTCTTCCGGCACGGCCACCGCATATTCGGATTCCGGGTCGCGACGCCGGCCGAGATCAGCGCTGCCCTGCAGATGGCGCTCGACGGGCGGATCCGCGTTCCCGTCGACCGCACGTTCCCGCTCGCCGACGCAGCCGCCGCCCATGCCTACATGGACGAGCGCCGCCATGTCGGCAAGATCGTGCTCCTGGCATGACGACGGCCGTCTACCTGGCGCATTGCCTCCTGAACGCCAACGCGAAGGTGGACGAGGGCGCCCGCTGCGCCGGGGTTCACGTTCCCGCGCTGGCGCTCCTTCGCGAGCGGGGATGCACGATCCGGCAGATGCCGTGTCCCGAGCTCGCGTTCGCCGGCACCCGCCGGTTCTGGGCCGTGCGTGAGCAGTACGACACGCCCGCGTACCGCGCCCACTGCCGCCGGCTGGCGGCGCCGGTCGCACAGCAGATCCGCGCCGACCTCGCGGCCGGCCGGCGCGTGCTGGTAGTGGGCATCGACGGCAGCCCGAGCATGGGCGTCGAGCTCACGGCGTCGGCCGACGACTGGGGCGGCCGGCCGGACAAGCCGCGCGACGAGGACTATCCGACGACCGCGGGGACGGGCCTCTTCACGCAGACCTTGCTCGAGCTCCTCGCAGGCGACCGCGCCCGCGTCCGCATCGTCGGCCTCGCCCAGGACGTCCTCGACTACGACGAGCGGGCCGAGCTGGCGAAGCTGGGCGGCGCGCTCGCCGGGCCGGGGGAGGGCCCGGATGCGAGGTGACGCCCGGTCGCGCCGCGTCGCGGTCGTCGCCGACGTGGTCGTGAACCCGCCCCATGGCGACCGCGACCGGCTCGCCGAGCTGGCGAGCCGGGGGTGGGGCGTGGTCGCGCTTCCCCAGCCGGGCCTTCCCGACGAGGTCGCCGAGGCGATGGTCACCGCCGCCGTCGACGAGGTGATCGCATTCCTCGACGGCGGCTACGAGGTCGTGCTGGTGCCTGAGGAGGGCGACCCCGAGATGCGCCGGTTCAGGGCCGCGCTGGCGGCGGCAGGGAGGACGATCGCGGCGACCGGAGGAGACTTGACGGACGCCGACGGCGCCGTATAGCCTCGCGGGCATCGGTACTCGAGGCCGCCGGCGAGTCGCGCACTCGGCGGGGCGGCCGGAAGGGCGGGGCGATGGACATGCGGCGGTGCACCGAGATCAACCGCTTCCGGCGGGGGTGGGCGACTGCGGGCGCCGCCTTGGCTCTTCTGTTCGCGGCCGCGGCGCCGGCCGGCGCGGCGACCTACCAGGTGGTCGACCTGGGAACGCTCGGCGGGGCGGCAAGCGGGGCGACCGATGTGAACAACGCGGGCGACGTCGTCGGGTGGTCGCGCACGGCGTCCGGAGCGGTGCACGCCTTCCTCTGGCACCAGGGGCACATGACCGATCTGGGCACGCTGGGCGGTCCGACCAGCACCGCCGCGGGCATCAACGACCTCGGCACGATCGTTGGGGCCTCAGCGCGGGCGGACGGCTCCCGGCGCGGGTTCACCTGGCGGAACGGCGTCATGCGCGCCATCGGCAGGCCGCTCCCGGCGCGGATCGGGAACTCGGGTGCGATCATCGGCAACGTCACCAACGCGGCGGGGTTCTCGACCGCCGCCTACCGGCGACACGGCCACTGGCGGATCCTGCCCCTGCGCGGGTACGACGGGAGCGTCGGCACCGATGTGAATGACCGTGGCACCGCCGTTGGCTTTCTCTTCTTCGAGCCGCACGGCGCGAGCGCGTTCGTGTACCGGCGGGGGCACCTGCGCATCCTGCCCGACATCCCCTTCGCCGGCGAGACCGCCGCGGAGGCGATCGACGACCGCGGCCGGATCGCGGGCGCCGCGTTCGACCCTCTCGGCCTGGCGCTCTGGAGCGGCGGCCAGTGGAACCCGCTCGCGACCCCGGCGCTCTTCGACCCCGAGATCCGCGGGATGAACGACTGCCTGCAGATCGTTGGGGCCCACCACCCGGAGCAGTTCTTCAAGCCGCACGCCTTTCTCATCTCCAACGGCGCCGGCGTCGAGTTGAACACCCTCATCCCGTCCGGGTCGGGATGGAAGCTCGGAACGGCGCACGCGATCAACGACCACGGCGAGATCGCGGGCGTTGGGCGGATCGGCGGGGCGCAGCACGCGTTCCTGCTCGAGCCGACGACGCCACAGACGGCCTGTCCGTAGCTCAGCCGGTGAGGGCCTCGCCGAGGCGCGCGTCGAGCGCGTTGGCGTGAAAGAGCGCCACGGCCTCCGGGGTCTCCAGGCGGCGGCCCTCCAGCGGGCCGTGGTGGCCGGCGACCGCGTTCAGGAGCGGCAGGAGCACGTCGTCGGCGAGGCCGATCTCGCGGGCGGCCCGGTCGATCAGCCGCACGCCGGCCAGGACGTGCCCGAGCAGCCGCCCCTCGTCCGTGACGGCGATCGTCACCCCCGGCCGGAACGTCTCGGTGCGGCCGACGTCGTGGAGGAGTGCGGCCGCGAGCAGCATGTCCGCGTTCAGGCGGGGATGGAGCTGCGCCGCCTCCCGGCACAGGGTGGCGACGGCGACCGTGTGCTCGAGCAGCCCGCCGGCGTAGTCGTGGTGGGCCTCCGAGGCCGGCGCCGTCCGCAGCCGCTCGTGCAGACCGGGCGCAGCCACGATCCCCTCGACCAGGCTGCGGAGGCCGTCATGGTGGATCTCGGCGGAGAGGAACTCGAGGAACCCCTCGAGCGTCTCGGCGTCCCGGCGGGCGCCGGGCACGAGCTCGAGGGGGTCGCCCGAGTCGACGCGCTCCACGTCGCGCAGCTGGATCTGGAGCCGGCCTCCGTACGTCTCGACGCGGCCGAGCACCCGCACCGTGTCGCCCTGGTCGAAGCGGGCGCCGAGGAGGTTCACGTCGTTCCAGAGGACGCCCGGCACGCGTCCGGTCCGGTCGGCCAATTCGACCGCGAGAAAGGGGTCGCCATTTCGGGTTCGGCGGCGCGTCTTTCGCTGGACGGCGAACGTGGCGTCGACCAGCGCGCCCTCGGCCAGATCGGCGACGTAGGTGCTCCCGGCCATCCGGAACGAGTCTATTAGACTGGCGCGGATGGCATCGACCCCGGCCACGCGCACTGCGCTCGAGCCGCTGCGGGCGTTGCGATACAACTCCGAGTTCGTCGAGCTGGCCGATGTCGTCGCGCCCCCGTACGACATCATCTCGCCCGCCGACCGCGAGGCGCTTCGGCGCCGAAGCGACCACTCGGTGGTGCGGCTCCTTCTGCCCGAGTCGCCCCGCGAGGCCGCCCAGCTCCTGCACGATTGGCGGCGCGAGGGCGTCCTCTTGCGCGATACGCAGCCCTCGCTCTGGTGGCATGCACAGAGCTATGTGGCGCCCGACGGCCGGGAGGGGACCCGCTCCGGATTCCTCGCCGCGGTGCGGCTCTCGCCGTACGAGGACGGCCGTGTGCGCCCGCACGAGCAGACCCGTCCCGCCACCCGGGCGGACCGGCTCGAACTGATGCGGGCGGTGGCGGCGAATCTCTCCCCCGTGTTCGCGCTCTACGACGACCCGGCCGGCGGCGCGCGGACGGCCCTCTCCGAGCACGCCGCCGGGGCCCCGGCGATGGAGGTGACCGACGCCGACGGCACGGTCCACCGCTTCTGGCAGGTCACCGACGCCGGTGCCGTCGCCGGCGTCCAGGATGCGATGGCGGAGCGGCGCATCGTGATCGCCGACGGCCACCACCGCTACGAGACCGCTCTCGCCTACCGCGACGAGTGCCGGGCAAAGCTCGGCGACCCCGAGCGCGACCTGCCGTCCGACTTCGTGCTCATGCATCTCGTGAATGTGCACGGCGAGGGGCTGGTGGTGTACCCGACCCATCGGGTCGTCATGGGCCGGCGCGAGGTGACCGCCGACCTCCTGTCGGCGTTCGCGGTCCGCGAGGTCTCCGGCACGCCGGCCCAGGTCGAGGCCGACCTCGGCGCCGTCCCCGCCGGCACGGTCGCGTTCGCCGTGTGGCGGGGATCGGGCCGCACTGCGCTCCTGTGCACCCTGCGGGAGAAGACCGCCGTCACGATGGCCATGCACGGGTCGCCCGCGGTGCTTCGCAAGGTCGACGCGGCGGTCCTCGAGGCGGTCGTCCTGCGGCCGATGCTCGGCCTCCTCGACCCGGAGCAGTTCGCCGCGACCGACGCGGTCCGCTACGTCCGCGAGCTGGCGGCGGCCACGGCGCCGGTC
>DASQXS010000394.1:0-22982 GCA_035639615.1 Gaiellales bacterium | reverse complement strand
CGATGCCGACGCCGACCGCCGTGAGGACGAGAAAGGTGATACCGATGTGTCGCTTCGTCATGTGAGATACGAGCCCTCCGTCATCGCGCCGTGACCAACGGCCGCCGAAGATACCGCAGCGGCGTGTTGGGGCGCGGTAAGAATTTGGCGTCCTTGGTGTTAATCGACGACGGTCGACCGGATGTCGACATGGTGCCCCGCGGACCGGTTTGCGGCCTGGCCCAGCGGGGAAGATGCCGGTGCTGGTGATCCGTCGGTTGAGTGGCACGGAAATCGCGACACCCCCAGGCTGCCAGACGTCCGCCGATACGAGTGAGTCCGTCTCGGCGGCAGAGGGGGGCGATGCGCTGCGGTTGCTGGATCCCTCGTGGGACCGGTTGGTGCTCGCACAGCCGGTGCCGAATCCAACGCTGCTCGGCCCGTGGCTTCGTGCCGCAGCGACGCTCCACGAAGACCCGCCGCTCGTCGTCGCCGTCCACGATCACTCTGGTGCGGTCGCCGGCGGAGCCTTTCGCATCCGGAGGCTCGGCGGTCGTGGCGGGCCCCGGGTCGCTTCGTGGCTCGGGCCCACGGCGTTCCAGAACTCCCCAGACCTGATCACGGAGCCTCGGGCCGGCGGGGGGCCAGGCGCTCTCGTCGTGAGCGAGCTTCTGGATCGAGTCCGCCTCGTCCACCTGCCGATGACCGTGCTCAGCGGGAACGCCGCCGACGCCTTCCAAACGGCGCTTCCGCACAGTCGCATGAACACCCTCGGCGAGACCTTCTTCGTTCCCCTGCCGTCGCCGAGAGTCGAATCGATCCGCCGAAGCGCGGCTCGCTCACTCCGCCGCGCGAGCCGCGCAGGCGTTCGCGTGTCCATCACGGTGCACAGCACCCCCGCCGACGTGCGACCGGCCCTCGAGCGGATGTTCCGGCTGTACCGGCATGCGTGGCACCAACGCGAGGGCGAGATGGGCCGATTCGCCCGTACCGCCGACCAACGCGCCGCCTACCGCCGCGCACTCGACGCGCTCGCCGGGGCCGGACACGTCCGCGTGGTCGAGGTAACCGAGAACGGTCGGCCGATCGCCGCGCAGTTGGGGCTGCTCGCCGGGCGCGGAGCACTGGCGCACACGACCGCGCTCGCCCGCGACGGCAGCCTCCACGGCGCGGGGAACATCGCGCTCCTCGCATGGGTCGAGGAGGCGACGACCGCCGGGGCGCAGGTGATGGATCTGAGCCGCGGCGGCGGTGAGCCGGGCGGGCCCAAACGCCGCCTCGGAGCCGGCCCCGCTCCATGGGGCACGGTTATCGCCGCCCGAAGCCGACCCCTTCAGCAGGGCTTTGTGGCGGCGCTCCGCATCCGCCATCGCATCCCCCAGGGCCTGCGCGGACGTCGCGGCTTCGCGGCGCGCCCGGGGCGGTGACTCACCGATCCTATCGCCGGATCAGTGGCAGACCCTCCCGCACGCGACGCGCCGTCGCGGGGCCGATGGCGCGCCGCACCTGAGCACGGCGGCTCTGCATGTGCCTGCGTGCGCGGGCCTTTTGCAGGACGAGACGCGCCGCGAGCTGGTACGGCCGCGCTCGACTCACGACCACCCGCTCCAGGCTATCCACTCGCTCCGTCCAGGCCAGCTTATAGTCATCCGTCCCGCGTAAGAATTCGACTGCACGAACACCCTCGTCCGTGGCCGCCCGGAGCGCCTCGAGCAGGGCGACCATTCCGGGAGAGTAACGTCCGACTGAGGGATCAAATGCCAGCCGGTAAAGATACATTCGCCCTGCAAACACGAAATACCATACGAATGCGACGGTGCGCCCTCCCACCTTGAGCAGGAGGATCCGTATGACGTCGCTTCCGCCCAGTGACTCGATAAGGGCTCGATGGAACGCGCGGCTCTCGCGGCTTGCGAAATGGGTCACGTCCCCACGCCCTCTCCAGCGGAGGGCGTGAATTTCCAGCGCTTCGTCAAGGGCCAGGGGGAGCTCACCCGGCGTCTTCGCGATCACGACGTCGAGCTCTCCCAGAGCGGAGAGTTGCCGCAGCCGGCGCCGGTGCAGCGAACGGCGGCGGCTCGAAAGCGTCTCCTCATAGACGGTACCCCAGTCCCCGTCGAGCTCGAGCACAGGCGAGCGGGCGCTCTCGAGAACATTCGTGCGAAACTCGGACGTCGCATCTCCGAGCACCGGGCTTTCCGGCGGAAGTGGGTAGAGGTCGAGAAGCCGGGCGTCGGCCAGGCCGTCGGCGAGCGCCTCCCCCACGACGGCCGGCGCTGCCTGGGCGTCGACGACGAGATCAGCAAGGGGCGCCGTGGCCGAACCGAGGATCGACGC
The DNA here is from genome assembly GCA_035639615.1 of Gaiellales bacterium. GTDB lineage: Bacteria > Actinomycetota > Thermoleophilia > Gaiellales > JAICJC01 > JAICJC01. Next base: position 20,666 of record DASQXS010000394.1, on the reverse strand, counting down.
CTTGCGCAGCCCGCCATGGTCCCAATCGATCCGAAGGGGAAGGCCGGCCAGGATGCGATCGCCGTCACACCGAGCGTGCACGCGGACGTCTGCGCCGGCGTCAACCACGCGCCACCATGCCGTGAGCCATCCATGGAGGAGAAACGGCGTTGGGCGCTTCATCCTCTCGACTGCCCGGTCCCAAGCCGGGCCGACCGCCTGGAACTCCTCGATCGTCGTCGCCACCCAGGCTCGACGGGCCGGTGAAGAGGCGGTGGGCTGCATCAGCGGCGGCCCCCTCGCCGCGTGCAGGGGGAGGACCGCACGACCGCCCGGACGGGCTCGCCGCCGGGATTGCGATCCGGACAGTACGGGTATCCCCGAAACTTGCCCAGCGCACGGCGTCGCCCTTCGATCCTTTCGTGCAGCCTGCCGCTTCTCACGGCGCTGGTGGCTGATGGATTCGTGCTCGCGGCATCGTCGCCACCCCTCCGGGCTGCGTCCACGCTGATCCTGGTATGCGTGTTGCCCGGCGTCGGCCTCCTGGGACTGCTCCAGGGCGCGCCGCCCCGAACGTGGGAGCGGGCGCTCTGGGCTGTGACGCTGAGCCTCGCCGTCATACCGCTCGTCGGCTTCGCCTTGGCGATCACCCCGAGTGGGGTTACGCGGGTCGCCTGGGTCGCCGGCATCAACTGCGTCGCCCTTCCCGGGCTGGTCAAGATGGCGGTGCGCCGAGAGGGGATCCCGCTCAGCCTGCTGCCACGGATCCACGAGAGACGCGTCCTGGGGCGTGTTCCCGGGATCCTTCTCGCCGTCGCCGTTACAGCCGCGGCATTCGTCGTCCGCACGCACGGCGCCGACACCGCGGCAAGATCGCAGTCATTCGCCGAGTTGTGGTGCGTGCCGCGGACCGCGGCGTTCGCCGTCGGCGTTCGCAGCGACTCGCCGCAACGCACCTCGTATCGGCTCACAGTTGCCCTGCACCCTGGATCGATGCGCGTGTTCCGGTTCACGCTCGACTCCGGCGGCGAGTGGAGATCACGCCTCCGGCTCGACCGCTCCCAGTGGCAGACAGGGACGGTCGTCACCGCGAACCTCTTCCGCGAAGGGCAACCGCAGTCCATACGGCGGGTCCGCATCCGAGTCCAAAAACCGGTCCACTAGCCCTTCTTGGGGGCGGAAAGTCGTGACGTTGTGATGTTTCGCGCCATGGCGGTTTCAGGGTGGGTCTCCGCGTCCGCGGCGGAGGCGCGACCGCGCTCTCGCCGGAGCGCGATGGCGGTCCGGCCGTGCGGAAGGAGGGGGCCCGTGGGAGAACCATGGGTTCCCCCACGTTAAGTTTATGGTGGCGGTACTCGGCGTGTCCCATAGATCGTCACGGGTCCATCGGTATAGAGCTTGTCGAGCTTTCGGGCGGTCGAGAACTTCGTCAGTCCGCTTTGCGGGATGGGGCGGCGATACTCGTAGGCATCAGGCTCCTTCGGGTAGAAGTAGAACCCATCCGCGGGGACCGCCGTGCTCAAGCGTGTGTCGACAATGAGGTACTGAAGCGCGTCGCGTTTAATGATCCGCCGATCTTCGGCATCAAAGCGGGGTGACGTCATGAGCCTCGCGAGCGGGGCGCCGTCGATGTAGCCGAGCTGGGGATGCAGGCGGCCGTATGAACCCATCATGAGCGCGGTCGCTTTGTCGGTGAAGATCCGACTCCCCGCGGGGAGGAATCGCCTCGCCCACACGGCCGCAGACTTCCCCTGTTGCGTAATCGAGCGAGCGTTCGCGCCGGGCAGGTACGGACCCGGTTGAAGCGCCACGGGCGCCCAGCCGAGCTCGACCCCGCCGATGAAGATGCATGCGACGGCAGCGAGGAACGTGACGACCCGACCGCTCCGACGGTAGGGGCGTCGAGCGAGCGGGGACGGCCCGACCGCGCGTGCCGCGCAGAGCGCCAGCAGAAAGGCGACACCGACGTAGGAGAATTCCGTCGAGCGGCTGGCGAGCTCCGTTCCACCCCGACCAAGGCGAAAGAGGATCAGAACGGGGTACACAAGCGCGATCGCGGCGAGCGCCCAGGCGACGCCGACGCCCCGCCGCGTACGCCAGAGGATGCCGATCCCCACGAAGATGCACGCGACAACCAGCCCGACCGACGCCACGGTAACGGCGCGCTCCCAATGCGGGGCCAGATCGGCCGAAGGCGCGTGAAACGGGCGGCGTGCCGCCCGCTCGCCGGTGAGCACCGAGGTCACGCTCGAGACCGCACCTCGCAGGACCGGCAGCAGGTATCCGCCCACGGTCGGTGCGACGAACGCCGCCCACACCGCAGCCAATCCGGCAGTCCAGCAGGCGAACGCGGCCAGAAGCTTCCAGCCTCGCCGCGTTCCCGCCCGCCCGAAGCGACTGGACAGGGTCGCAATCCCGAAGAAGCCGGCGAGGGCGTAGGACGTCAGGTGGTGCGTGGTGACGACCGCGGCGGCGAGAAGGGCCGGCACGGCCACCTCGGCGGCGCGGCTGCGAAATCGCACGACGGCAAGCGCCGCCATCACCGCCAGCGGAATGGCGAGCGACTCGTATGAGAACTGGCTATCGAAATACAGGAAGTTCGGATTCGCGGCGTAGAAGCAGGCAGCGAGGGCGGCCAGCCTCGGCGATGCCACCATCGAGTAGGCGACGTACAGCCCCACGAGCAGGCACACCTTCGCCATGCCGACGACGATGGTCCCGGCCGTCGTTATCGACATGCCGCCGACGGATGCGAGCGCGTTCGTGAGCAGCTCGAGGCCGGGATAGAACGGCGAGACGCTGAGCAGAGGATTCTGGGAGAACAGCTGGTGCGACCTGGAGATCGCGTATGCCGTCCCCCAATGTCCGAACTCGTCGTGGAACACAAAGCCGGTCGGCTCGTGTAGAACCTTGACGAGATACAGCGCCGCCGCCAGCACGGCGAGAAGGGCGACGTGAGCTCGCCGACCGGTGTCACGATGCGCGAGCGCCGCCATGATCGGCAGCACGATCGCCAGATACCCGACCCAGAAGAGCGGCCGACCCAGTTGCTCACCCTCCTCCGCGAGGTTGTTCGCCACCGCTACGACGAGAAGACCGAGCGATGCGGAGATGACCGGAAACTCCGGGAGGGCGACGGCAGCGGCGAGGCCGAGCCGCCGGCGGTTGCGGGGGGCAACCCACCGCACGTGAACGCCGGGAGTCGGCCGCGTCCTATTCCCAGGCTTGATCATCGTACCAGCGGCCTGCGACGTCCTCCGTGATGGATCGGATGCGGTCGACGTCACGGCTCGTGAGCTCCTGCTTCCAGCGTCGGATATTCCTCCGGCTATCCAACTCCACCGAATAGGGCGACCGGCGAATACCGGTTCGCGGGCCCTTGGCGGAACGCTCGATCCTCGCCCGAGCGCGGGGCGTCAGGTCAAGCTCCAGGGCCCTGTACAACCCCGCATACCCTTGCTCGGGGGCAGCCGACAGGTCCTCGTGGCGGATGATGATGAAGTGCGGATACCGCGCCGAGTAGACGTCGACGACGTGATACACGACCCTCCACAGCGCGGCGGCGTTCAGGACGGGATCGTCGGAGCTCACGGCGCGGTCGATCGTGTCCCGGACGGGATGCAGCCAGTCGGCCATCAGCTCTGGTTGCTGGAGAAATGCGTCGAACGGGAATCGCCATCCCATGCGCAGGCGGCTGGAAACAACTGCGGCCGGGTGTCTGACGGTCACCACAACGGCGCAGCCGAACGTCTCGGCGAGCCACGGTGCGGAGAAGAGCGCAAATGGATCCTTGATCAGCGGTCGCCGCCGCGTGACGCTTCCGACGGCGAGCCTCGCCCAGTATCTGGCGATACGCGCGACCTCCCTCGGCGAGCCAAGCGCCGCGGAGTCGAACGGGAAGCGGTACTTCAGCTGTAAGAGGTGGCGGAAAGCCGGCTCGAAGACATCGGCGTTATGCTCGCCGATATAGGTCAACCGATGCGGCGTCTCACACGGAAGCAGGCCCGAGGGCCGCTCGACGTTCAGCGGTTCATGAATGTATGTCACCTGGCCGGAGGCCGCGAGCATCTTGCCAACCCATGTCGAGCCCGACCTGGTCGCTCCTGTCACCAGGATCGGTGCCTGCTTTGCCTCCAAACGTCCTCCTCCCGGGGTGGCGCCTCGTCACATCCCTCCGCTCCTCCTGGCCGGGGCCCGCCGGCCTTGCCGCTCGTTCCCTCACCGCGACGAGCGCAAACACGGCGTCTCGTCCCCCCGGTCGCCGGGGATAACGCGCCGGTGCTATTCGGCCCTCGCGATCGCACGGTAGGCATCAAGCGCCGCGCGCGACGAGGTGATCGGCCAACTGGTCTTGGTGCGATGGTTGAACCAGAGCACGGCACGCACCCGCGGGAAGGCCTGCATCTCCTGGCGGAACGCGTGTGTGATCCAGAAGGCCTTGTCGCCGCCAGTTTCGGAGCTGGCGGTCTCTGAGATCATCATCGGCCGCGAGCTCAACCTGGCCAGGACCGCGTAGGAGCGGGAGAAGATCTCGCGGAAGCTCCGCCAATGCTGGCCGGGAACCGACGTCCCGAAGTTGAAGCCGTCGAGGCCGACCCAGTCCACGTAGCGGTCGCCCGGATATTCGGCCGTGAAGTCCGGACTGTTCGGCGAGATGACGTTGGGGGAGAACACGAACTGGACATTGGTTGCGCCCGCGGCCCGGAAAACCGTCACGATGTGGCGCCAGGCGGCGACGAACTCGGCAGCGGTGTTGCCGTGCACCCCCACGCCCCAGGGCACCCAGCGTCCGTTCATCTCGTGGAACGGCCGGACCAGGAACGGGTGTCCCCAGGCGCGGGCTTCGGCTGCCGACCGTTCGAGGTATCTGTCGTAGTTGCCCGCCGCGATCGCCGACAGGCTGGCCGCTGCGAACCGCGACCTCTTCGGCATCCACGTAATCATCGGCTCGGCACCGCAGCGCCATACGGCGTTCATCGCTCGCGCGACGACGAGCGGTCCTCCGTACCAGGTCTGGTACCACATGACGATGCTCGGCATCCGCCCAACCAGCTGCGCGTAGCGCCCAAGCGCACGGCCGGGCTGTGGAGCGTTCGACGCGACACCGCTCGTGGTGACCCCGAGACGCACCGGGTGGGCGACGGGCTCGCCGGCGACGATTCCGCGCGGCGTTGACCCAACGGTCTGAATGCACGCAAGCGCAGCGAGAGCGAGAACCGCGATGCCGATCTGACATTTCCGCATGGTCGGGTCGAGCCCTGCGCCGCCGCGAGCGGACTCACCAGCCGCAGCAGGACTCGAGCCGGGTATTCCCCGGTTCCGCTGGGATTGCACGCCCGGACGTGTGCGCCGGCGGCATCCCGGGTATCCCGAGCGCCGATGAGGCCGGCGTGCGCATCCTGATCGCAACCGACTCCTACCCACCCCTGATCGGCGGGGCCACGCGCGCGGCGCAGCTCCTCGCCCACGAGCTCGCCGCCCGGGGGCACGCGGTGCAGGTCGCCACGCTGGCGCAGTCGGACGCGGCCGACGACGAGGACGACGCCGGGGTCCCCGTCGCCCGCCTTCAGCCGACCGCGATCCGGGTCCAGGGATTGAGAGCGAACCCGTACCGGCGGGTGCCGCCGCCGTTCCCCGATCCGGAGCTCACGTTCCGGCTGCGACGGCTGACCACGCGGTTTCGGCCCGACGTCGTGCATGCGTATGGGTGGTTCGCCTATTCGTGCGCCGTCGCGCTCACGGGGACCTCGACGCCCCTCCTGCTGAGCGCCCGCGATTACGGGAACTTCTGTGCCGTCCGGACGCTGATGCAGGACGAGGAGCGCTGCTCAGGCCCGGCCCCGCGGAAGTGCCTGGCCTGCGCCGGCGGCTTCTACGGTCGGGCCAAGGGGGCCGCAGCTGTGGCCGGCGTGCTCGGCGGCCGTAGGCTTCTGCGCCGGCGCGTGGCCGGGCTCCACAGCGTCAGCCGGTTCGTCGAAGATGTCACCCGCGAGCATCTTCTGGGCGACGCCTCGCCCGGGCCGGCGACGGCGGTCATTCCCGACTTTCGTGATCCCACCGGCCCGCTCCGGGCGGACGCGGAGGCGCCGCTCCCGGCCGATCCGTACATCCTCTACGTGGGCGCGCTCAGACGGGTGAAGGGGGTCGAGGTGCTCCTCGCCGCGTGGCAGGCGCTCGAGGCGCCGCCGCCGCTCGTCATGCTCGGCACCCGCACCCGGGATACGCCCGAGGCCTTCCCGCCCGGGGTGACCGTTGTCGTCGACGCTCCTCACGCGCTCGTCATGCGCGCCTGGGAGGGGGCGCTCTTCGGCGTCGCCCCGTCCGTCTGGTTCGAGCCCCTCGGGAACGTCGTTCACGAGGCTCAGAGCCAGGGCCGGGCCGTGATCGGAACCACGCCTGGGGGCCATGACGACATGATCACCCACGGGGAGGATGGGCTGCTGGTGGCGGCGGGTGACGTTCCCGCGCTGTCTGCGGCGATGCGGCGGCTCATCGACGACCCGGCCGCGCGGGAGCGGATGGGCGAGCGAGGCCGGGCTCGGGCCGCCCGCTTCACCGCCGAGCGGGTGGTGCCGGAGTTCGAGGCCCTCTACCGAGAGCTGGTCGCAGCCACATGAGGGCGTGCGCCGGGAGCACACGAGCAACGAGGGTCCCTCCACTCGGGGACCGTGCTGGAGGATCGTGGCGGGACGCGCTGGACGAGCTGATCGAACGGGGAGGACGACGATGAGACGGTGGATCGGCGCCGCGGCGATCGCGGCGACATGGCTGGCGGCGGCGGCCCCAGGGGCGGCGGCCTCGAGCCTCCTGCCCGACCTGGGCATGGCGAAGCTGAGCACGATCACGATCGACACCACGACGATGCCGGGGCACCGGCTTCTGCGGTACACCGCGGTCATGGTGAACGTGGGCGCCGGGCCGCTCGAGCTGGTCGGCTCCCGACCCGACACCTCCACGCCCGACATGCAGGTGGTGCAGCGGATTTCCAACTCGTCGGGCGGGTCGACGACGACGCCGGTCGCGACCACCATGTTCTACGCGGGCGACGGCCACAACCACTGGCACACGAAGGACATCGAGGGCGGCCACCTGTCCCGCCTGGACAACGGCCGAAAGGTGGGCACGCTGGTCAAAGAGGGCTTCTGCTTCTTCGACAACGTGAAGTACCGGCTCTCCCTGCCCGGCGCGCCGCAGACCGCCCACTACGGGAGCTCGAGCTGCGCGCCGAACCAGCCGGACGCGCTGACCACGACGATGGGCCTCTCGGTCGGCTGGGGCGACTCCTACCCGTACACGACCAACCTGCAGTGGATCGATATCACAGGGCTCCCCAACGGCAAGTACCGCCTCACCGCGACGGCGGATCCGGGCCACGTCGTGCAGGAGTCGAGCTACACCGATAACAGCGTGTGGGCGAAGATCAAGATCGCCCAGAACCGGGTGACGGTGATCAAGTACGGGCCGGGCATCTGACCGCCATCCGGACGGGTGGGGGCGGTGGGGTGTCTATCTCCCCGCGTATTGCGGATCCTGGCATTGACCCCTATGGTCGTTTGCGATTGTGGCGACCGCTCTGGTCGCCGTGTTCGAATCAGGAGGCAAGAAGTGAGGGGGAAGGGAGTGCTCGCGGCCGCGGCCGCCACGCTCGCGCTTGCGACCGCCGCCACGCCGGCGTTCGCCCACGACTGTTTCAACCCGACGAAGGACGCCCATGCGCCCACCGCCGGCGTCAACTACCAGCTGACCGGCTTCAATGCCGACGGCAGCCCGATCCTCGTGCAGGTGGGGAGCGGCAAGGGGATCGGCGGGTTCGTGGAGATCGCCGCGGGCACGTTCGGGAACCCGGAGCCGCTCTACGTGCACTCGCTCGGCGCAGACCCGAACGGCCGCGAAGAGGTGGGCGGCCCGGGATCCAGCAAGCCGGAGCACAACTGCGACGGTAAGGGCATCGACTACCTCGACGACTGCTTCGCCGGGTAAGGACGACGGCTGCGGGGCGGGCGCCGGTGCCCGCCCCGCAGCCTGCTCCATCTCAGCCCGCCGGAGCCTGCTCCTCCACCAGCCGCTCGAGCGCGTCGAGCCAGGACTCGTAGTAGGGCTGGTCGGGCTTCTCGGCGATCGCCGCCTTCAGCCGGTCCCGGAACTCGTCCCACTCGACGCCCATCCGCTCGGCCGCGACGACGGCCATCGCGAACGCGCGGGCCTGCCACGGCTCGGCGAACGGCTCGTCGGCGGTGCGGTCGATCACGCCGGCGCCGCCACCCGCGGTACCGCTACACCGATCATGCAGTCGCGGGTGACGATGTCCGCGAGCTCCTCCTCGGACATCCCCTCGGTGCCCTCGGGCCGCATCGGAAGGACGATGTAACGCATGTCGGCGCTCGAGTCCCAGACGCGGACCTCCACGTCGTCGCCGAGCTCGAGGCCGAGCTCCTGCAGCACCGCCCGCGGCTCGCGGACGACCCGGGAGCGGTAGGGCGGGCTCTTGTACCAGACCGGCGGCACGCCCAGCACCGGCCACGGGTAGCAGGAACACAGGGTGCAGACGATGACGTTGTGGACGGCGGGCGTGTTCTCGACGCAGCGCAGGTGCTCCCCCTCCCACCCGCCGTAGCCGAGCTCGGCGGCGGCCGCGGCGGCGTTTGCGAGGAGCCGATCGCGATAGGCCTCGTCGACCCACGCCCGCGCCACCATCCTCGCCCCGTTGCGAGGGCCGATGTCGTTCTGGAAGGCGTCGACGACGGCGTCGATCGCGTCGGTGGCCGCGAGCCCCTTCTCGATGAGGACGGCCTCGAGCGCCGCGGTGCGAAGCTCCTGCGGCGACTTCGGCCGGGCGTGGCGGTGCTCGTCACTCATGCTCGAGGTGACTCTCCCACAGATCGACGAGGACGGTGTGGCCGGGCCCGGCGTCGGCCCACAGGTCGCGTGAGCGGAACGCGACCGTGTACCAGGGAAGCGGAACGACGCGGCCGCCATCCGTCTCGTAGACGTCAAGGAGCGGTCGGGCCCGGTGGACGCGCTCGACCATGCCCGGCGCGCCGCGGAGATACCCGGGACAGCGGGTGTGGCCGGGCGGGAGGCGGCGGACCACGGTGACGCGGTCGCCGGGCGCGTAGCGCGGCTCGGGGCCCTCGTGGCCCTCGAGCCGGTACGGCTTCAGCCCTGCCTGCACCTCCGCCAGGGCGGCGGGGTCATATCGCACGGGCACCGGCTCAGCGGATGCGATCCGCGTGGCCGCTGCGTCGAGCTCGGCGCGGGTGAAGGCACCGTTCTCGAGCCCGCGGATCTCCATGGTCGCCAGCCAGTGCTCGTAGTAGGAGGTCGTCAGGTAGGCGACCGCGCCCATCCGCTCGATCCCGTACCGGAAGCCCGGCCCCAGGAGGTGGTCCGACGTCAGGTTGATGCCGTGGACGCGGCCCTCCCAGGGCTCGTGGAACGGCGGCTCGTTCTCCTCGCGCACGACCGGTCCGAACCCCTGCTTCCCGCCCAGATCGTGGACGCCGTCCATACCCCCAACGTAGCCGATTCCGGCCGAAGGCGCCGGTAGCGTGTGTCGCGCCGATGGGCGCGACCTGGACCGATCTTCTCGACCCCGACCGGGACGCGCTCGAGCGGGCGGCGCCGCGCGACCTGCACCCGCGGGCGCTCGACATGCTCCTCGCGCCGGCAGAGCACGACGACGAGCCGCGGCCGACGCTCGAGGGACACGTCGACTACGTCTTCGGCGTCCTCCTCGTGCCCGCCCCCGAGCCCGGCGAGGACGCCACCTACTACCAGGAGATCGACCTCGTGCTGACGCGCGAGGCGGTCGTCACCGCCCGGAAGACGCCGCCCGGACACGACCCGTTCGACGTCTCGCCGCTCCGGGAAGCGGCCCGCGACGAGAGCTCGGGCATGATCGCCTACCGGCTGGCGAACGCGGTCGCCGAGGCGTATCTCGACCTGGTCGACGCCCTGAACGACGAGATCGACGAGCTCGAGGACAAGGTCGAGGAGTGGCCGCCCGAGCGCGTCCGCGCGCGGCTCTCGGCACTCCGTCACGACCTCCTCCACGTCCGCCAGACCCTCTCGCCCACGCGCGACGCGGTGCGCCGCGTCATCGACAACCGCATCGACACCCAGGGGGTCGAGCTCTTCTCGCGCGACCTCGAGCTCCACTTCGCGGACGCCTACGACAAGCTCCTCCGCGCCAGCGAGGGCCTCGAGTTGGCGCGCGACCTGATCGCCGGCGTGCGCGACTACCACCAGGCCAAGGTGGCGAACGACCAGAATGAGGTCGTGAAGCGGCTCACGGTCATCGCATCCGTGCTGCTCCTGCCGACGTTCATCGTCGGCCTGTACGGCCAGAACCTGCGCGGCGTGCCGGAGTTCCGCTGGTCGTTCGGCTACTGGTGGTCGTGGGGCCTCATCGTCGTCACGACCGTGGCCCAGATCGTCTACTTCAAGCGCAAGAAGTGGATTTAGCATCGCGGGGGAACCCCTGGTTCCCCCGCGGGGCCCCTCGTGCCGGGATCGGACGGACTGTCATCGCGCTCCGGCGAGAGCGCGGTCTCGCCTCCGCCACGGACGCTGCATCCACCCTGACGTCGCAGCAGCACGATCCCCCAAGACAGGCGAGCTATGACAGGGCGGGCTCAGCCGCCCGCCTCGAACCGCTCCGCCAGCGATCGCGCCTGCTCGCGCAGCCGGTCGAGCGTCTCCGCGCCGGCGTCGGTGCCCGGCGCCGCCACGACGAGCGAGTCGCCCGTGTCGACGTTGTTCTCGAGGTCGAAGATCAGCGCCGGCTGGTCGAGGCACCACGAGACGAAGTCCGACTCGAGCAAGGCGTCGACATCGTCGTCCGGGATCGAGTTGGCGACCCGCATGCGGTAGCGCCGGTCGAACTCGGCGCCCACATGGCGGACGCGACGGTCGTCGCGGCGGACGATCCGGGCGAGCCATCCGCCCTCCGAGAACTCGGCCGGGTGGACGGTGATGCGCGGCCACCGGGGCGCGGACACCTCGACGAGAAGGACGGTGAACGAGGTCGTATTCACGCCTGTCTCCCCCGGCACCGGCAGCCCCGGCGCGTCGACATAGAGGTCGAAGACCACGACCGGGCGCCCGTCCAGCTCGCCCTCGAAGACATCGGTAGCGACGTCCATCATGCCCTCGCGAAGGAGCGGCGTCTCGCCCCGAAGCTTGCGCTCGGACGGCGCGAAGCCGTGCTCGCGCGCCCAGCGCTCGACGTCGGTCTCGGCGGTGGAGTCGTCCGTCATCCGAGCGAACACTAATCTGGATGCGCTACCCATCTGGGATGACACCGATGCGAACGGTGCTCGTGGCGCTCGCCGTCATGACGGCGTCTGCCGGCTGCATGGGCGGCGGCGGGAGGGCCGGCTCGCCCGCCGCCGCGGGCCACCCGTGCACCGGCGCCGGGGCGCCGGCTCGATGGGCGCACGTGATCACGATCGTGATGGAGAACAAGGGCTTCAGCCAGCTGGCCGGCCACTCGCCGTTTCTGAACGCGCTCGCGCGCCGGTGCGGGCTTGCGACCGGCTACCACGCCGTCACCCATCCGTCGCTCCCCAACTACCTCGCCCTCGTCTCGGGGTCGACGCAGGGCCTGGATGGGTCCGACTGCTCGCCCGGCGCCGGCTGCCGGAGCGGCGCGGCGAGCATCTTTTCCCAGACCACGTGGCGGGCGTATGCCGAGAGCATGCCGGGCACCTGCGTCCAGCGGAACGCCGGTGACTACGCCCCCCGTCACAACCCCGCCGTCTACTTCACCAGCGTCGCCGCCGCTTGCCGCAGCCGCGACGTCCCGATCGCTCGGCTCATCCCCGACCTCCGCTCCGGGCGCCTGCCGGCGTATGCCTTCATCACCCCGAACCTGTGCTCGGACGAGCACGACTGCGGCGTCTCGACCGGCGACGGATGGCTCTCGCGGTGGGTGCCGCGCATCGTCGCCTCGGCGGCGTACCGGTCCGGCCGGACGGCGCTCTTCATCACCTACGACGAGGACGACCACCACGAGGGAAACCGCGTGTACACCGTCGTCGTCGCCCCGTCGGTCAGTCCCGGGACGACGAGCGCGGCGGCGTTCACGCACTACTCGCTCCTTCGCACCCAGGAGGAGATGCTGGGGCTGCCGCCGCTCGGCGCTGCGGCCTCCGCGGCGAGCATGCGTCGGGCGTTTCACCTCGGTCCGTGACGGGCCGGAACCCGGTGTCACAAAAGTGACGCGGGGTCTGACCTCGCATAATTGCCCGCCAAACGCCGTGCTACCCTGCCGCCCCGAACATGGGGAAGCAGCTGATCATTGCCGAGAAGCCGTCCGTCGCGCAGGACTACGCGCGCGCGCTCGGAGGCGGATTCCAGAAGCACGAGGGCTACCTCGAGTCGGACGACCGGATCGTCTCGTGGGCCGTCGGCCACCTCGTCGAGCTCGCCGAGCCCGAGGAGTACGACGAGGCCCTCAAGCGGTGGTCGATCAAGACCCTGCCCGTTCTCCCGGAGGAGTTCAAGCTCCGCCCCGACGCGCGCAACAAGAAGCAGTTGGACGTCCTGAAGCGACTGATACGGCGTGACGACGTCGGCGAGATCGTAAACGGGTGCGACGCAGGCCGCGAGGGCGAGCTGATCTTCGCGTACATCATGGACGTGGCCCGCCCTCGGAAGCCGGTGCGGCGGCTGTGGGTCTCGTCGATGACCCGCGACGCCATCCGGGAAGGATTCGAGCACCTGCGCCCCGGCGAGGAGATGCAGCCGCTGGAGGCCGCGGCGCGGTCGCGGTCGGAGGCCGACTGGCTCGTCGGCATGAACGCCACCCGGGCCGCGACGGTGCGCGGGCGGGCGCTCGGCGGCGTCGTCTCGCTCGGGCGGGTGCAGACGCCGACGCTGGCGCTCATCGTCCGCCGCGACCTCGACATCGACGCCTTCCAGCCGGAGACGTACTTCCAGGTCGACGCCCGGTTCGGCCTGGAAGGCCCGCGCACGTACACCGGCCGGTGGTTCGAGGGCAAGGCCGACCGCACCTCCGAGCGGGACGTCGCCGACGCCGTGGCCGCCGCAGCCGGCGGCGCCCCGGCAACGGTTGCGACCGTCAAGCGGACGGAGCGAAAGACCCGGCCGCCGCTCCTCTATGACCTGACGAGCCTCCAGCGCGACGCCAACAGCCGCCACGGCATCTCTGCCCAGCGAACGCTGGCCGCAGCGCAGCGGCTGTACGAGGGCTCCGCCGCGGGCGCGGTCATCACCTACCCGCGGACGCGGTCGCAGTTTCTGCCGTCCGACCAGATCCCGACCCTGAAGCCGATCGCCCGCAGCCTGACCGGGCTGGCGCCGGTCCGCGACGCCGCCGTGTACGTCGCCGGGCTGGAGGTGCTGCCGCTGGCGCGGGTCGTCGCAGACGCCAAGGTCGACGACCACCATGCCATCATCCCGACCGGCGAGCTTCCGAGAAAGGAGCTCTCCGGCGACGACGCCCGCATCTACGAGCTCGTCGTGCGCCGGTTCCTGGCCGTCTTCCATCCCGAGGCCCGGTTCGAGGACACCGAGATCGTGACAGAGGCCGGCGGCCACCGCTTCCGTACCCGCGGCCGGCGCCTGCTCGAGGCCGGTTGGCGGGCCGCCGCCTTCGGCGAGGAGGCGGCGGCGGAGGAGCCCGCCGGCGACGACGACGAGCCCCGGCAGGCGCTGCCCAAGGTCGACGAAGGCGAGCAGGGCCGCTGCGAGGCGGCCGAGGTGCTCGAGAAGCAGACCAAGCCGCCGCCGCGCTACTCGGAGGCGTCGCTGCTCAAGGACATGGAGACGGCGGGCAAGGAGATCGAGGACGAGGAGCTCCGCGAGGCGATGAAGGAGGCCGGCCTCGGCACACCCGCGACCCGGGCGGAGACCATCGAGAAGCTGCTCCGGGTCGGCTACATCGAGCGGCTCGGGAGGCAGCTTCGGGCGACGTCGAAGGGCCGGCAGGCGATCGCCCTCCTGGGCGACCACGCCCTCACCTCCGCCGAGCTCACCGGCCAGTGGGAGAAGCGGCTCGCCGACATCGAGCACGGCGGGGGCGCCCGCGATGCGTTCATGTACGACATCCGCGAGTTCGCCTCGCGGGTCGTGGACTACTTCCGCGACCTCTCCTCCGAGGACGTGCGAGCGCTCCGGGCCGAGATCGGGCCGTGCCCGAACTGCGACGGCACCATCCGCGAGAACCGGCTCGCGTACGGATGCTCGTCCTGGAAGAGCCGCGAGGAGCCGGGATGCGGGTTCGTGATCTGGAAGCAGCAGAAGGGCCGGTCGATCTCGCCCGCCGAGGCCCGCGAGCTGCTCGAGAACGGCCAGACGCAGCTCCTGGACGGGTTCAAGACCCGGCCCAGCCGCGCCCGGCTCGTGCTCGCCGAGGGAAACCAGGTGCAGCTCGTGGCGGAGGACGGCACCCGCCTCGACGCGCCGGCCGGCCCGCGCGAGAAGATCGCCGACTGCCCCAAGTGCGACGGAGAGATCCGCGAGAACAGCCGCGCCTACGGCTGCTCGTCCTGGAAGAGCCGCAAGGAGCCCGGGTGCGGTTTCGTGATCTGGAAGTCGACCAAGGGGCGCCAGATCACGGCCGACGAGGCCCGCCAGGTGATCGAGCACGGCGCCTCGGACTGGATGGACTTCAAGGATCGGAAGGGGACGTTCCGCGGGCGGTTGGTGCTGACGCGGGAGAACACCGTCGAGGTGCAGCGCGAGGACGAGGGCGCGCCGGCCGCGACGCAGGCGGCGTAGGGGCGCGGTTTCCGCCGCCCCCAGCTCGGGTACCAGCCCGACAGCACCCGACCAAGGAGGCGCGATGCCCTCCCCGATCTACACCCACGAGTGGCACGGCCTGGACGTCAAGGCCGAGGACGGCGAGAAGATCGGCGCCGTCGAGGACGTGTACGTCGACGACGTGACCGGTGAGGGCGAATTCATCCTCGTCCGCGGCGGGATCTTCGGGTCACGCAAGAGCCTCGTGCCCCTGACCGGCGTTGTCCGCGTCAACGACGGCGCCCTGCGAGTGCCGTATCCGAAGCCGATGGTCCGGGCGGCGCCCGGCGTCGAGGCCGACGCGGAACTGACCGCCGAGGAGGAGTCTCAGCTCTACGCCCACTACGGCATGGACTACGTCGCGGCAGCCGGGGGCACGCTCCGGCCCGGCCACGACTACGCCGGCATGCGCTGAGCCAGATGAGCGCGGGGGCTATCCTCCCGCGCCGTGCCCATCCGCGCGATCGTCACGGGCGGGGCCGGGTTCATCGGTTCCCACGTCGCCGACGGTCTCCTCGCCCGCGGCGACACCGTCGTCGTGGTCGACGACCTCTCATCCGGGCGGCGCGACCGGGTGCCGGCCGGGGCCGATCTCCGCGAGATCGATATCCGCGACGCGGCCGCGCTACGAGAGCTGGCCCGGTCGTTCGAGCCGGGTGCCTGGTTTCACCTGGCAGCGCAGGCCGATGTGCGGATGTCGGTCGCCGATCCCGGCCATGACGCCGACGTGAACGTTCGCGGCACGGCCGAGGTGCTGGAGGCGGCCCGGGTCACGGGCGCGCGGGTCGTCTTCTCGTCGACCGGCGGCGCCATCTACGGCGAGGTCGACCGGATCCCCTCGCCCGAGGAGACGGCCTGCGCCGCCATGGCGCCGTACGGCATCTCGAAGCTCTGCGGCGAGCACTACGCCGAGCTCTACAACCGCCTCTACGGGATGCGTCACGTGACCCTCCGCTACGGCAACGTGTACGGGCCGCGACAGGACCCGCACGGCGAGGCCGGCGTGGTGGCCATCTTCTTCGGCAAGCTCGTGTCCGGCGAGACGCCCCTCGTCTTCGGCGACGGCCTCCAGACCCGCGACTACGTGTACGTCGGCGACGTCGTCCGCGCCAATCTGGCCGCGCTCGACTACGCCGGGCCTGAGACCGTGTTCAACATCGGCACGGGCGAGGAGACGAACGTCCTCGACCTCCTGCGGGCGTGCCAGGCGGCGGCGGGAACGGACATCCCGCTCGAGCACCGGCCGTCCCGGCTCGGTGAGCTCTCGCGGAGCGCGCTCGACTGCTCGCGGGCCGAGCGGGAGCTGCACTGGCGGGCCGAGGTGGGGCTGGCCGAGGGCCTGCCGCTGACGCTGGCCGAGCTCCGCCGCTGAGGCATGTTGCAGCGATCGGCACGATATGATCCGCAGGTCAGGGAGCACGCCGAGAAGGGGGTCGCGGATGCCGCTCTACATGATCCAGTTCAGCTACTCGTCCGAGACGTGGGCGGGGTGGATCAAGACCAAGGAGAACCGCGAGGAGGCGGTTCGGGCGACGCTGGAGCAGCGTGGGTGCAAGCTTCACAACCTCTGGTATGCGTTCGGGGAGTCGGACGGGTTCGCGCTGATCGAGGCGCCGAGCAACGTCAGCGCCGCCGGGGTGGCGATCGCCATCACGTCGACGGGCGCGTTCAGGAGCTTCAAGACCAGCGTCCTCATGACCCAGGACGAGGCGATCGAGGCGCTGGGGGAGGCCGCCCAGGTCGAGTACGCGCCGCCCGGGCAGGCGGTGCACGCATAGCCCGGTAGCGGCCGAGACCGTTCGTCCGGGCCATCGCGAGGCCACGGCCTGCGGGTCCCGCAGGTCCGTCCGATGCTGCGGTCACAATACCTACCCCGAACTACACTTCACACTAGATGTTGGGGGCCAGGCAGGACCTACCCACTAGATCTAGAAACGGGGAGCTGGAGCGACCGCGATGAACTGTCCCTACTGCGAGCACGGCGAGACCAAGGTGATCGACACCCGCGTCGCCGGCAAAGGCACCATCCGCCGCCGGCGCGAGTGCCTCCTGTGCGGGCAGCGGATGACGACGTTCGAGCGGGTGGAGCAGGCGCCGCTGCACGTCGTCAAGCGTGACGGTTCGCGGCAGCCGTTCGACCGGCAGAAGCTGATGGCGGGGCTGGTGCGCGCATGCGTCAAGCGGCCGGTGCCGCTGGCCGAGATCGAGCGGGCCGCGGTGCGGATCGAGGCCGAGTTGCGAAACGGCGTCCGCGACGAGGTCGAGGCTCGCCACATCGGCGAGGAGGCGCTGCGGGTGCTGCGCGACCTCGACCGGGTGGCCTACGTGCGCTTCGCGTCGGTCTACCGGGACTTCCAGGACGTGGACGAGTTCGAGCGCGAGCTCGCCCAGCTCGAGGGTAAGAAGGCCAAGCGGCCGCGCGCCCGCAAGGCGGCGGTCAGGCGAACATCTGTTCGATAGTATGCGTGGACGGACGACGAGGAGGGACGCGGCATGGCAATGGACGTGAAGCATGCGGAGACGCGGGTGACCCAGGGCAGGGAGGACGTGCGCATCGGCGTTCCGCGCTACTTCACGACCCCGGAGACGCACCCCTTCGACACCGTCGAGTGGGAGACGCGCGACGCGCTCATCCCCGGCAAAGACGGGCCGTCGTTCGAGCAGAAGGGCGTCGAGTTCCCGACCTTCTGGAGCCAGACGGCCACCAACATCGTCGCCCAGAAGTACTTCCGCGGGAAGCTGACCTCACCCGAGCGCGAGCGGTCGGTGAAGCAGATGATCGGCCGCGTCGTCGACACGATCACCGCGTGGGGCAGGAAGGACGGCTACTTCGCCGACGAGGAGGAGGCAGAGACGTTCGCGGCGGAGCTGACGCACATCCTGCTGCATCAGATGGTGGCGTTCAACTCGCCCGTCTGGTTCAACGTCGGCTTCGAGGAGAGCCCGCAATGCTCGGCGTGCCAGCCGTACCGCGCGCTGATCTCGACGCCGGATGGCATGGTGCCGATTGGCGAACTCGTCGATGGCGAGCAGATCGGCCGCGAGGTGTACGACTCGTCCGGGACGACGCGCGTCGCCGCGGTGAAGGCGAACGGCCGCAAGCCGGTATGGCGCATCACGCTGCGGAACGGCAGCTTCGTCGAGGCGACCCCGGATCACGTCGTCAAGGCCGTACACGAGCGCGGGACGGACCCGTCATGGCTGCGGGTGGACGAGCTCCGGCCGGGGATGCGCATGCATCACTACCCGAACCGGATGGCAGCCGCCGAGCGCGTGGCAATGGCAGTGGCAGTGGGCGGCGGGTCGACGCTCGACCCCATGCCGACGTACCAGCCTGATTCGGATGTGCGTGAGGAGGAGGTCGTCTCGATCGAGCCCGTTGGCGTCGAGGAGGTCTATGACATCCAGACTGAGTCAGGCGAGTACCTGACGAACAACGTGGCTGTCCATAACTGCTTCATCCTCTCCGTCGAGGACTCGATGGAGTCGATCCTGGACTGGATCCGGAAGGAGGGGCTCGTCTTCCGCGGCGGCTCCGGATCGGGCATCAACCTCTCCAAGTTGCGCTCCTCGAAGGAGCAGCTCTCGAAGGGCGGCTACGCCTCGGGTCCCGTCTCCTTCATGCGCGGCGCCGACGCCTCGGCCGGCACGATCAAGTCGGGCGGGAAGACGCGCCGGGCGGCCAAGATGGTCGTCCTGAACGTCGACCACCCCGACATCGAGGAGTTCATCTGGTGTAAGCAGCACGAGGAGGAGAAGGCCAGAGTGCTGCAGGCGGCCGGGTACGACATGAGCCTCGACTCGCCCGACTGGGCCTCGATCCAGTACCAGAACGCCAACAACTCCGTCCGCGTCACCGACGAGTTCATGCGCGCCGTCCTCGACGACGAGGACTGGGAGCTGACCGCCCGGACCGACGGCTCGGTCGTGAAGACCGTGCGCGCGCGCGACCTGATGCACCAGATCGCCGAGGCGGCCTGGAAGTGCGCCGATCCCGGCATGCACTACGACACGACCATGAACGACTGGCACACGTGCCCGGCCAGCGGGCGGATCAACGCCAGCAACCCGTGCTCTGAGTATCTACATGTTGATAACTCTGCATGTAACCTTGCCAGCCTGAACCTTCTGCAATTCCGCGACCCGGGCTCCGGCGAGTTCAAGGTCGAGGCATTCGAGCGGGCCGTGGACGTCATCTTCATGGCCCAGGAGATCCTGGTCGGGAACTCGAGCTATCCGACCGAGGAGATCACCCGCAACGCCAAGGCGATGCGCCAGCTCGGGCTCGGCTTCGCCAACCTGGGCGCGCTTCTCATGGCGCGCGGCCTAGCGTACGACTCCGACGAGGGCCGCGCCTACGCGGCCGCGATCTCGGCGATCATGACCGGGCGCGCGTATCGCAAGTCGGCCGAGATGGCGTCCCGCGTCGGCGCGTTCGACGACTATCCGCCGAACGCCGACGCGATGCTCCGCGTCATCCGCAAGCACCGCGCCGCGGTCGGCAACATCGACGGCGACCTCGTCCCCGGCGAGATGCGCACCGCTGCACGTCAGGCCTGGGACGAGGCACTCGCCCTGGGCGAGGAGCACGGCTACCGAAACGCGCAGGCCGTGGTCATTGCGCCCACAGGGACCATCTCGTTCATGATGGATTGCGACACCACCGGCATCGAGCCGGACTTCTCACTCGTCAAGTCCAAGCGGCTCGTGGGCGGCGGCGACATCACGATCACGAACCAGACGGTGCCCACCGCGCTCCAGAGGCTCGGCTACGCGCCGCACGAGATCGACCAGATCGTCGCCCACGTGAACGAGCACAACACCGTGGTCGGCGCGCCGGGGTTCAAGGGCGAGCACCTGCCGGTGTTCGACGTCGCCGTCGGCGACCGCGCCATCCACTACATGGGCCACGTGAAGATGATGGCCGCCGTGCAGCCGTTCGTGAGCGGCGCCATCTCGAAGACGGTAAACGTCCCCACCGAGGTCACCGTCGACGACATCGCCCAGCTCTACATGGACGCCTGGAAGATGGGCGTGAAGGCGATCGCCATCTACCGCGACGGCTGCAAGGTCGCCCAGCCGCTCCAGACCAAGGGCGCCGAGCAGCTGATCGCGGCGAAGCCGACCCGGCGGATGATGCCGATCGAGCGGCAGGAGATCGGCCGCAAGTTCCAGGTCGGCGAGTACGAGGGCTACATCCACGTCGGCCTGTTCCCGGAGGGCGACCCTGGCGACATCTTCGTCGACATCGCCAAGGAGGGAACGACCCTCGCCGGCCTCATGAACGCGTTCATGATCGCGGTCTCCGTGGGGATGCAGTACGGCGTCCCGCTCGAGGTGTTCGTGTCGAAGTTCGCGCATATGCGGTTCGAGCCGTCGGGCATCACCAACGACCCCGACATCCGCATCGCCAAGTCGATTCCCGACTACATCTTCCGCTGGATGGGCAAGCGCTTCCTCGACTCCGAGACGCAGGCCGAGCTCGGCATCATGAGCCAGGCGCTGCGCGAGCAGCTCGCAAACGGCAACGGCCACGCCTCGGCACCGGCCGACCCGCCCGCGCCGAACGCCGGCCAGACCGCCCTCTTCAACGCCTGGGAGGACGCGGTGGAGTGCGCCAAGTGCGGTGGCCGCAAGGTGCGGACGGGCGCCTGCTACACCTGCCGCGACTGCGGCGACAACTCTGGCTGCGGATAGGCCGGCAGGCGGCACGGCGCTGCCGAAGCCCCATCCGTCAAATCGGCAGAGCGCCTGACGGCAAGTGGGTCGTCCGGTAACGCTGCTGGCGTCGATGGCGAGCGAAAAGCACGCGATGCTAGGACGCAGGGAGCGCCAATAGTGAACCTATTGGCGCGACCGAGGACACCGCAGCAGTCGCAAGGCTCTGCCTTGCGACGTTCGGGAGCGATCTGCTACCCAGC
>DASQXS010000393.1:0-4252 GCA_035639615.1 Gaiellales bacterium | reverse complement strand
AGTGCGGTGAAGAAGGGGATCAACCCGGTCACGGCGATGCTCTGGATGGCTGTGGCGTCGTACTGGATCCGGTATGTCGAATCCGCCGTTCCCCTCGAATCGTGATACGCGAGCGAGAGGCGTTCCGCATGCGCAAAGAGGCGACTGCGAAACTCGAGGAGCAGCTTCTCGCCGATGTATGTGGTCAGCACCAGGCTGCCGAACTGCTGGAGCTGCTTCAGGAGGGAGATCAGGACGAAGAGCCCTGCCGCGACCAGCAGAACGCCCGTCTGTGAATGACTCAAACTCGCCGGCACGAGAACGGCGATGAATCCGGGGAGCGGCTGCGAGCCGACGACGCTGTCGACGGCGATCTTGAGCGGAAGCGGCGTCAGGAGCGCGAACACGCTCGAGAGCAGACTGAGGATGAAGAGGCCGCCGATGTGGCGTCGGTACGCACGTGCCTCGCCCAGCAGCCGCTCCCACAGCCGAAGTCCCGTCATCACGGCAGAGCTCGCTCCAGCACCCGCCCCACCACCTTGCGCGCGTCGAAATGCGCCTCGGCGAGGGCGCGCGCGGCTCGGGACTGCCGCTCGTAGTCCGACTCCGATGCCTCGAGCATCGCCGCAGCCTCATCAACGGTCCGGAATCTGAAGAGCCCTTCCGCATCCGGGAGGAACCTGCTGGTGCCCGTGTACTGGACAACGGCAGGCTTGCCGCTCGCGAGGTAGCAGATCGTACGGTCGCTGATCCACGCGTTCTCAAGGAGCAGGCACGACGGCTTCGCGCAACTGAACTCGCCCCGCGATGTCCGGATATAGGCGGCGTAGTCCTGCGGAGTCGCGGTCAGATCCCATGCGTCGCGCACGCGCCATCCGGCCCGTTCGAAGAGCGGGCCGTCGTGTGCGTCATCGGTTCCGAGGCAGAGGGCGAGCTCGAGCCGCTGCGGCGTGTGGGACGGGAGATCGAGGTACTCGAGCAACGCCGTCCGCTTGTCGTTCTCGAACTCCTGGCCGTTGATCTCGACCGTTCCGTGGTACAGATGTGTCACGGTCGTGTACGCCGCTCCCGGCGCCGACGGCGCCACCGTCCATTCCTCGAGAAACACCGGCGGCGGCGTGTGGATCCACGTCCGTCCACCGTCGGGGAACCGGGCGCCCGGGGTACCGACTGTCTCCCCGATCGTGAAGTAGAGATCGTATGCGGCGCCGCTCGTCTCTCCGGCCTCGATCCACAGCTGGAGCAGGCCGGGATCGATATCGACGAAGGCCGTCCGGGAAAACGCATCGACCTCGGCCGGCGCACGATTGTGCCGGAGGTCGAGGAGCAGATCCGCCCCCGCCGCCACATCGGCGGAGCTCAGGCACTGGTCGGCCAGTCGGCGCGCCAGCGGCTCGCCGTTTGATGGCGCGAGCGCAAACTCCTCAAAGCCGTAGGGCTCGAGGAACCGCCTGAGCATGGTGAGCCGCTCGAAGGTCACGTCAGACGAGGTGCGAGGCGGCACGCTTTCGAGCCAGATCACCCGGCATCCCAGCGCCCGCAGGCCCAGGGCCCAGTTGAGATAGACCCAGGTGTGGCCACCGCCCTTCGCCCCCGGATAGTCGAGCGCACCCGCTCCGAGACAGACGACGGCCGTCATGGTGTGATCGGCGCGCGTAATCCATGGAGCGTCACCTCGGGAGAGCTCACCGCCGCCCCTGCTCGGGCCTCCCCCGGCCCGGCGCTTCCGTCTTCTTGACTTGGGAAGCAGGCCCGAGCGGCGGCGGATGCAACGGCGCATTCCAGCACGCTCCGGGCAAGACATGCGGCCGACATCGCGCCGATCAGCACGGCGGCGATCCATGCCGGCTCGAACGCAGCGGCCACCGCCAGCCCGAATAGCGCCAGCGCGACCGAGGTCGCAGCGCGTGAGTACCGCGGAGTGATGCGGTAGCGAACGAGCTGCGCTCCCGCTCCGTGGTCCTCGACCGCCACCAAGACCCGCGCGGCACCGAACATGCCGCCCCCGACCTCCACGTCCCACTGGTCATACGCGCCGCCCGACCGAACGGCGAGGCCCGTCCGGCGGAGAGCGGTCGCGACGTCGGAGACGCGGTCCTCGGGCAGCCGCCATTCCTCGACCCAGATCGCGAGCTCGCGCCGGCGGGGAAGGGCGAGCCCGGCAGGCCGCCGTCGTCGCCACGGGACCAGGCCGTGCCCGATCCGGCCGACGAGGCGGGCGAGCGGCTGGGTCAGATGCAAGAACGACGTGACTGCGCGAAGTCGCCAAAGCTCGCGGGCGCGGCGCCGGCCGAACCGCGTCCGCAGCCCGCTGTATACGGCATCCCCGACCGGGAGGAGCACGGCAACTCCGAGCACCGGAACGACATAGAGCAGCGGTGGCCAGATCAACGCGAGCGCGGACAGGCAGGCCAGCGCACCGATCACGAGATACCACTCAGGAAGCCGCGCGAGCGAGTCAAGCATGCTCGGCGTGGCCTGGTAGAGCGACTGAAACGGCGCGGCGCCCCAGACGCCGCTGTAGATCCGACTGCGTCGAAAGCCGAGCAGGCGGGCGAACGTGTTCCCGTATACGAGACCACCCCAGCTCACGTGACCCGCGGCGTTGTACCGGTGCGGCCACTTGCGCTCGAGCAGGGCCTCGGCACGGCCGTACCCGCGTTGCTGCCGCCAGTAGGCCAAGAGCGAGTTCCGGCGGTGATGCCACACCATCGCCCCCGGGTTGAATTCGATCCGCCGACCGGCTTCCTGCAGACGCCAGCAGAGATCGACGTCGTCGCCGGCCGCGTGGAACTGCGGGTCGAACCCGCCGAGCTCCTCCAGCACGCCCCTCCGGATCGCGAAGTTGCAGCCGGGAATGTGCTCCGCCTCGGTGTCAGAGACGAGAACGTGGATCGGCCCGCCCGGCGAATGGGCGACGCTCTCGGCGATCGTGCCCACGCCGGTGGGCGGAATGTTCGGTCCGCCGACCGCGCCGCTTCCCGTCCGCTCGAACGTGTCCGCCAGGTACTGCACCCAGTGCGGGTCCGGCCACGCGTCATCGTCCAGGTACGCGACGATCTCCCCGGTCGCGGCGGCGGCGCCGATGTTCCGTGCGCTTCCCAGCCCTGCATTCGGTGTGCTGATGAGGCGCACGTCGAACTGGGCCGCGACCGCAGCAGTGTCGTCTGTCGACCCGTCGTCGACGACGATGACCTCGAGCGTTGGGTACTCCAGGCGCTCGATCCCCTCCAGGGTCGCCCGCAGTGTTCGGCCGCCGTTGAACGTGCAGACCACCACCGACACTCGCGGCCATGCACGTTCGGCGGCGAACGGCACGGCCGCGAAGGCCGAGGTGACCGCGGCCAACGCCGGCTTCGGCGTCCGGTCGGAGCGCGTCACACCAAACGCCCAATCGTCGACGTACGCTCCGGCGCGGAACCACTCGTCGGTCCACGAGAAGACGAACGCGCCCGCGCAGCCTGACGCAAATGTCTGGCGGATCTGCCAGTCGAGCGCGCTGGCCTGCACGTCCTCGCCGTTGCGAAGCGCGTCGAGACCGATCTCGCTCATCAGCAGCGGCCGGTCACCGGCGAGGTTGTGGAGCCGTGCAAGGTAGGCCTCGAGGCGGTCCCGCTTCTCGAGGTACACGTTGAACGAAACCAGATCGAGAAACGGAAGGTCGAGATACTCCGTGGTCGGATAGTTAACGTATGTCACGAGCGCATTGGGATCCTCGACCTTGACGCCGTCGCACAGCCGCTCGAGGTAGCGCTCGACCGTTCTCCTGCCAAGCCAACGGGCGAGCGAAGCCTGGATCTCGTTGCCGAGCGCGTAGCACAGGATCGCCGGGTGGCCGGCGACAGCGGCGACCTTGTCCCGGACGATGCGCTCGAGATCCCGTACATCCCGACGATCGGCCAGATATCCCGCGTACTGGTCGGCGGAAAGGCCGACCATGACCTTCAGGCCATGGCTCTCGGCCGCGTCGAGCAGGGCCCTTGGCGGCGTGGTGTGCGGAATGCGGACGGCGTTGATGCCCGACTCGACCATCAGCGAGAAGTCCCGGTTGATCGCTTCCAGGTCGTGGTACTCCCGACCGGCCGAATCGGGCTGGAATGCCCCGTACGTCACGCCCCTGACGTAGAGCTTCTCGTCACCGACAAAGAGGAACTTTCCACGGACGCTCGGCCGAGCACCGGGCTTGCGCAGGTCCGGAATCGTGTGCCCGCGGAGGGGGGAGGCAGCCACGGACGCGGGGACGCTGCAGTCGATATGGGCGCACTCGTGCCCG
>DASQXS010000392.1:0-7119 GCA_035639615.1 Gaiellales bacterium | reverse complement strand
CCGGCCGACACGCTGGGCGCCGCCGAGCTGGTCGGGACGTACGAGCGCTGACGTGACGGCTGCGGAGCGGCTCGCCGCATTCGTCGAGCGGGCGCTGTTCCGCGACCTCTCGCCGGAGGCGCTGGCGCAGCTCAAGCTGCGTGTCCTCGACGCGCTCGGCTGCGCGATCGGCGCCACGGATGCCGGGCCGATGCGCGCCGTCCGCGAGCACACCGAGGAGCTCGGCGGCGCGCCGCTCGCAACGCTGATCGGCGGCGGCCGGACGGCGCCCGACAGGGCCGCATTCGCGAACGGTGCGCTCGTACGCTACCTCGACTTCAACGACTCCTACTTCGCCCCTGGCGAGACCTGCCACCCCAGCGACAACCTGGCGCCGGTGCTGGCCGCGGCCGAGCTCGCGGGCGCCACCGGCCGCGAGCTGCTCGTGGCGCTGGCCGTCGCCTACCAGGTGCAGTGCCGGCTCTCCGACGAGGCCCCGGTGCGCGACCGGGGCTTTGACCACACCGTCCAGGGGGCCTACGCGGCCGCGGCGGCCGTCGCCAAGGCGCTCCGGCTCGACGCGGGAGAGATCGCGAACGCGGTCGCGATCGCCGGCACGTCCCTGAACGCGCTTCGCGTCACCCGCACCGGCGCCCTCTCGCATTGGAAGGGGCTCGCCTACCCGGCCGCCGCCTTCGGCGCCGTCCACGCCGCCCTCCTCGCCCGGCGCGGGATCACGGGCCCGCGGGCGGTGTTCGAAGGCGCCAAGGGGTTCGAGGACACGATCGTGGGGCCGTTCGAGATCGACTGGGAGCGGGAGGACCTCGAGCGCGTCCGGGAGACGTTCTTGAAGCGCTTCAACGCCGAGATCCACTCCCAGTCGGCGCTCGAGGCGGCGCTCGAGCTGCGGGAGGAGCACGCGCTCGACCCCGCCCAGGTGGAGCGGGTCGAGGCCGAGGTCTTCCAGGTCGCTTTCGACATCATCGGCGGCGGGGCCGAGGGCGCGAAGACCGACGTGCGCACCAAGGAGGAGGCCGACCACTCCCTCCCCTACCTGCTCGCGGTGGCGCTCCTCGACGGGCAGGTGCTGCCGGCGCAGTACGCGCCGGAGCGGATCGCAGCCGCCGACGTGCAGGCGCTCATCCGGCGCGTCGGTGTCCGCCCCGCCGCCGACCTCAGCGCCCGCTTCCCGGCCGAGCACGCCTGCCGGCTTCGGATCGTCCTTCGCGACGGCCGCGAGCTCACGGCCGAAAAGGCCGACTACCTCGGCTTCCGCACCCGGCCGATGGGGTGGGACGATGCGCTCGCGAAGTTCGAGCTGCTGGCGGGCGGGCGCGCCCCGGCCGGGCTGGCGGAGGCGGTCGAGCGGCTGGAGGAGGTCGAGGCGGCCGAGCTTTGCGCGCTCCTGGAACGGGTAAGAGCGGCGTGATGGCAGACGAGCGCGCCTTCTCCTTCCTGCGCATGAACGAGCGCGAGCCGAAGCCGCGCCGGCGCGGCGTCACGGAGATCCGCGGCCCCTACTACAGCGTCGTCGGGCGGCGCTACCTCGAGGACGTCCTCGAGACAATGGGCGCCTATGTCGACACGCTCAAGTACGCCGGCGGCTCCTTCAGCCTGATGCCGCGCCCGGCCGTGCGCGAGCTGAACGACCTCTGCCACCGCCACCAGGTGGAGGTGTCGACCGGCGGCTTCCTCGAGTACGTCCTCACCCAGGGCGCGGACGCGGTCGACCGCTACCTGGCCGAGTGCGCCGAGCTCGGCTTCGACCTGGTCGAGATCTCGAGCGGCTTCGTCACCCTGCCCGTTGACGACCTCGTCGCCCTCACTCGGCGGGTGCAGGAGGCCGGGCTCAAGGCGAAACCCGAGGTGGGGATCCAGTTCGGCGCCGGCGGCGCCTCCACCGTGGAGGCACTCGAGGCGGAGGGGACGCGCGATCCCGGCGCCGCGATCGAGCTGGCCAAGCGCCACCTCGAGGCGGGCGCGCACATGATCATGATCGAGTCGGAGGGGATCACCGAGCAGGTGCGCGAGTGGCGCACCGACGTCGCCGCCCGCTTCGCGGCAGAGCTCGGGCTCGAGAACGTCATGTTCGAGGCTGCCGA
Source organism: Gaiellales bacterium (assembly GCA_035639615.1). Taxonomy (GTDB): domain Bacteria; phylum Actinomycetota; class Thermoleophilia; order Gaiellales; family JAICJC01; genus JAICJC01. The sequence continues at coordinate 5,038 of DASQXS010000392.1, read as the reverse complement.
GCCGGAGGTGTTCACCTGGTACGTGAAGACGTACGGCCCGGAGGTGAACCTGTTCGTCGACCACTCCCAGATCGTCCAGCTCGAGTGCCTGCGGGCCGGGATCTGGGGAACGCAGGACACGTGGGGGCGTGTACGGCGGTATACGCCTGGCGGCCCGCCGGCGTAGGGCGAAGCCTCAACGCACGAGCAGCACGTTTCTCTTGGCGCGCCGCGCGACGGCCTCATCGACCGGCCGGTCAAGCAGCCGCTCTAGCAGGCCGTGCTCGCGGCTTCCGACCACGAGCAGATCGGCGTTGCGCTCGTCGGCCACCTCGAGCAGCCGGTCGGCGGCTGGGCCGACCGCCGCGACGTACTCCGCCTCCACCCGCCGGCGGGCCAGCGTCATCCGTGCCTGCTCGAGGCGCTGCTGCGCAAGGTGCTCCGGCTCCGGCCCCTGCGGCACCTGCAGCGGCACCGGCCGGCCTGCCGACGGCGCGCCGGCGATCGGGCTCGGCACGACCACCGTCTCGGGCTCGGCCACCGGGACGGCGACCGGCACGCGTGACGAGCGCTCGACGCTCACGACCACCAGCCGCGCCGACAGTGGTTCGGCGAGGTCCGCGGCCTGCTCCAGCGCCCGCCCTGACGCCTCGGAGCCGTCGAAGCCGACGACGATCGTGTCCATGCGGCTTCTATACCCAGTCGAGGCGGTTCGCTAGCGGCGCCAGGCGTCGACGAGCGGTCCGCCCGGCCCCTGGACCGGGTCGGCGTCCGGCAGCGGCACGGCCTCGATGTTGGCGAGCACCTCGTCGCGCTCGCTCGGGTCGCCGCGGCGCAGGTCCCAGCGCATCCCGTTGGGATAGGCGCCGACCACGAGCAGATCGGCGCTCGAACCCGCGTTGCAATGGCCGGTGCCCGCCGGGAGCACGAGGACATCGCCGCTCCCGACCTCGAAGGGGCGGCCACTCGGGCCCCCGAGGATCACGGATGCACTGCCTGCGACGACGCCCAGCACCTCATGCGCGGTCGAGTGGAAGTGGTGGAACGGATAGATCCCGTCCACCCAGGCCCCGAGCCAGCAGTTGCGGGCGAAGAGCGCCTCGCATTCTCTCGGCGCGGAGACGCCTGCGACCGCGCGGTAGACGAGCACCGGGAGCCGCGAGTTCGGAATGCCTCCGGCATCCTCGAACGTGTATTCCTCAGGCGTCGATCTCACCGCCGGGCTCCGACTCTTGCTTGCCTGCGGCCGTGATGCGGATGAACTCCGCCCGCGCCTTGAATTCGTGGAGGTCGCGGGCGCCGACGTAGCTGATGCCACTCCGCAGGCCGCCGGCGAGCTCGCCGATCACCTCGTCCACCGACTCCTTCAGCGGCGCCACTCGCTCAACCCCCTCGGGCACGTACTGGTCGAGCGCCTCTTCGCGCCCATCGAGGCCGAGGCGTGTCTCGGCGGCCTCGCGCGACGCCATGCCTCGGTAGACCTTGTAGCGGCGGCCGCCCCGCTGGACGACGCGGCCGGGCGTCTCGCGCGTGCCGGCGAGGACGCTGCCGACCATCACCGTGTCGGCGCCGGCCGCGATCGCCTTCGCGACGTCCGCCGGGCGGCGGATGCCGCCGTCGGCGGTCAGCGGCACCTCCGCCTCCGCCGCCGCGCCAGAGCAGTCGAGCACGCAGGTGAGCTGCGGTACGCCCGCGCCGGCGACGATCCTCGTCGTGCACACGAAACCGGGGCCGATCCCGGCCTTAACGGCGTCGGCCCCGGCCGCGACCAGGTCGCGAACACCGTCGGCGGTGGCGACGTTGCCGGCGACCACCTCCACCTGCGGCCATTCGCCCTTGAGCTCCCGCAGGGCCTCGAGGGCATGGTCGGCGTGGCCGTGCGCGATATCGAGCACGAGCGCGTCGCAGCCGGCGGCGAGCAACGCCTGCGCCCGCTCGAGCGTGTCGCCGCGGACGCCGACGGCGCCGGCGACGCGGAGCCGGCCGCGCTCGTCCCGCGTCGCGGCCGGCAGGCGGCTGCGCAGGTCGACGTCGCGAAGCGTGATCAACCCTGTGAGCCGTGCGCCGGTGACCAACGGCAGCTTCTCGACACGGTGGGCGTGCATCAGCCGCGCCGCCTCCTCGAGGCTCACCCCGGGTGCTGCGGTGACGAGCCGCTCCCGCGGCGTCATCGCCTCGCGGACGAGCCGCTCGTCCGGCTCACCGCGCACGTCCCGCGCCGTCAGGAGGCCGAGCAGCGAACCGTCCTCGTCGGCGACGACGAGACCCGTGACACCGCGCCGCTCTGCCTCGGCACGCGCCTCCGCGAGCGACCGCGTCGGCGCGATCGTGTACGGCTCGTCGATCACATAGTTGAGGAACCGCTTCACGCGTGCGATCTCCGCCGCCTGACGCTCGACCGGCAGAAAGCGGTGGATGACGCCGATCCCGCCGAGCCGCGCGAGCGCGATCGCCATCGCCGACTCCGTCACCGTGTCCATGTTCGCCGACACTATCGGGAGCGCCAGCTCGATCCGGCGCGTGAATCGGGTCCTGGTGGACACCTCGGCGCGGGACCGCACCGGCGAGCGGCGGGGAACGATCAGGACGTCGTCGTACGCCAACCCGAGCCGAAGATGAGCTGCATCAGACACCGACATCCCGTCCGTTTCTGTACCCAGCGCCGGCTCTCGAACGCACCTGGAGGCCCTACTCGCGGGGGTCTACCAGCCCTGCGCGTCGAGGAGCGCCATCAGGTTCGGCCGGCGCCGGTCCTCGGCCCGGACCCCCGACACTTCCTCCTCGAACTCGTGCTCGCGCTCGGCGAGCTCGAGGCAGGTGCGGATCTCCTTCAAGCGGTTGACGACCTCCTGGTAGGCGCGCGCGTCGGCGTGCTGGAGATCGCGCTCGAGCGCCCGCCGGTAGATGGGGAGCGCGTCGTCGGGATGCGTGGCGCGGCGCCTCTCGGCGAGCTCCATCCACGTCATCCCCGACGCGCCGCCGTGCATTGCCTCGAGCCAGGCCGCCTCCGGGTCGCCGTCGATCAGATGCGCCCAGATGAGGTCGTCGCCCGAAAGCGCCGCGAGCGCCCGCGCTCGCAGCTCGGGCCACTCGGGCCTTCCCTCGGCGGCGGATCGCAGCTCGGCATAGCCGCCCGAGCGCGGCTTCTCGTCGAAGGAACGGAGCGCCAGCGCGACCGCCCGCTCCGGCTCGCCGCGACGGCGGTACTCCGCGACGGCGAGCTCCCGCAGCCGCGGATTCTCGGCCGCACCGTACGCGTTGAGGCCGCGCTCGATCCAGTCCAGAGCGTCGTCGTTGCGTCCCGCCTCGAGGCGCGCCGCGCCGATGCGGACGAACGCATGGGAGGACGAGAGGTCGCGCGCCATCACCTCGACCAACCCTTCGACGTCGCCGCACGCCCGGGCGAGCGACTCCATCAGCTTCGTGATCGCGAACCGATCGTGGTCGGAGGCGAAGAAGCGCCGCTCCGAGTCGGGCGCGAGGGGCTCCACCCGCGCCCACTCCTCCTCCGCCAGCCGCCGGTAGGCGGCGAGGCCCCTGTCGCCGAGCACGTCGGCGTACCGCTCGGGCGCGTCCCGGAACCAGTCGAGATCGGAGCGAAGCCCGATCTGGAAGAGCCGCTTCGCCAGCGCCGCTGGGCTCGGCCGCGCCCCGCCGGCAGGCCTCGAGGTGCTGGTCGCGGAGCCGGCCGGCCAGGTAGGTGATCTCGCCGCCGGAGTCGTCGATCCGGTTCCGGGCCGTCTCGAGCCGGGCCATTGCGTGCTCGGCGAGCGTGACCACCGGGGCAGGCTGGCCCGCGGCGAGCAGGGCGTCGAGCGCGCCCAGGGCCGCGTCGACCCCGTCGGCGTAATCGGCGGCGTCGCGGTAGTCGACGAAGCCGCGAATGGCGATCGCCCGGGTGAGCTCCTTGCGGAGCGCGGCGACGTCGACCGTCCCGGCGGCCGCGGCCGCCTCCGTGCACAGGCGAAGGAGGGCGCCCGGGTCGCGCGCCGCCAGGTCGAGGACGAGGTCGACGAGCCGCTCCGGCGGGGCGGCCCGGAGATAGGCCCGGAGCTCGTCCGGCCGCTCGTCGGCCTCCTCAGGCGCGCCAGCCTCGCCCAGCCACGCCAGCCCGACGGCGACGGCGTGCTTGCACATGTCGGCGTCGGCGGCGGCCGGGCAGTCGCATTCGGCTGTCAGGTCGTAGCCCGATGTATCGAGCCGGACGGTGTACGTCCGCGCCCCGTCGACTTTCGCCTGCGCCGAGTCCGACGAGATCGCCAGGTCTCGCACGCGGCCCTCGGCCGCGTAGCGCAGCGCGCGATCGAACGCCGCCTCGCCCGCGAGCTCGAACAGGGCGTCGTGTGTGAGCGCGGCCGGCCGTTCGGGCACGGTTGGTCAGGCTACCAGCGCGGAGCCGGGTCGTGGCCCTGTCGCCCGCCGGTCAGACCCGAATAACCTGAAGGTCGGGAACGCGGTCGCAGTCGCTGTCTTGCGAGACGACCGGGATGCGGTGGGCGATCGCCGTCGCGGCGATCTATGAGTCGTTCAACGGCATCGGGGTGCTCTGGTCGCGCAGGGCGAGACGCAGGGCCGCCCAGGCGTGCGCCACTCCTGCGTCGATCGGGATTGGGTCAAGCTCCTCCGCGAGGCCGAGGAGCAGCACGGCCCCGTACCGGCGCGCGCTTGAGGCGAAGAGCAGGGCGACCACAAGCCCGACAACGGCTGCGCCGCCGCCGAGGAGGAAGACGGCCATGGCCGCCCGCGATCGTACCGACCGCGCGCAGCCGCGGGTAGGATGGCGCCGTGCACAGCTCGTACGCGCTCGCGGCAGAGGACTTCCGGGTCGAGCGGAACGGCTCGTCGGAGCCGCTCTCGGCGCTCTGGCCGGGCGGGTGGCGGCCGGACGACCGGCTGGGTGTGATCCTGGCCCAGCCGATGGACGCGGTCGGCTGCTCGAACCTGATCTGCGGCACGATCACGCTCTTCTACGACCTGCTGCGCGAGAAGCACGGCACCGGCAACTTCTTCCGCTACTCGGACGTGTTCCTGTTTGGGGTCGGGTGCGAGCCGGGGGACT
>DASQXS010000391.1:0-3220 GCA_035639615.1 Gaiellales bacterium | reverse complement strand
AACTTCTGCAGCACCTCGAACCGATGGTCGTTCTGGCAGCGGTACTCGTAGATCGGCATGCAAGTCAAGTATACCGGAGGCGTTCTGGCACACTGGGGCCGAGAGTGCCAACGCCGGTACGCTGGTTAAGATCACGAGCCGGTGCGGATCGCCATCGTGACCGACTTCTATTACCCCTCGCTGGGTGGGATCACCGAACACGTTGACGGCCAGGCGCGCGGCCTCGAGGCCCGCGGGCACGACGTCACGGTGATCACCGGGCGGCTCCTGCGGACCCCGCCGGTGGAGGACGACGCGATGCAGGTGCCGGAGCCGACGTTCGAGATCGTCCACCTCGGCGCGGCGTTCCCGCTCTGGGTACCCAAGTGGGGCAACAACGCCCAGACCCTGCACACGCTGTGGCCGATGATGGGTCGGCGCCTCGGCGCGCTCTTCCGCAGCCGCGGCTTCGACGTGATTCACGTCCACGCCCCGTACAATCCACCGTTCCCGGCGTGGGCGATCGCGAACGCCCCGGACGAGACGGTCGTCGTCGCGACGTTCCACAGCGTCTTCCCTCAGACGCTGGGGATGGACATCCTGGCCGAGTGGACGCGCCCCTGGATCGAGCGCCTCGACGGCCGCATCTGCGTGTCCGAGGCGTGCATCGGGTCGCTGGCGCCCTACTACCCCTACGCCTACGACGTGATCCCGAACGGGATCGACGCCGACCACTTCGCGCCCGACGCCGAACCGCTCGACGAGCTCCGCGGCGAGCGCGGGACGATCGTGTTCGTCGGCCGCTTCGACCCGCGAAACGGGCTCGACACGATGATCGAGGCGCACCGGCTGCTGCACCGCGAGCGCGGCCCCGGCATCCGCCTGATCGTCGTCGGCGACGGCCCGCTGCGGCCGCGCTACGAGCGCATGGTCGGCGACGGGCTGCGCCCGCATGTCCACTTCGCCGGCCGCCTCAATCGCAGCCGACCCAACCACCTGGCGACCGGCGACGTCTTCTGCACGCCCTGCAACCGGGCGTCCTTCGGGATGGTGCTGCTCGAGGCGATGAGCTGCGGCCGCCCGGTCGTGGCGAGCCGCATCTCCGGGTTCCAGCTCCTGATGCAGGATGGCGTGCAGGGCACGCTGGTGCACCCCGCCGACGACGCCCGCCGCTTCGCCGACGCGCTCGGCCGGCTGCTCGACGACCCGGACCTGCGCCACCGCATGGGCGCTGCCGGACGGCGGACGGCGGTCGAGCAGTACGCGTGGCCGCGAGTGGCGGCGAAGCTCGAGGCCTACTACGAGGACCTCCTCGCAGGAACCACACCGGAATGGGCAAGCGCGACGTCATCGCTCGCTTCCTGATCCTGTCCGCCGTATGGCTGGTGGCCGCGGCCATCGTCGGCGAGCAGGTGGGAGGGCGCCCCGGGGAGGTGATCGTCGCGGCGGCGGTGCTGGCCCTGCTCGCCGTCGCCTGGGCCACGTTCACCCCCAACGCACGCCTCTTCGGCCGCGTGGTCGGCACCGGAACCACGCCGGAGCCGCTCGTGGCGATCACCTTCGACGACGGGCCCAGCCCGGAGTGGACGCCCGCCGTCCTCGACGCCCTGCGCGACGCCGGCGCGAGGGCGACGTTCTTCGCCCTTGGGCGGCAGGTGCGCGCCCATCCCGACCTGGCCCGCCGGATCGTGGCGGAGGGGCACGAGCTGGCGAGCCACGGCGACGACCATTCGCTCCTCGTCTTCGCCGGGCCACGCGCGATCGCACACCAGTTCCGCGCCGCCGAGGACTCGCTGCGCGAGGCCGTCGACGGGGCCGCCTCCAAGCTGTTCCGGCCCCCGCACGGGTTCCGAAACCCGTTCGTCTCGGCGATCGCCGGTCAGGCCGGGTACCGGGTCGTCGGCTGGACCGGGTCGATCTTCGACACCGCCCGGCCCGGCGTCGACACGATCGTGCAACGGTGTCGCGACCTCCTGAAGCCGGGAGCCATCCTGCTCCTCCACGACGGCGACGGGTCCGGGAACCACGGCGACCGCTCGCAGACGGTGGCCGCGCTCCCGCGGATCCTGGCCGACGCGCGCGAGCGCGGCCTCGAGCCCGTGACCGTCTCGCGGCTCGCGGAGGGGCTGCGGCCCGAGCGGCGGACGGCGCTGAAGGCGGCGGCGTACGCCCTGGTCGTCGTGGTCGTCGTGCTGCTCGTGTCGAACCGGTACTCGCTGCGGGTGGTCGCCAACGTCTTCACCGACGCCGACCCGGTCTACGTGCTCGCCGCCCTCATCGCCAACCTGGGGTCGGTCGCGGCCAAGGCGCTCACGTGGAAGGCCGCGATCGACGCGATCCCCGGCGAGGAGGGGGGCGAGCCGCCCCGGGCGAGGATGGCCGACGTCGTCCCGTCGATCTTCATCGGCTTCCTGCTCAACACGGTGCTCTTCGCCCGGCTCGGCGAAGTGGCCCGGGTCTCGGTGCTGCGGCGAAAGATGGCGGCGCGCGGCGAGGCGGTGCCCGTCTCGACGCTCGTGGGGACGCTCGTGACAGAGCAGTTCCTGAGCGGCGTCACGCTCATCGCCGTCCTGGTCGGCGTCGTCGTCTATACGCCCGTCCCCCAGCAGGCGGTGCGACTGCTGGCGGTGCTCTCGGGCGTCGTCATCTTCATGGCGCTCGTGGCCGCCGCGATCGAGATCGGCGTCCGGCTCCAGCGCCGCCGCAAGGGCCCCACCGAGGACTACGTCGAGCGCTGGTGGCACCTGCTCGGGATCAGCCTGTCATCGACGACCAGCTCGCTCCGCCAGGGCCAGGCGATCTTCGGCCGTCCCCGCCTCCTGGCGTGGGGGCTCCTGACCGCCACGGTCACCTGGGTCGCGCAGTTGGCCGGGATCTACTGGGCGCTCGAGGCGTACGGCATCCACGAGGGCCTGGGCGCTGCCGGCGTCGTCTTCCTGGCATCGAACCTTGTGCAGCTCTTCCCGATCACGCCGGGGAACCTCGGCGTGTTCCAGGGCGCCACCGCCGGCGGGCTCTCCGTCCTCTACCCGGTGTCGAGCGACCTCGCCCTTACGTTCTCGATCGGGCTCCAGCTGATCGAGGCAGCCCTCGGCGTCGGCGTCGGCTTCGTCTTCCTCTCGCTGGAGGGCCTGTCCGTGGCTGAGCTGCGCCGCCAGGTCGAGGAGCGCGAGAGCGCATGAGCGGCCGTCGGCTGGCGGCGCTCGCGGCGGGGCTCGTCGCCGCGGCGTCCGCGTGCTCC
>DASQXS010000390.1:0-5947 GCA_035639615.1 Gaiellales bacterium | reverse complement strand
CACGTCGTCGCGAAGGTCGAGCGTGCCGTCGGGGAGGATGTCGCACTCGATCCCGCGCAGGATCCGAAACGGCGCGAGCGCCGCGTTCGCCGCCTCGATCTCGAGGGCCTGACGGCGCACGGCATCGGCGTCCAGGCCGGGCACGACGCCCACGCTGGTCGTGTGGTCGCAGATCGCCACGTAGTCGTCGCCGCGGGCCTTCGCCGCCTCGCCGATCTCCCGGATGGTGGCCCGGCCGTCGGACCAGGTGGAATGGCAGTGGAGATCGCCCCGGACCGCGTCCTCGTCGAGCAGGTCCGGCGGAGGCGGGGCGAACGGAGCCTCGCGCAGCTCGGGAGGCAGGGGCGTCAGGCCGAGCGCCCGGTAGACAGACTCCTCGTCGGCCGCGTCGGGGAGCGGCTCGATCGCCGCCACGTAGGCGGCCGACCCCGTCGCGCGGACGAGCTCCGTCCCGAACCGATGCGGCGGCGCGACGACGAGCTCGACGGGGATCCCGTCCACGGTCACGCCGACATCGGTGTCGAGGAGGGCAACGATCTCGGGCAGCGCCGCGAAGCGCGCCCGCACGTCGTCGGGAGTGTCCGAGGCGACGACGACTGCCAGCCGCTCCGGGCTGTCATGCCAGCGGCGCGGATCGCCGGCGACGACGCCTCCGAGCGAATCGGCGAGCCGTGCGCAGAGGGCGAACGCCTGGTTGAGCAGGAGCCCGCGGGCGGGGCGCGTGCCGGACGTCTCGAGGGCGGCCACGATCTGGGCCTCTGTGTGCGGCCCGATGCCCGCGACGTCACGCAGGCGCCCGTCCGCCGCGGCATCGCGGAGCTCGGCGACTGTGCGGATCCCCAGCGCGGCGCCGATCTCGACGAGCCGCTTCGCGCCGACGCCGCGCATCCGGCCGAACGCGGCGAGCTCGGGCGAGACGGCGCCGCGCAGCTCCTCGAGCTCCGCCGAGCGGCCGGTCTCCACGAGCTCGCGCAGCCGGGCCTCGATGCCGGACCCGATCCCGCGCAGGCTCCGCACCTGTCCGCCGCGGACGAGGTCGGCGACGTCCGCAGGGGTCGACCGGACGAGCTCGGCGGCTCGCCCGTAGGCCCGGACGGCATACGAATTCCCGCCCTTGAGCTCGAGGAGCGCCGCGTACTCGTCGAGGGCCGCGGCGAGCTCCGCGTTGGTCGGCGTCACTCGGAATCGTTGTCGCAGGGTGCGTTCACGTAGCCCGAGCGGAACGGCCGCGCCTCTCCCGACTCCTCATAGGCATGGCGCCACACGCAGCCCGTGTCGTTCGTGAGCAGATGGATCGAGACGGAGGTCTCGGCAGACGTGGTCCGCACTCGGTGGATGTCGTCGCGCGGCGGGATGAGGACGTAGAAGTCGCCCGGCGCGAGTGACCGCCGCTGCACGAGCTCGAGCGCCCCGTCCCGCAGGTCGTAGATCTCCTCGTCCTGCGTACCGCGGTAGAGGCCGACGAGGCCCCACGCGAGATGGTCGTGAATCGGCGTCTGCGACCCCGGCGGCACGACGAGCGAAAAGAGGGAGAGCGACCCATCGGCTGCGTGGTAGAGGAGCCACTGGCCAATGCCGCCGCCCATCCCGCTTTGGGGCGCGTCCGCCTGGTAGTCGGCCGGGAGCCAGTCCGGGTCGGCGAGGAGGTGGGCGAACCGCGGCCGGATGCGATCGCAGGCGGCCTCGGGCGTGCCCGCCCCGGCGATCGTCGCCTGGACGTCTGCGACGAAGTCGCGCACGGCCGCGGTGTCCAGGATGAACTCGGCGCTCGTCACCGCCACCTCCCTGCGATTCGGACTGTACCGCCTGAGACGCGTACCATCCATGCGTGGCATGGGTGAATCACGACCGTGAGCTCGACTCGATCCGAGCCTGGTTCGATGCCAGGTCGCTCGAGCTGGCCGTCTTCGAGCGGCCTAACGGGATGTGGCGCGCGGTCGTCACCGCGCGCGATGGGACGCACGGCGAGGCCGAGTACGCCGACGGGGGCGACGAGGTGGAGGCGGCCCGACGTGCCCGAATCCGCCATTCGACACGACAGTTCCGCGCGGCGCTCTCGGGACTTGCTGAGGTCGCCCAGAGCGAGGCCGTCCAGCTCCTGCTCGCGGAGGTCGTGGTCGCCCGCGTCCCCGGCGGCCGGTCGCGCGTGGGGAAGCGGGCGGCGCTGATGGGGACGGTGTGGATGCTCGATCCGAAACGCCGTGCCGCAACGACCGTGATCGGACGGGCGGCCGTCGAGTGGGCGCGGCTGCGCGTGCGCGACCGCGCAGCCCGCCGCGAGCTGGCGACCGGGGCGCTGGGCGAGCTGGAACGCGTCGGCGGTCGTCTGCGCCGGCGGCTGGAGCCGCCCTCGAGTCCTGATCCGTAACCCGGTCGGCGAAGGATCGCGGTCTTGCGGCGCGCGGCGGTAGAGTGGGGCGAGCACGATGGACGCGGTGGCACGCTGCGGGCCAGTCCGGCCGACCAGCCGGCCGGGGGGTCTCAGGTGCGGAGACAGGAGGGGACATGGCTGTAGACAAGGCTGAGCGTGTGGGCATGGATCCGCTGGCCGAGCAGGCTGCTGGCCTGCTGGCGAAGGCGATGGTGACGACGCACGATCGCGACGACCTGTGGCAGCGATTCCACGATCGGGTCGTGGACGAGACCAAGGAGCTCGAGGAGGCTCCGATCCGAGAGGCGCTCGACGAGATGGAGCGCCGCGGGCTGCGGCTCGACGTGGTCGCCCGCGTCGTGCACGAGCGGCTGGGCGACTGAACCTCAGTCGAGGACCGGTTCCGGGCGGACGCTTCCGTTGACCCGCGCGGCGCCGTTCAGCTCCGCCTGGATGGCGAGCTTGAGCGCGTCGTGGAGCGCGGCTGCACGCTCGAACCCGCGGTCGTCGGCGGGGTCGTCGGCGGGGGCGCGCGGCCCGCGGTCAAGGAACTCGTAGAGCTCGCGCACTCGCGTCGGCACGGGAGAGCTTTCGGGCAGGACCGTGTCGACGCGGTTGCAGGCCTCCCTCAGTCCGCCCATGTGGCTGCCGAGCCGGATGAGAAGCTGCTTCCCGCGCCTGGTCGACGGGCCGTGGCTCTCCATCTCGAGGCCGAGGGCCCAGAACGCCGCCAGCGCCTCGGACGCCTCCGAGCGCATCACGAGCATGTCCTCCCTGATCTGATCGCGGCGCCGGCCCTCGAGCTCGTTTTGGGCCTGCCGGCGCTCGTAGACCACGCCCGCGTACGCCCCGATCGCCGCCCCAACGAGAGCCCCCAGAAATCCGAGGACCGCATCCACGCGGGCACTATATCGAGGCGGCTGGTGACCGCATCAAGCATCCAGCCGTTCGCGTACGACCCGGGCGACGACCTCGAGGCTCACGCCGCGGTGCAGCAAGTCGTCCAGCGCCTCCCGCACCGGGGCCTCTTCGAGCTGCTTCGTCTCTGCGACGACCAGCTCGTGAAACCGCTGCCACAACGCCTCCCGGTCGCGTGTCGTCACCATCGCCTTCGCGAGCAGCTCGACCGCCTGCTCGGCCAGCGGATCGATGCCGTGTGCCCGAGCCCTCTCGACAACCATCGCCCACCCCTCCGTAAACCGCCCAGTCGGCTCACACTCTAGTACGGCTTGCAGCAGCATCTCCGAGGGCGTAGATTCGGAGCCGGGCGATGACGCACGCCGATACGCACCGGCGAAGCCTCGACGATCCGCAGGGGTTCTGGGGCGAGGCCGCCACGGCCATCGCGTGGAGGCGGGCGCCTTCCCGCGTCCTCGAGTCCGATCGGCCGCCGTTCTACCGCTGGTTCGCCGACGGCGCCCTGAACACGTGCGAGAACGCGCTCGACCGCCACGTGGAGGCGGGCCGCGGCGACCAGCCGGCCCTGATCTACGACAGCCCGGTGACCGGAGCCGTGGCGACGTTCACCTATCGGGACGTGCGCGACCGGGTCGCCCGGCTGGCGGGTGGGCTCCGCGGGCTGGGCGTCCATGCGGGCGACCGAGTGGTGATCTACATGCCCATGGTGCCGGAGGCGGCGATGGCCATGCTCGCGTGCGCCCGGATCGGTGCCGTACATTCGGTGGTCTTCGGCGGCTTCGCGGCGCACGAGTTGGCGATTCGCATCGACGATGCGCAGCCGCGGGTCGTGCTGTCGGCGTCGTGCGGCCTCGAGGGCACCCGCGTGATCGAGTACAAGCCGCTGCTCGACCGCGCTATCGAGATGGCGGCCCATCCGCCCGAGCGGTGCGTGATCCTGAAGCGGCCCCAGGCGGAGGCGGCCATGGGGCCGCGCGACATCGACTGGGACGAGGTGGCGGACGCCGAGCCGGTCGACTGCGTCACGGTGGCTGCCACCGATCCGCTCTACATCCTCTACACGTCCGGCACGACCGGGAAGCCCAAGGGGGTCGTGCGCGACAACGGCGGGCATGCGGTGGCGCTGTCGTGGTCGATGCCCAACATCTACGGCGTGGACGAGGGCGACATCTTCTGGGCGGCGTCCGACGTCGGCTGGGTGGTCGGCCACTCCTACATCGTCTACGCGCCGCTCATCCGCGGCTGCACGACCGTGCTGTACGAGGGAAAGCCGGTCGGCACGCCCGACCCGGGCGCGTTCTGGCGGGTGATCGCCCAGCACGGCGTCCAGGCGTTGTTCACGGCACCGACGGCGTTTCGCGCCATCAAGAAGGAGGACCCCGGCGGCGAGTACCTCCGCGGCCACGATCTGGCCCGCTTCACACACCTCTTCCTCGCGGGAGAGCGCCTCGACCCCGACACCTACCACTGGGCCAGCGAGCTGCTCGGCGTGCCGGTGATCGACCACTGGTGGCAGACGGAGAGCGGCTGGCCGATGGTCGCCACCTGCGTCGGGCTGGAGACGCCCCGGATCAAGCCCGGCTCGCCCGGACGGCCGGTGCCCGGCTACGACATCCGGATCCTCGACGAGGAGGGCGGCGAGGCGCCGGCGGGGAGCGAGGGTGCCGTCGTCGCGAGTCTGCCGTTGCCGCCGGGCACGCTCACGACGCTCTCCAACGACGATGCCGGCTACGTCGCCGCCTATCTGTCGCGCTATCCCGGCTACTACCTGACCGGCGACGGTGGCTACATCGACGAGGAGGGCTACGTCTACGTGATGGGGCGGGTCGACGACGTGATCAACGTCGCCGGCCACCGGCTCTCGACCGGCGCCATGGAGGAGGTCGTCGCGTCCCATGCCGACGTGGCCGAGTGCGCCGTGATCGGCGTGCCCGACGACCTGCGCGGACAGGTGCCGCTCGGCCTGGTCGTGCTCAAGGCCGGAAGCGATCGCGACCCCGGTGAGCTGGAGGCCGAGCTCGTCGAGATGGTGCGGGGAGCGATCGGCGCCGTCGCGTGCTTCCGCCGCGCCCAGATCGTGCCGCGGCTTCCCAAGACACGGTCGGGAAAGGTGCTTCGCGGCACGATGCGCGCCATCGCCGCCGGACGCGACTACCAGGTCCCGTCCACGATCGACGACCCTGCCATCCTCGACGAGATTGCGAGCGCGCTTCAGGCGTCACGCGCGCCCGCGTAACGCCGCAGAACCATCCTGGCGTCTCCGTGTGATGTCTCAGCTTCCAGATTGTTCCATTTGACACACGGCCTTGGGTCTGCCAGGATGCGCGTTCGCACGAAGCTCAGGCCCCGAGCCGAGACCTAAAAAATCTCGACGGGCAAGGAGGTCGACGATGCGAGTCGCAAGGCTTCTGTCGTTGGCGGGGGTGATGCTCGTGCTCGTTACGGTACCGAGCGTCGCGTCGGCCAGTACACATACCTTCTGGAGGTCCAGCGCGCCGAATCAGCTCTGGGTCGATCCTGCTGCAGGGACGGCCGGTTTGAGCGTGCTCAGCGTCCCCAACATCGGATGCACGGCGGTCGACCAGAACGGCTTCTGCACCGGTGGCATCTACCCGTCTCTGCGAGGCGCACACTGGATCTGGAAGACGCATGAGACGG
>DASQXS010000389.1:0-2674 GCA_035639615.1 Gaiellales bacterium | reverse complement strand
GCGATGACGGTGTTCACGGGCTTGTCCGAATGGATCGAGAAGGCCTTCGGGTTCAGCCCTGCGTTGGCCAGCGTGCTGATGGCGTCGTCGTGGTTCTTGCCGATCACGCTCGGGACGACCACGGTCTCCTTCCCCTTCGAGACCGTGAGCACGACCATGTCTTGCTTGTTCAAGTGGTTGCCGGCGGCCGGGTTCTGGCTGATCACGTACCCCTTCTGGACCGTGTCGCTGAACTCTCGCTGGACGCGCGGCCTCAGATCGGCATCGCGGATCTTCATCTTCGCGAGCGGCTCCCGGATGCCCTCGACGTTCGGCACCGCGACAGGCTTGTTGGCGTTGAGCTGGTCCTGGATCTTCGTGTAGGCGAACCACGCCGCCCCGCCGGCGGCGGCGAGCAGGAGCAGCGACAGGATCCAGGGCCAGATCGGCCTGCGGCGGCGAGGCGGGCCTTCGTAGCCGTAGTAGCCGGCCGGGGGCGTGCGGCCGGGCGGCGCGGGCCGCACCGGGGTCGTCGGCGCGGTTGGGGGAGCGTGAGGCGTCACGACGGCCGTGGGGGCGGCGGCCAGAATCCCCGACCCGGCGAGCACGGCGGTGGCCGCGTCCGACGTCTCGGCCGCGACGGGCAGGCCCTCGGCCACCTGGGCGAGGTCGCGGTCGAACTCGTCGGCTGTCTGGTAGCGCTCGTCGGGGTTCTTCGCGAGCGCCCGCAGGACAATCAGGTCGAGATCGTGCGGCACCTCCGGGCGCAGCTCGGACGGGGGCGTCGGCACTGCCGAGAGGTGCTTCATCGCGATCTCGAGCGGCGTGTCGCCGGTGAACGGCACCTGGCCTGTCAGCATTTCGTAGAGGACGACGCCCACCGAGTAGAGATCGGAGGTCTGGTCGACGGGCGAGCCGCGAGCCTGCTCGGGCGAGAGGTACTGGGCCGTACCGATGATCGAGCCGACCTCCGTCATCTGGCTCGCCCCCGAGCGCGCGATCCCGAAGTCCGTCACCTTCAGGCGTCCCTCGGGGCTGACGAGGACGTTGTGCGGCTTGATGTCGCGGTGGACGATCCCGTTGCGGTGGGCGAAGCCGACCGCCCCCAGGATCTGCCGCGCGTAGTCGATCGCCGTCTTGATGGGCGCCGGGCCGCGGCCGATGATCATCTCCTTCAGCGAGCGCCCGTCCAGGAACTCCATCGCGATGTAGTAGGTGCCCTCGGCGGTACCGCGGTCGTAGATCGAGACGATGTTCGGATGCGAGAGCCCGGCGGCGTTCTTCGCTTCGCGGCGGAAGCGCTCGACGAACTGGTCGTCGGCGGCGTGCCGGTCGTTGAGGATCTTGATCGCCACGCGCCGGCCGAGTTCCTGGTCCTCGGCCAGGTACACGTCGGCCATCCCGCCGGCTCCGAGCTTCCGGACGATGCGGTAGCGGCCGTCGAAGACGGTTCCGATCAGCGTGTCAGAGACTGCCATCGCTCTCCATCGGAGGTTAGGGATTCGCCTTCGTTGCCAGTAACGCCTGCATGATCTGCTTCGCAATCGGTGCGGCCGTCGTGCCGCCGGCGCCCGTCTGGTTTTCCAGTACGACCGCGACGGCGACCCGCGGAGCTCCGACGGGGGCGAACGCGATGAACCAGGTCGTGTTCGGCCGGTTGGTGCTTCCCGTCTCCGCGGTTCCCGTCTTGCCTGCCACCCTGACCCCCGAGATCTGGGCCGCCGTGCCGGTGCCGCCGGTGACGACCGCCTCCATCATGCGGGTGAGGTCGGCCGCCGTGCTTCTCCTCATCGCGCGCTCGTACTTATGCGGTCGAATGTGTGTGACGACGCCTCCGGACGGATTCGTCACCCTGCCGACCACGTGCGGGCGCATGATCACGCCCTGGTTCGCCACCGCCGCGGCGATCATTGCCATCTGGAGCGGTGTCGCCAGCATTCGCTCCTGCCCGAAGGCCAGCCGCCCGGGGTCGACCTGGAACTGCGGCTTCTTCGGGTCGAACAGCCGGCCGTGGTCGTACAGGCCGCTGGGGGCGCGCTCGTCCGAGGGCGTCTCGAGCGGCGGATCCCGGTAGAACCCGAACTGCTTGGCCTTGTCGAGGATTCGCCCCGCGCCGATCGCCTTGCCGATGTTGCAGAAGACGGCGTTGATCGAGTGCTCCAACGCCTGGAGGAAGCTCACGGTGCCGAACTGCTCGGGGCCGCTCTGGTCGGCGAAGTTGTGCACCTGCTTGCCGTACTCGATGCAGTAGCCGGGGTCGAAGAAGGTGGAGCTGATCGTGTAGCGGCCGGAGTCGAGCGCTGCCGCGCTCGTCACGACCTTGAAGGTCGAGCCCGGGACGAACAGGCCGTCCGTGGCGCGGTTCACGAGCGGCGCCGCCGGCGAGCAGGCGGCCCGGATGCGGGAGATCGCTGCGAACTTGTGCTCGACGAGGTTCGGGTCGTAGGTCGGCCGCGAGGCCATCACCAGGACGGCACCCGTGCGCGGATCGAGCGCGACGACGGAGCCGCATTGGCCGGCGAGCTGCTGCATCGCCAGCCGCTGGGCACGCGGCTTCAGGGTCAGCCACAGGTCGTTGCCCTTGATCGTGGCGCCGCGGAGCTTGTCGAGCGTCGTCTTCAGGATCGTGTCCAGGTTCGCGTTGCTCCCGGTGAGGTAGTCGTTCTCGGAGGCCTCGAGACCCGCCCGCGACCGG
>DASQXS010000388.1:0-8528 GCA_035639615.1 Gaiellales bacterium | reverse complement strand
GGGCATATCGTCTCAACTGTCAGGAAAGTTTCCTTACTATACGAGGGGCGGGAGGACATCCGTATCGAGCGCGCGTTTTCACCTGGCACTCCCAGCCTGCTCCGGGCGCTGAACGAGCGTACCGTGCTCGAGCTGATCCGGGCATCGGGGTCGGTGTCGCGGGCGGAGGTGGCGCGGCGGAGCGGCCTCTCGAAGCCGACCGTGTCCCAGGCCCTCGCCGGCCTTCTGGAGTCGCGGCTGGTGCGCGAGGTGGGGCGCGAGAGCGGGCGCAAGGGGCCGGGTGCCGTCCTCTTCGAGCTCAACCCGTCCTCGGGCTGGGTCGTCGGGCTCGACGTCGGCCGGCACTGGGTGCGGGCGGTGCTGGCCGACATCACCGGCACCATCGTCGCCCGCCGCGACGAGCGCGCCCGCGCACGGAGCGCCGCGACGCTCGTCACGCAGATCGGGCGGATCGCCCACGACGTCGCCGGGGACGCCGGCCTGCGGTGGGCGCAGGTCACCCACGCGACCGTCGGAAACCCGGGCGTGCTGGACCCGTCGCGAGGCAAGCTGGCGCTCGCGCCCAACCTGCCCGGGTGGGGGAAGCCGGGGCTCGTGGAGGCGATCCGGCGCGAGCTCGGCACCCGCACCAGCTTCGAGAACGACGTCAACCTGGCGGCACTCGGGGAGCGGGCCTTCGGGGCCGGCCGCGGCGTCAAGGACTTCTGCCTGCTCTGGATCGGGACGGGCGTCGGCCTCGGGATCGTGATCGGGGGCGAGCTCTACCGCGGCGCGGCGGGCGCCGCGGGCGAGATCGGCTACCTGCCGCTGGGCGCCGGCGATCCGCACGACCGGGCCGTCCGCCGCCGCGGGCTGCTCGAGGAGTCGGCCTCGGGCGCCGCGGTGATCCAGGCGGCGCGGGCGGCGGGGATGCGCGCGCGCACTGCGAAGTCGGTGTTCGCGGCCGCCCGCCGCGGCGAGCCCGGGGCGGTGCAGGCGGTCGAAGTGGAGGCGGCCCGGATCGCGCTCGCGATCGCGGCGGTCGTGCCGATCCTCGACCCCGAGCTGGTCATCCTGGGCGGGGGGATCGCCCGCGGCGGCGGCGACCTGCTCGTGGATCCCGTCGCCCGCGAGCTCGAGCGGCTGTCGCCGTTCCGGCCGCGGCTTCGGGTGTCGGAGTTGGGGGACGACGCGGTGCTGCACGGCGCCGTGTCGGTGGCGCTTCGGGCGGCGCGGGAGGAGCTTTTCGCCCGTCCGCAGGATCGTGTCAGGAAGGAGAGTGTGGTATGACGAACCAGGCGAGAACGATGCGAGGAATCAGCGTGCGACTCGGGATGCTCGCCGTGGCGCTCCTGGCCGCAGCATGCGGCTCGAGCGGGAGCTCGGGCAGCTCGGGCGGGACCGGCGGCCACACGCCCGTCACGATCACGCTCTGGCACCTCTTCAGCGGCGAGGAGGCGAAGCCGTTCAAGGACGCCATGGCCGGCTTCTACAAGAAGTACCCATGGATCCACGTGAAGATGGCGGTCCAGCCGAACACCACGAACGACACCTTCGACCCCAACCTGATCAACGCGATCAAGGGCGGGAACGCGCCGGACGTGGCCCTGCCGTTCGGCCCCGACTACGTCGCCCAGTACTGCACGAGCGGCCTCTGGCAGGACCTGACGCCGTACATGCAGCGCGACCACATCTCGATCGACGACTTCGCCAAGGCGGCGATCTCGTACACCAACTTCGGCGGCAAGCAATGCGCGCTGCCGTCCCTCACCGACGCCTTCGGCCTCTACTACAACAAGGACCTCCTCCAGAAGGCGGGCATCTCCAGCCCGCCCAAGACCATGAGCGAGCTCATGGACGACGCCAAGAAGCTGACCGTCCGCAACCCCGACGGGTCGATCAAGGTGGCCGGCTTCGTGCCGCTCAACGAGTGGGAGGAGCTGGGCCCGTCCGACCTCGGCCGCGCCTGGGGGGCACAGTGGTTCGACTCGAGCGGGAACCCGCAGCTCGCGACCGACCCGGGCTGGACTTCGGCATTCGAGTGGCAGAAGCAGCTCATCGACTGGTACGGCTACGACAACATCGAGAAGTTCTTCGCTACCTACACGAACGCCGAGTTCAACGCCAACAACGCCTTCGAGACGGGGAAGGTGGCGATGACCTTCGATGGCGAGTGGCGGACGGCGTTCATCCAGCGCGACAACCCCAACCTGAACTACGGCACGGCGCCCTTCCCTGTCGCCGACGACCATCCCGACCTCTACGGCTCGGGCCGCGTCGGCGGCACCGTCGTCGGGATGCCGAAGGGCTCGGAGCACCCGGATGAGGCCTGGCTCCTGGTCAAGTACTTGGCGACCGACCCGGGCTACCTCGTCACGATCGCCAACTCGGCCGGGAACGTGCCGACGACGACCCAGTCGGCATCCTCGCCCGATCTGAACCTGCCGCCGACGTTCAAGACGTTCATCGACGTCTGGAACAACCCCGACTCGAACTTCCAGCCGCCGCTCCTGCCGTCCGGCGCGGGGTACGCGGACCTGGTGGACAAGTTCGAGAGCCAGTGGGAGGCGGGCAAGGTCTCCGACCTGCACGCGGCCCTCGCCAAGCTCGACACCGACATCCAGAATCAGATCCAGCAGGGGCAGGTGCCGTAGCCCTCACCGAGCAGGCACCTCGAGCGGTCGTCCCGCTGCGCACGCCGGCCGAGCGCCGGCGGGCGCAGCGGCGCGTCTCGGCGCGCAAGTACGCCACGGTGCTGCTCTTCCTGTCGCCGTGGATCATCGGGTTCTGCCTCTTCACGGCCGGCCCGATGGTGCTGAGCTTCTACTACTCGTTCACCCACTACGACCTCCTGAACCCGCCGCACTGGGTCGGCCTCGACAACTACCGGTTCATGTTCGGGCTGGGGACGATCAACGGCCAGCACGAGGCCGACCCCTTCTACTGGCAGTCGGTCCGAAACACGCTCTGGATCATCGCCGTCGCGGTGCCGCTGCGGATCGTCTTCGCGCTGGGGACGGCGATGCTCCTCACGCGGCCGAAGCGGGGCGTGAACGTGTACCGCACGCTCTTCTTCATGCCGTCGCTCGCCCCCACCGTCGGCAGCGCGCTCGTTTTCGTCTACCTCCTGAACCCGACCACGGGCCCGGTGAACCAGCTCCTCTCGCAGATCCCCGGCGTGGGCTCGCCGCTCTGGTTCTACGACCCGGCCTGGGCGAAGCCGGCCCTGGTGGTGCTGGGGCTCTGGGGCATCGGCGACGCGATCGTGATCTACCTCGCCGGCCTGCTCGACGTCCCCCGCGACCTGTACGAGGCGATCTCGATCGAGGGCGCGAACGCCTGGCAGCGGTTCCGGTACGTGACGCTGCCGATGATGACCCCGGTCATCTTCTTCACCCTCGTGATCGGCGTCATCGACGGCTTCCAGTACTTCGACCAGGCCTACGTCTCGGCCAGCACGGCCGGCAGCGGCCCGGGCGATCCCCAGGGGTCGCTCCTCTTCTACGGCGTCTGGCTCTACCAGCAGGCCTTCACCTACTTCCACATGGGCTACGCGGCGGCGATGGCGTGGGTGCTCTTCCTGACCACGATGGCGTTCACCGCCGTCCTGCTCGTGACGTCGAAGCGGTGGGTGCACTACCGGGGAGGCCTGTCGTAGCCGCCGTCGCCGCCACCCGCCGCCTGCCGCCGCACATCCGCCGCCGGCGGCTGCTGATCGCCGTCGCGAACCACGCGCTTCTGATCGCGGTCTCGCTGGCATTTGCGCTGCCGGTGATCTTCATGCTCCTCACGGCGGTCATGACCGACCAGCAGGCGCTGACCGCGCGGCTCGTCCCGAGCCCGATCCGGCTCTCGAACTTCGCGAACGTCTTCCACCAGATCGACCTCGTCCGCTACACGTGGAACACGTTCCTGTACGCCGGCCTCTCGACGGTCGGGGTCGTGATCTCGTGCGTCCCGGTCGCCTACGCGTTCTCGCGGATCGACTGGCGCGGCCGAAACGTCGTCTTCCTGCTCGTCCTGTCGACGCTCATGCTGCCGACACAGGTCACGTCGGTCACGCTGTACATCCTCTTCGCCAAGCAGTTCCACGACTGGACGCACATCCAATACATCGGCACCCTGAAGCCGCTCATCATCCCCAGCTTCTTCGGCGACGCGTTCTCGATCTTCCTCCTGCGCCAGTTCTTCCTCACGATCCCGAAGGAGCTGACCGATGCCATCCGGGTGGACGGCGGCGGCCATCTTCAGATCCTGCGCCAGGTGATCGTGCCCCTGTCGAAGCCGGCGATCGCCGCGGTCGCCCTCTTCAACTTCATCTACGCGTGGAACGACTTCTACGGCCCGCTCGTGTTCCTCGCCGGGAGCACTGACTCGCAGACGCTCTCGGTGGCGCTCTCGTCGTTCCGCGGCGTGCACCACGTGAACTGGAACCTGACGATGGCAGCCGCGCTGATCTTCATGATCCCGGTGATCATGATCTTCTTCCTGGCCCAGCGCGTCTTCATCGAGGGCATCACCCTGACCGGCGTCAAGGGCTGATCCCGATGGACGGCCGTCTGCGCGTCGCGGTGCTCGGCGCCGGGTACATCGCGGCGTATCACGCCCACGCCGTCCGTGCCCACCCGCGCGCCGACCTGGTGATGGCCGCCAACTGGCGCCCCGAGTCGCTCGCCGCGCTCGCGCGCGCCAACTCGATCGAGCGGACGACGACGGAGTGGCGCGACGTGGCCGTCGCCGCCGACCTCGACGCCGTGGTCATCGCGACGCCGAACAGCCTCCACGCCGAGCAGGCCATCACCTGCCTCGAGGCGGGAAAGCACGTCATGGTCGAGAAGCCGATGGCGATCGACGTGGACGAGGCCGACGCGATGATCGCGGCGGCCGAGCGCACCGAGCGGCGGCTGATGGTCGCCCACTGCTGGCGCTTCCATCCGGACGTGCAGGCGCTGCGGGGCCGGATCGCCTCGGGCGGGCTCGGCACGGTCGTGAAGACCCGCGGCTATGGCGTCCACGCCGGCTGGGGACCGTCCGGCTGGTTCACCGACCCGGCGCTGGCCGGGGGCGGGGCGCTCGCCGACATGGGCGTCCACGCCATCGACACCGCCCGGTTCCTGCTCGGCGACCCGGAGCCGGCCCGCGTCTGCGCGGCCATCGGCACCCGCTACGGCGAGTACGCGGTCGACGATGACGGCGTGCTTCTGATCTGCTGGTCGAACGGCGTGAACTCGATCGTCGAGTCGGGCTGGTGGCAGCCGCACCTGGGCGGGCTCGAAGCCGACACCGAGGTGTACGCGACGGGCGGGTACGCCCGCGTCTTCGCCTACACCGAGCCGCCGTCGCCCGACTACGAGCACTGCCCGCAGTCGATGTACGACGCGCAGATGGCCGAGTTCGTGGACGCCATCCTCGAGGGGCGCCCGCCGCGGCCCGACGGCCCCGACGGGCGGGTCGTCATGCAGGTCGTGGACGAGGCCTACCGGTCGGCGGGGATCCGGCCGTGACCCTCGTTCTCGGCATCGACGGCGGCGGTACGAAGACGCATGCGGTCGTGGCCGACGAGACGGGCGCGGTGCTGGGGTTTGCCACCAACGGCCCGGCCAACTGGGAGGTGGTCGGCCTGCGCGGCGCCGGAGAGTCGATGCGCGAGGCGACGCATCGGGCGTTGCGTCAGGCGGGCGCCGCCCCGGCCGACCTCGCCGCGGCCGCCTTTGGGCTCGCCGGCGTCGACTGGGACTCGGACGTCCCCCGGCTCACCGCGGAGGTCGGGCCGCTCGGCCTCGCGGGGCCGTTCGAGGTGACGAACGACTCCTTCATCGCCCTCCGCGCCGGATCCTCCGACGGCGCGGGCGTCGTCGTGATCGCCGGCACGGGCTCCGTCGCCGCGGGCCGGTCGCGCACCGGCGCGAGCTTCCGCACGCTGGGCCAGGGCGCCGAGTTCGGAGACGCCGGGAGCGCCAGCGACGTGTCCGACGCCGCCCTCCGCGCGGTGGCCGACGCCTACACGGGCCGCGGCCCGCAGACCGAGCTGACCGAGCTTCTCTGCACCCTGCACGGCTGCCGTTCTGCCGAGGAGCTCCTCGAGCGGGCGAGCCGCGGCGTCGAGCGTTCGCGGAGCGCCGCCCCGACGGTGCTGCGGGCGGCCGAGGCCGGCGATCAGGTCGCGCGCGGGATCGTGGAGTGGGCCGGCCGCTGTCTCGGCGACTCGGCTGCGCTCGTGGCGCGGCGGCTTGAGATGACCGCCGAGGAGTTCGACGTCGTCCTCGCCGGCGGCCTCTTCCGCGGCGGCAGCACGATCCTCATGGAGACGCTCGGCGGCCGCGTCCACGCCCAGGCGCCGGGCGCACGGCTGGTCCAGCTCGAGACGGCGCCGGTTGCGGGCGCGGCGCTGACGGCGCTCGACCTCGCCGGGGTGGCCACGCCGCCGGACGTGACGGGTCGCCTGCGCGACGGCGTGCTCGACGCGGTACGGAGCCGGGCTGCAGTCGTGCCGCCGGCGTAAGGGGTGAGCGATGCCGCAGGGACCTGAGGCTCCGGACTTGGACGACGTGCTCGCAGCGCGAGAGCGCCTCGGCCGCTACTTGCCGCCCACGCCGCTCTATCGGTATCCGGCGCTCAGCGACCTCGTCGGTGCCGAGGTGTGGGTGAAGCACGAAAACCATCAACCGGTTGGCGCCTTCAAGGTCCGCGGCGGGATCAACCTCGTCTCGCAGCTCAGCGTCGTGGAGCGGGAGAGGGGGGTGGTCGCCGCCTCGACCGGGAACCATGGCCAGTCCGTGGCATATGCGGCCGGGATCTTCGGTGTGCGCGCGACCATCTGCGTCCCCGAGCGTGCGAACCCGGTCAAGGTGGCTGCGATCTCTTCGCTCGGGGCCGAGGTCGTCCCCCACGGCCGCGACTTCGACGAGGCGCGTGAGCACTGCGAGCGGCTGGCGGCGACCGAGGGGTACCGGTACATCCATTCCGGTGACGAGCCGCTGCTGATCGCGGGCGTGGCGACCCACACAGTGGAGATCCTCGAGAAGGGGCAGGGGATCGAGGTGATCGTCGTTCCGGTGGGCGGCGGAAGCGGCGCCGCCGGCGCCTGCATCGCGGCGAAGGCGATCCGCCCCGACGTCGAGGTGATCGCGGTGCAGTCCGAGGCGGCGCCGGCCGCGTATCGCGCCTGGCGCGAACGCCGTCTGGTCGAGGACCGGATGGAGACCTTCGCAGAAGGCCTCGCGACGCGGGTGGCCTTCGAACTTCCGCAGCGGATTCTCTGGCGGCTGCTGGACGACTTCGTGCTCGTCAGCGACCGCGAGATCCGCGATGCGATGGTGGCGATGATCGCGGGCACGAGGAACCTGATCGAAGCCGCGGGCGCGGCACCGCTCGCCGCCGCGCTGAAGCTCCGCCCCCGATTGGCGGGCAGACACGTCGCGCTGATCGCCAGTGGCGGCAACGTCAGCATCGAGCAGCTACGCGACCTGCTCGAGGATCGCCGGATGGAGCGCCAGGGGTAGACGCACGGATCACGGTCGCCGCCGACCGATCCATTACCCTCTCGCCGAATGCCGGCCCCGCGCGCACAGCCCGGCGAAGCCCGGTGAGCACCGGGGCGGTCGCCGCGGCCGCGGCGTCGAGCGTCCTCCTGCTCGGGGCGGTCTGGGTAGCGGGGTCATGCCTCGTCCCCCGAGCCGCCGCGGCGGAGCGGCTCGCGGCCGGCATCCTGGCGGCGCTCGGGCTCGCGTGGCTCGCGATGTTCCAGCCGCTCGTCGGCGTCTCGCTCCTCGGGTCGCGGCCTGCGGTCTGGATCGTCGCCGTCGGCGGCCTCGCCGTGCTCGCCGCGTGGAGGCGGCCGCGGCTCCTGCCGGCCCGCCCGCCCGTGGCGCCGCTCGCCGTCGCGGCCGCGGCGGGGGCGCTCGTCGCCTGGCCGGGATGGACGCGCCCGGTCGCGCAGTGGCCGGTCTCCCACTTGGACACGTTGTTCCACGCCGGCTGGACGCACCAGCTCGTCGGCGGTATGGACGCCCCGGGCGGCGTCTACGCGCACGTCCCCAACACCTATCCATGGCTCTACCACGCCCTCGCGGCGTGGATCGCGCAGGGCCTGCCGGGCGGCGTCGATGCGGCGCTGCTCGCCGTCGAGACCTTCGGCGTCGCCGCCCTCGCGGCCGGCGTCTGGCTGCTCGCCGCCGAGCTTCGGGCCTCGCGAGCAGCCGCTGCTTGGGCGATCGTCTTTGCGGTCGCTGGCGGCGGCGTCGGCTGGATCTGGCAGCACAGTGCGGCCGGAGTGTGGGCGCTCGACCCAGCGACGATCGGGGCCTACCACGGCGACCTCGTGCTCTCGAACGCGCTCGTCCCCGGGCTGGGCGACGTGCCGCCGCTCGTCCCGCGCGAGCTCGGCGTGGCCCTGACGCCGCTCGTACTCTGGCTGATCCTCCGCGGCGTCGCCGCCGGCTCGACCCGGCTCCTCGCCGTCGCCGGCGGGGCGATCGGGCTCGCGTTCCTGGCGGGGCCGCTCGCCGGCGGTTTCTGCGCGCTCTGGCTCGCCGCCATCGCGGTGCGCC
>DASQXS010000387.1:0-4990 GCA_035639615.1 Gaiellales bacterium | reverse complement strand
TTCGGCGGCCGCCACGGCGGCAGATCGCCGAACCGGTCCGCGTACCGGTGCTCGGGGATCGCCGGCGTGTGCGGCGCGAACGGGGCGAAGTAGAGGAAGAGCGGCTGCTCACGCGGCGTGCTGCGGATGATGCCTGTCGCGAGCGACGCCAGCGTGCTCGTCGAGTAGGCCCCGGCGGGGTAGGTCACCTGACAGGCCGCAGCGCCGCCGCACGCGGCCGGATGCCCGTTCTGGAAAAGGCGGAAGCCGTAGTAGCCGTAGCCCCAGTTGAACGAGTCCCACGTGTCCCAGCCGGGCGGCACGTGCGGCCCGTGATAGCCGTTCAGGTACTTGCCGACGAGGGCCGTCCGGTACCCGGCCGCCTGCAGCCAGGTTGCGATGGTCGACTGGTCGTCCCCATAGTGGTGGAAGTCATACGCCCCGCCGTGCGGCGGGCGGTTGCCGTAGATCCCGGTCGTGTGCGAGTAGTTGCCGGTCAGGATGGTGGCGCGGCTCGGGCAGCAGAACGGGTTCGAGACGAACGCGTTCGTGAAGAGGATCCCGTGCGCGACGAGCAGGCGGCGCACGTTTGGCATCGTCCAGAGCGTGTCGCGGCGCTGGTCGTCGGTGAGGATGAGGACGATGTTGGGGTGCCGGGGGGCATGCACGATCGGCGTCCCCGCGGCCCGCGCCCGCTCGCCGAGCTGGCCGCTCGAGAGGGCGGCCCCCAGGGTAACGCCGAGGACGAGCCCGGCCACGATCACGGGCCCTCGCCGCAGCCGCCGGCGCACGGCCGCCTACTCCGGGACGGCCGTTCCCGGCCGCCGGCTTCGCGGACGGGTTGTCGCCGGCCGAAGTGCGCTCACGCTCGAGTTATCGGCGTGCTCGCAGGCAAGCGTTAGGGCACGCCCGGACGGCCCTTGACGGCGCACCCGCAGCTGCGTACCGTCGCAGACGCCCCGTGCGGAAACTTCAGACCCAGGGTGTGCACCACATCACGCTCACCGGCGCCGACCGGCGCACGTCGATCGCGTTCTGGGAGGGGGTGCTCGGAATGCCGTTCGTGTTCGAGCAGCCCAACCTCGACAACGCCGCCGAGAGCCACCTCTACTTCGACCCCGGCGACGGGCGCCTGATCACCGTCTTCACGAACGAGGACCGCACGCCGGAGCCAGCGCGGACGCCGACCGACCCGGGCTGCGTGCACCACATCGCGTTCTCGCTCTCACAGGCGACGTTCCGCCAGGCGGTCGCGCGGCTCGACGAGCGCTCGATCAGCCACAGCGGCGTGAAGGACCGCGGCTTCATGGACTCCATCTACTTCACCGATCCGCTGGGGCTCCTGATCGAGCTCTCCTCGTACCGGTTCGAGCCGCCGGCGGGCTTCACGCATGCGGACGTCCTGCTCGAGGCGCACGGGATCCGCGTCGCCCGCGGCGACCGCAACATCGAGGAGATCCACCTGGCCGACGCCATCGAGGCGCTTGTGCGACGATCGCGGGGGACGCTCTCGGACGACCGATCGCCGAAGGATCCGTATTGACCGGCAGCAGGGACCCGACCCGAGGAGGAGGACATGGCCGACATCACGCTCCACATCCTGAAGCCGAGCGTCAACAATCTGACCGCTCGCATCTTCGTGCGGGCCGCCGGGCTCGACTTCGAGGAGGTCGACGTGTGGGGGAAGACGACGACGCCCGAGTTCCTCGCCATGAACCCGGCCCACCTCACGCCGACGATGGAGACGCAGGGTCTGCCCCGTGGGGCGATGTGGGAGAGCTGCGCGATCATGCAGTACCTCTGCAACACGCATGACGAGCTCGCCGAGCGCTTCTACCCGAAGGAGCCAGGCGAGCGGGCGATGATCGACAGCGCGATGTGCTACCTGCTCGCGACCCTCTACCCGCTCGTCGCCCGGGCGACATACCCGGTCCTGAATTTCCCCCAGTACCCCGGCGAGGTGGGCACCTCGGACGCGGACGCCGACGCCAAGGAGGAGGCGCGCCGGGCGGCCGAGGCGGCCCTCGCCGCCCCGCTCGACGTCTACCACCAGTTCTTCATGGAGGGCAAGCGGTTCATCGGCGGCGAGACGCCGTCGATCGCGGACATGAGGCTCGCGGCGACGCTGGAGTTCCTGAACGCGATCGACTACGACTTCCCCGAGTGGGCGAGGGAGTACATGGCCGCGATGGAGGCCGCGCTCGGCGACGCCTACTCCGAGCCGGCGGCCGACGTGCGCGGGTACATCGCCTCCGTGAAGGAGCCGCAGACGGCGTGAGCCCGTGATCACCGGCGTCCACGCGATCGTCTACACGCAGGATGCGGAGGCCGACCGCGCCTTCATGCGGGACGTGCTCGGCTTCCCATCCGTGGACGCCGGCGGCGGCTGACTGATCTTCGCTCTGCCGCCTGCGGAGCTCGCGGCGCACCCCACTGAGGGTGCGCCGCATCACGAGCTCTACCTCATGTGTGACGACGTCGAGGCGACGGTCGCCGAGCTCGAGGCGAAGGGCGTGGAGCTCACGGGCCCTGTCACCGACCAGGGGTTCGGCCGCCTCACGTCGATCAGGCTGCCGGGCGGCGGCGAGCTCGGGCTCTACGAGCCGCGCCACCCGACCCCGATCCTCTGACGAATCCGGCACCGGCCTGTAAGGGTTTTCCATCCCGTGCCCGTAGAGATGGGTGGAAGCTCGAGATGCATGACCAGGAGGAGACAGGGAGTGGGAGAATTCGATCGGCTCGAGGCGAGGCTTCGCTCGGAGCGGCCGCGTCTCGACGGTGACGTCGAGGACGCGATCTGCGACAGGATGAGCGTGCGCCGGACGGGCCACAGGCGCCGCGCCGGCTTTGCGCTCGTCCTCTCGACGGGGGTGCTGGCGGCGCTGACGGCCTTCGGAGGCGTCGGCTATGCGGTCGACGCGGTCCAGAACGCGACCGGCACGACCGCTGCGTCGAACGAGTACGGCGGCACCTGCGTCGAATACGTGAATCCGCACGGCCAGACGATCCCGCCGGCCGGGCAGACCTCTCCGGGCACCAACCCGAAGAGCGGCCAGAACCCGGACGGCTTCTACCAGATCGGCTCGTCCAACGGCACCGACGTGTACGTGATCGACACGGCGACGGGCACCAAGTTCGGTCCCTACCCGACGGGCACCGTGATCAAGTACACCGAGGCCAACGGCGCCGAGCCGAAGGTGCTCTCGATCGGGAGCACGAACGGCCAGGCCGGCGCGGTGACGGTGCATATCTTCGGCCAGGGTGACGCGGGCATCCAGTCGGTCAACGGCGGGGTCATGACCATCTGCTACGTGCCGCCGAAGCCGAAGTGAGCTGATCCGCAGGGGAGAGCAGCACGCGGAGGGGCCGCCCACAGGGCGGCCCCTCGTCGTTTCGCGGCGCACGCAAATCGCCGCCGGCCGGGTACGTACTCACGTGCTTGGAGGGTAGGGGGATCTCCAGGCAACGGGTCCGGCCTCACGCCCCTTCGCTGGGGCCGGGCCCACCGGGTTGCGCCACCCGATACCGTCGCGTCGACATGCGCCTTGCGATCGTGTCCGACGTCCACGGCAACTTCACCGCCCTCGAGGCCGTGATCGCCGACATCGAGCGCCGCGGCGTCGAGCGCGTCCTTCACGGCGGAGACCTCGCGCTGGGCGGCTGTCAAGCGGCCGAGGTGGTCGACCGCATCCGCGAGCTGGGCTGGCCGGGCGTTGTCGGCAACACCGACGAGCTGCTGTGGCGCCCGGAGGAGCTCGCAGCGCAGCTCGAGCGGGCGCCGAGGCTGGCCAACCTGCTGCGCGTCATCTTCGACCGGTATGCGCCGGCGACACGGGCGCAGCTCGGTGACGAGCGCCTCGCCTGGCTGCGCGGCCTGCCGGACGAGCAGCGCCCGGGCGGACTCGTCCTGCTGCACGCCGCCCCCGGCAACCTCTGGCGGGCGCCGATGCCCGACGCCGACGACGAGGAGTTGGCCGCGACCTACTCCGTATGCGATGCCGAGCTGGTCGTCTACGGCCACATCCACGTCCCCTTCGTCCGCCCGGTGGGGCCGTTCACGGTCGCCAACGCCGGCAGCGTCGGCTCGCCCCACGACGGCGACCCCGCCGCCTCCTACCTGATCGTCGAGGACGGCCGGGCCCAGGTCGTCCGAGTCGAGTACGACGTGGAGCGCGAGGCTGCGCTCGTGCTCGCGTCCGGCTATCCGGGCCGCGAGGCGATCGCGCAGTCGCGTCGCCGCGGCCGGTACGTGCCGCCGGCCGTCGCGCCGTGACGCTTCGCGGGATGCCCGTCCCCCGGCCGGGTGACGAGGCCGCGCCGCCGCGTGTCGATTACGACGACATGGACGAGACGCGGCGTGCCGTAGCCGAGGAAGCCGGGCAGACGATGCCGGAGTACGGTGTCGTCCTCGGCGTCATCACGCTCGCGATCGTGACGGCCCTCGGGCTCATCACCGCCGGACTCGTCAACCTGATCGGCGGCGTGATCCCGCTCGTATGAGCGCCTGCCCACGCGGCCGATCGCCGCGGACTACGCTGCCGGCGTGAGCTTCGCCCTCGTCGCGCTGATCCTGGTCGTCCTCATGATGGCCTTCGGGTTCGGCCTGCTCGGCTTCGCACTGTCCGTGGTCTGGTCGCTGATCTGGTACGGCCTGGTCGGGCTCGTGATCGGCGGCCTCGGCCGGCTCCTGGTGTCGGGACGGCAGGAGATGGGGCTCCTGGAGACCGCATTGTTCGGGATCGCGGCGCCCTCCTCGGTGGGATCATCGCCAACGACGTGCTCGACGTCGGCTGGTTCGGCCAGTTCCTGACCGCGGTGATCGTCGCGGCGCTTCTCGTGCTCGTCACCGGCGCCGGCCGCTCCGGGCGCGGCAGCCCGACGCCGTCACCCTAAAGCGACGTTACCCAGGGCCCGACGCCGCCGAGCCGCTCCGGGGAGATGCGCATCACGTGGCCCGGCGGCGGGTCGTCCATCGGCGGGAAGCGGACGTCGGGGCCGAGATAGACATGCG
>DASQXS010000386.1:0-4526 GCA_035639615.1 Gaiellales bacterium | reverse complement strand
GTCGGGACGCCTGCCAACGCGCCCTCGCCCTGGATCGTCGGCCCGAACACCTCCACGACGGGCAGGCGGTTCATGGCCGGACGGTCGCAGATGCCGAGGAAGTCTCCCACACGGTCACCGCCGAGGCGGGTAACCCTGCGTCCTCGACGAGCGCCAGGATCCAGGCGGCGATGTTCTCGGCCGTCGCTGGCAGGAACTGCTCCGGCAGGGTCTCGTTCAAAAAACGATGATCCACCAGCGGTTCAACCTCCCGCTGCCACCACGTGGACACGTCCAGGAAGTCGAGCACCATGCCGTCGTCAGACGCGCCCCGCGCCGGCTTGATCTCTCCCTCGAAACACAGCTCGACGCGGTAGGAGTGGCCGTGGAGCTCGCGGCACTTACCAGTGTGATTTGGCAGCGAGTGAGCCGCGTCGAAGGAGAACGTCTTCCGGATGACTGCACGCACCCCATGTGGGAGCGTAGCGTCGGCAATCGGGCGCAGATCCGGAATGCGGTGCCGCTCGGTCAGGCATCCTATGTGTGGCCCGACCCCGGCTCCGATCGCTCGCAGGCGGTTCTCATGGAGATGACCGTGATGAGGCACCGCGTCGCGCCGTATGACGGGTGAGGAATCAGGGAGCGCGTGGCGCAAGCCGGAACTGCGGCCGTAGTACCGCTCGACCCGGATCGGACACCAGAACTTCGACTGCAGGGCGGCGGAGACGCCCCGAGCGACCCGGATTGCGTCGTTGACTGTGCGATAGCGCAGCAGCCGGACAGGATGCCTCCGGCGGGGTGCGGCTAAGCGGTCTGCCGCTTGATCGTGCGCGCCTGGGGCGTCCCGGCTAGAACGCGGGCGGGTGGGCGAGCATGTATGGCCGTAGCCGGTGCAGCAGGTCGAGGCGGGCGGCGTCGCGGGCCGCGTCCGCCGCCCGGGCGGCGCTCGTCACCTCCTCGGTCAGCGCCTCCAGGTCGACGTGCACCGGCCGGCCGTCGCGGACGAGCACGCGGCCGCCGACGATCACCTCGCGGACGTGGCCTCGTTGCGCCCGGCCCACGACGAGGTCCTCCAGCGGCAGCGCCGGCGACGTGTAGACGCCGCGCAGGCCGGCCAGATCGAGCACGACCGCGTCGCCCAGGTAGCCGGGCTCGAGGCGCCCGATCCGGCCCTCCAGGCCGGCGATTCGGGCGCCGCCGTCCCACGCCAGCGCCAGCATGTCCCGGGCCGACAGCGGCGACTCCGGCCCCTGCCACACGCGCTGGGCGACGTGGGCGGTGCGCACCTCGGCGAACATGTCCTCGTCGTCGCCCAGCACCATGTCGTCGGAGCCGAGGCCCACCGTGACCCCGCGGGCGACCAGCCGGCGGACCGGCGCGATCCCGCAGGCCAGCCGTAGGTTGGAGGAGCAGTTGTGGGCCACCATGGCCCGGCGCTCGGCCAGCAGGTCGATGTCGGCGTCGCGCAGGTACACGCCGTGGGCAATGGTCGTGCGCTCGCCCAGGACCCCGTGGTCGGCGAGGTGGTGCAGCTCCAACCCACCGTGCGCCAGGTCGCCCCACTCCAGCTGCCGGCGGCTCTCCAGGGCGTGCATGTGGATGGCCAGCCCCAGCTCCTCGGCCGTTTCGCCCACCAGATCAAGCAGCTCCTC
Organism: Gaiellales bacterium; assembly: GCA_035639615.1. Classification (GTDB taxonomy): domain Bacteria; phylum Actinomycetota; class Thermoleophilia; order Gaiellales; family JAICJC01; genus JAICJC01. The sequence goes on along the minus strand of DASQXS010000386.1, from coordinate 2,895 downwards.
GGACGCCCACTGCGGCGCCGCGATCGAGAGCTGGACGCCGATCAACGGGTCGTCACCCAGCCGGGCGTGCAGCTCCCGCACGCCTTCGACGTAGACGCTGTTGGCGATGCCCCGGCCCAGCCCGCCCAGCTCCTGCGCCAGCTCGGGCGGGAGCGAGGCCACGAAGCGGTTGTCGTCGTCGTAGGCGAAGCTCGCCCGGTCGCGCCAGTAGGGGGCGAAGGCCGTGCGCAGGCCCGCCTGGCGATGGGCGCGCACCGACTCCTCGAGCTCCTCCAAGTACGCGTCGGCGGCGTCGCCGTACCCCAGCTTGGAGGGGAAGTGGGAGTGGACGTGGGCGGTGACGCCACTGGTCAGCATCAACATCGACTTGAACAGCGTCGTCAGGTACGGGTCCACCGTGGGCAGCGCGTGCATCAGCGCCATCCACGGCTCGAACGGCTCGTCGGCAAAGCCCATCTGCGTAGTCGACACGCCCTCCGCGTGCTGGTGGGCGTTGACCAGTCCGGGCAGGACGAGGCAGCCGGGGCCGCCCGCCCGCCCGGCGTCGGGGTGGCGGCGGGCCAGTTCGGCGGCGTCGCCCAACTCGGCGACGACGCCGTCGCGGACGAGCAGCGCGCCGCCCTCCCGCCACTCCGCCTCGGCCGAGGGCAGCACCACGGCGCCTTCGATCAGGAGCTCGGGCTCGGTCATCGGGCCAGTATGGCAAGGGCGTGCTGAGCGGGCTCGTATGTCCGGCGGACGAAGCGGCCCCGCCCCGGCTCGGCGGTCAGGCGCCCGTCGGACACGACCACCTCGCCCCGGGCGATGGTCGTCACCGGCCAGCCGCGCACCCGCATCCCCTGGTAGGTGGCGTGGTCGATGGCGGAGTGGAGCAACTCGGGCGAGAGCGTCCGCTCCGTCTGCGGGTCGAACAGGACGACGTCGGCGTCGTAGCCAGGCGCCAGCCGGCCCCTCCGGGTCAGGCCGTGCAGCCGCGCCGGCGCGGTGCAGCACAGCTCGACCCAGCGAGGCAGGTCGATGTGGCCCTCCAGCACGCCGGCGCTGTGCATCAGCGCGAGGCGCACCTCGACGCCGCTCGTGCCGGGTCGGTGGCGCAGGGTGCCGGTCTCGTCGAGAGCGCGCCGGCGCGGACCGTGGTCGGTCGAGACGACGTCGATCGTCCGGTCGGCCAGTGCGCGCCACAGGGCATCGCGGTGCTCGGCTGAGCGAAGCGGCGGCGTCCCCATGAACTGCGGCGCCAGCTCGGGGTCTCCGTAGAGCTCGTCGCCCAGCAGCAGGTGATGCAGCAGCGCCTCGCCGAAGGCCGTCTGACCGGCCTCGCGCGCCCGGCGCAGCTCCGCCACCGACTCGGCGGCGGTGAGGTGGAAGATGAGCAGGCGGCAGCCGGCCAGCCGGGCCAGCGCCAGCGCGCGGTGCGCCGCCTCGCCCTCCATGACCGGCGGACTGATGGACGGGAACGAGGACGCATCGGCGCGCCACCCCTCGCGCAGCTCTCGGGTCAGCTCGGCCACGATGGTGCCGTTCTCGGCGTGGACGATGGCCATGCCGCCGGCGGCCGCCACGCGCTGCATGGCGCGGAAGAGGATGTCGTCGGGCAGCTGGTACGTCTCGTAGCTCATGAACAGCTTCACCGTCGGGCAGCCCTCGGCCATCACCGCCGGTATCTCCGCCACCCGCTCGAGCGACGGCTCGCGCAGGTTGAGATGCAGGCCGTAGTCGATCAGGCAGGCGCCATCGGCCTCGGCGCGGCGGCGGTTGAAGCCCTCCATCAGCGGCGTGCCCGGCTCGACCTGGGCTTGGTCGATGATGGCCGTGACGCCGCCGAAGGCGGCGGCGATCGTGCCGGTCTCGAACGTGTCGTCGTAGACGTCGACGGGGCGGTCGGTGCGCATGTGCACGTGACCGTCGACGGCGCCGGGGATGACGTAGAGGCCGTCGGCCTCGATCCGGCGGCGGCCGCGCAGATCCCTGCCGATGGCTGCGATCCGCGCCCCGTCCACCGCCACGTCGGCCCTCATCTCGCCGTCGGCGCCGATCAGACGGCCGCCACGGATCACCAGGTCGTGCTCGCTCATCGCGCCACGGGCACCGGGCCGCCGCCGGCCAGGGCCCGCTCGCACGCCAGCGCCACATCCAGCGTCCCCGCCCCGGCGTCCACGTCGCAGGCGGCCAGGGAGGGATCGCGTGCCCGCACGGCGTCGACGCACAGCTCCAGCCCGCGGCGGAACGGCGGCGACTGGGCGGCGAAGCGAACCTCGGCGCTGTCCCGAACCCCATGCGCTGCGACGCATGCGACCACCGTCCCGGACACCTCCAGGCCGGGGGTATCGGGCGGCGACCCCGGCGGCGCCGGGTAGCGCCCGGCCCGCTGCGCCAGGTCGGCAGGGTTGAGGCCAGCGTGCGTCGCGGCCACGACCACCTCGTTGGCCGCCGGCTGGGGATCCGGCCGCTCGGCCAACTGCATGACCTCGGGCCCGCCGGCCCCACTGAAGACCACCGCTCGCATAATGTTCCCCCCGAAGGTTGGTGCCTCCGGCGCGTACACGGGCCGGCGCAAGACGATCGCCGCCGACACGGTAGCCGCAGCGAGCAACGCCGAGCCGAGCGTGAACAGGAGCTCCGGCCGGTGCGGTTCTGTCACCCGCTGACGGCGCCGTCGCACCTCCCCGAAGTCCGTGGTAGGAAGGGGTCGACGGCTCGAGTCCGTCAGAGGGCTTGGCCGGATGCGATCACGTCCCGCGCTGTAAAGCCCGACCTACCCGGTGCGCCCCGCCAACTCCCCCGGCGTGGCGACCCGCAGCGGCGGGCACACGAGCTCGGGGTAGTCGGTGCGCGGATCCTGGTCGACGCGCTCCCCTACAGGAACAAACGAGCAGCTCCTCCCGATCACGGCTG
>DASQXS010000385.1:0-11583 GCA_035639615.1 Gaiellales bacterium | reverse complement strand
AACCAGCCGGCGGCGTCTCACGCTGCCGGCTGGCTGCCGCCATGGCCTCGCACTCCGAGACCGATACGGTCGGCGTCCGAGAAGATCCGCTTCAAGAGCCGGCGCTCGAGCTTGACCGCCTGACGAACGTCGCCATTGGCTTCGGCAAGGCTGTCGCGGCCGGCCCGCAGCAGATCTCCAGAAGAAAAGAGATAACAGAAGAAGAAGCGGGCGAGGAGAATCGAACTCCCGTCTTGAGCTTGGAAGGCTCTTGCTCTGCCATTGAGCTACGCCCGCGGCGCCACCCATCGTAGCGACCGGCTTCGTCAGGCGCGGACGTGCTGGTGGCCCGGGTCGTAGAGGACGTCCTCCGCCACCTCGGTCGGGACGTGGTCGCCGAACACCTCCACGGCCACCTCGCTGCCCGGGCCAAGGTCGGCGGGGAGGTAGGCGTAGGCGATGTTCCGGGCGACCGTGAAGCCGTAGGCGCAGCTCCGCACCCGGCCGACGACCTCACCGCCGGCGTGGACGGCCTCCCCGCCGTAGAGCGTCAGGTAGTCGCGCCCGCCGACGAGGAGCGTCCGGATCCGACGGGCCGGCTCCGGCCCGGCCGCGGCGAGCGCCTCGCGGCCGGTGAACTCGCCCTTGTCGAGGGCCACGCAGAAGCCGAGGCCGGCCTCGTACGGCGTGTCGCCCGCGGTCAGGTCGGTGCCCATGTACCGGTAGCCCTTCTCGATCCGAAGCGAGTCGAGCACGCGGTAGCCGGCCGGCGTGATCCCGTGCGGCCGGCCGGCGGCCATGACCGCGTCCCACACCTGCACGGCCCACTCCGGCGCGACGTAGAGCTCGTAGCCGAGCTCGCCCACGTAGGTGATCCGCTGCGCCAGCACCTCGGCGCCGCCGATCCGGATCGACCGGGATGTCCGGAAGGGAAATGCCGAGGCGGAGACGTCGTCCGCCGTGACCGCGGCCAGCACATCGCGCGCCGCCGGGCCCCACATGCCGATCACCGCCAGCTCGGCGCTCGCCTCGCGGAGCACGACCGGCGCCTCGATCGCCTCCGCGGTGGCGCGCAGCCAGCCGAGGTCGGAGTCGACCACGCCGGCGCCGGTGATCACCAGGAAGCGCTCGTCGCCGAGGCGCGTCACCGTGACGTCGGCGACGATGCCGCCGCGCGAGTTCAGAAGCTGGGTGTAGACGACGCTTCCGGGCGGGCGGTCGATGCGGTTGCACGCCGCCCGCTCGAGGAGGGCGAGCGCCCCGGAGCCGGACACCTCGATCTTGCCGAACGACGTCATGTCGATGACGCCGAGCCGGTCGCGCACGGCCGCGTGCTCCTCCGCCAGGCGGTCGAACCAGGGCGGCCGGGTCCACCCGAACCCGCGCTGGTCGGCGCCGGAGCGCCTCCATGGCCGGCCCGGCTCGAAGTGGTCGGGGCGCTCCCAGCCGTTCTTCACGCCGAAGACCGCGCCCAGCTCCTGCAGCCGCCCATGCAGCGGACTCACCCGGTTGGGACGGCCCCACTCGTCGGTGTCGAGCGGGTACCGCAGCCGGTAGTAGTACCGGTACACCTCCCGGCCGGCAGCCTCGATCTGCGCCGGGGCCCGGTAGGCGGCGCCGAAGCGCCACGCCCGGTAGCCGGTCGTGTCGAGCTCGGTCTCGCCGGCGGTCATCCATTCGGCGATCGCCTTCCCGATGCCGCCGGCGCCGCCGAAGCCGTTCAGCGACAGGCCCGCGGCCATCCAGAACCCGGTGACGCCCGGCACCGGGCCGAGGAGCGGATTGCCGTCGGGCGTCATCGCGTCGGGGTGGCAGACGAGCGCGACCACGCCCGCGTCCTCGAGGAACGGAAACCGCCGCACCGCGCCGGCCATGAGCTGCGCGAACCGGTCGTGGTCGGGCGGGACGGCGCGGGCCCCGTGCTCCCAGGGCACGCCGTCGACCCAGCGGGCGACCGGGTCAGGCTCGTAGCCGCCGAAGAGGGCGCCGCCGGCTTCGGCGCGGCCGTAGACGAGGTTGTCCGTGTCGCGGAAGCAGGGCATGTCGCGCGGCAGCTCATGCCCGGCAACCGCCTCGAGCGCGATGTGCTGGTGGTCGACCGGGACGGAGGGCGCGAACGCCCCGACCATGGCCGCCAGCTGCGGCGCCCACATCCCGCAGGCGTTCACGACTGCCTCAGTCTCGACGGCGCCGGCGTCGGTCTCGACGGCGCGCACCTCCCGCCGCGGCCCGAGCCGGATGCCGGTCACGCGGGTGCCGGTGCGGATGCGAACGCCGAGGGCGCGGGCGGCGTCGGCGAGCGCGTATGTGGCGGTGTGCGGGTCGACGCAGCCGTCGGCGCCGATCCAGACGGCGCCGTGGAGCGACTCCGGGCTCGCCGCCGGCATCAGGGCGAGCGCCTCCGTCGGCCCGATGACGTCGACGTCGAGGCCGATGCCGCGCGCCCGGCTGGCGCCGCGGCGGAGCTCCATCAGGCTCTCGCGGCTCGAGGCGATGCGGAGGCTCCCGAGCGTCTCGAAGACGCCCAGCTCGCGGTAGAGCTCCACGCTGTAGCGGCGGAAGCCCATCATCGTCGGCGACGGGTTGAACTGGGTCACGAGCCCGGCGGCGTGGCACGTCGAGCCGCTTGTCAGCTCGCCCTTCTCGAGCAGGAGGACGTCCGTCATGCCGGCCAGCGCGAGGTGGTAGGCGACGCTCGTGCCGGTGACGCCGCCGCCGACGACGACCACCCCCGCGCGGTCGACCTCCGTCGTCGCCTCCGCTGCAAAACCGGTCTGTACCACTTCGGCGCCGGTGACTATAGTGGCCGCGATGGAGGCGCTGGAGGAGCTGCTCGACCTGGTGCCGGCGCTGCGCGGGCGACGGTCGGTGTCCGAGCTCGCCGGCGGGCTCACGAACACGAACTACAAGGTGGTGACCGACGAGGGCGCCTACGTCGTGCGCGTCTCGGCCAAGGACGCCGGGCTGCTCGCGATCGACCGCGAGAACGAGTATCTGAACACCGTCGCCGCCGCCGAGGCGGGCGTCGGCGCGGCCGTCGTCGACTACGTCCCGGACCGGTCGCTGCTCGTGCTCGAGTTCCTCGAGGGGACGACGCAGACGCCCGAGGACCTGCGCCGCGGCGACCGGCTGGAGTGGGTGGCGCGGGCGTGCCGGAAGCTCCACGCCGCCCGCCCCTTTCGCGACGACTTCAACATGTTCGACATCCAGCGCCGGTATCTCGGCCTCGTGAAGGAGCGGGGGTTTCGCCTGCCCGACCGCTACCTCGAGTTCGAGCCCCAGGTGCGGGCGATCGAGGCGGCGATGACGGTGCGCGACGAGGGCACCGTGCCCTGCAACAACGACCTCCTCGCCGAGAACTTCATCGACGTCGGCGACGAGTTTCGGCTGATTGACTACGAGTACTCGGGCATGAACGACGCGTGCTTCGAGCTCGGCAACATCTGGAGCGAGTCGAACCTGTCGCTCGACCAGCTCGACGAGCTCGTCGCCCACTACTACGGGGCGCACCTGCGCAACAAGGTGGCCCGGGCGCGGCTGTGGGGGCTGATGTCGAAGTACGGGTGGACGCTCTGGGCCTCGATCCAGGACGGCGTCTCGCACATCGACTTCGACTTCTGGGAGTGGGGCATGGAGAAGTACGAGCGGGCGGTCGCCGAGTTCGACGGCCCCGACTTCGAGCGCCTGCTCGAGGACGTGCAGCGGGCGGACTGAGGCCTCCGGCCGTCCGGTATACTGGCGGCTCGCGATCCTGACTGACGAGTCAGTCAGGAAGGTTGGGGGTGGCTGGTCGGTGCACGACGTGATCGTCGTCGGAGGGGGGTTCGCGGGCGTGACCGCGGCGCGCGAGACCGCGCTTCGCGGCGCCCGGACGCTGCTCCTGGAGGCCCGCGACCGGCTCGGCGGGCGCACGTGGACGGCGCCGTGGAACGGGGTCGACATCGAGTACGGCGGCGGCTGGGTGCACTGGCACCAGCCCTACACCTGGTCCGAGATCGGCAAGGCGGGCTTGGAGGTCGAGATCGGGGCCGAGGCGGAGGTGGCGGGCTGGTACGTCGACGGGGAGCGCCGGGCGGGGACGATCGAGCAGCGCGACGCGATCGCAGGGCGCGGATGGGACCGGTTCGTGGACGGCGTCGAGGAGGCCCTGCCGCTGCCCCATGACCCGCTGGCGCAGATCGACCGCCTGGGGCGCTTCGACGCCCTCTCGATCGCCGAGCGCATGCGCCAGGTCGAACTCGACCGCGAGGAGGCCGACGTGCTCGCGGCCGAGCTCGAGTCGCTCGCGCACGGCGCGCTCGACGAGGCCGGGGCCGTGAGCGTCCTTCGCTGGCACGCGCTCTCCGGATACAGCCTGGCGCTCACCCAGTTCACCGGCGGGCGGGTCACGCTCAGGGCCGGGACGGGCGCGCTCCTGCGCGCGATCGCGGCCGGCGCCGAGTTCGAGACCCGGCTCGAGACGCCGGTCGCAGCGGTCCGCCGCTTGGGCGGCCGGGTCGAGGTCGAGACCCGGGACGGCGAGGTGCTGCCGGCAGCGGCCGCCGTCGTCGCCGTGCCCGTGAACGCCCTTCACGCGATCGCGTTTGAGCCGGCCCTGCCCGAGCCGAAGCGGCGGGCGATCGCCGCGGGGCAGGCGTCGCGCGGGATCAAGATCTTCATCCGCGCCCGCGGCCCCGCGGTGCACCAGAACGCCATCCGTCCCGGCCACCCGTTCGGCTACCTGGCGACCGAGCATCTGCTCGGCGGCGGAGAGCAGATCCTGATCGGCTTCGGGACGGACGCCCGCGCCTGCGATCCGCGCGACCCGGCCGCGGTGCAGCGGCAGATGGACGAGATCCTGCCCGGCTACGAGGTGCTCGACGCGACGGCGCACGACTGGCTCGAGGACGAGTACTCGCGCGGGACCTGGGCGATCCACCGCCCGGGCTGGTACACGACCCACCACGCCGAGATGCGGCGACCGGAGGGGCCGGTGGTGTTCGCCGGCTCCGATATCGCCAACGGCTGGTCGGGATTCATCGACGGCGCGATCGAGTCCGGGTTCCGGGGTGCGGCGCTCGCGCTCGATGGGGTCAACACCAACGGGAGGGCCCAATGACCATGCACCCGACGACCACGACCCTGTACTTCGGCCCCTGGTACCGGCGTTCGCCGTTCTTCGACGCGACCCAGCGCGCCGGCTGCCGCGCCTACGACGTCTACAACAAGATGTACCTGCCGGCCGAGTACGACGACCCGGCCGTCGAGTACCAGGCGCTGCAGGAGGGCGTGACGCTGTGGGACGTGGGCTGCGAGCGGACGGTCGAGATCAGCGGGCCGGACGCCGACGGGCTCGTGGACATGCTGACGTGCCGCGACCTCACGAGGTGCGCGGTCAAGCAGTGCAAGTACATGCTCGTGACGGCGCCCGACGGTGGGATCGTGAACGACCCGGTGCTGCTTCACGTCGACGAGAACGTGTGGTGGATGCAGCTCGCCGACTCCGACGCGGGGCTCTACGCGCTGGGCGCGCTCTCCCAGCTCGGCCTCGATGCGACGGTCTCCTACCCGGACGTCCACCCGGTGCAGGTCCAGGGCCCACTGTCGGGGCGGACGCTGGGGAAGCTCGTCGGCGAGGGCATCTTCGACCTTCGCTACTACTGGTGCGACCGCTTCCGGATCGGCGACATCCCGGTCGTCATCAGCCGTACCGGCTGGTCTGCGGTGCCCGGCTTCGAGGTGAACCTGCTCGACGGGAGTCGCGGCGACGACCTCTGGGACGCGCTCATGGACGCGGGCGCCGAGTTCGGGATCCGGCCGATCGCCCCGAACGAGGCCCGCCGGGTCGAGGCCGGCATCTTCAACTGCGGCTCGGACTTCACGATGGCCGACACGCCGTTTCACATCATGGGGCTCGAGCGGCTCGTCGAGGAGCAGCCGCAGGACTACGTCGGCAAGGCGGCGCTCGAGCGGATCCGCGCCGAGGGGGTCGATCGAAAGCTCGTCGGCATCGACCTCGACGGGCCGCCGCTGCCCGGCATCAGCACGGCCTGGCCCGCCTCCCACGACGGCCGCCGGGTCGGCCGGGTCACCGATGCCGTATGGTCGCCGGGCCTCGGCCGGAACATCGGCTATGTGTGGGTGCCGATCGAGCTGGCGGAGCCGGGGACGCGCCTCGAGGTGGAGTCGGAGCACGGCCGCCTGACAGGCATGACGGCGCCGATCCCGTTCGTCGACCCGCGCAAGGAACGCCCGGCGCAGCCGCTCATCCGGTCGGCGGGATAGCGTCGGGCCGCCGGTTCGCCGCGGGCAGAGCGATCACCGCCCCGGCGCCTGCGGCCAGAAGCGCGAGCAGGAGATACGAGACCCGGTCGCCGGCGACCTGGGCGACGCTCGATCCGGCGATCGGCCCGGCGATGGCGCCGATCCCCCAGGTGAGGTTGACGATGCCGATCGCGATGCCGTGGCCCAGCTGGGCTCGGTCGGCGCCGTCGGCGCTCAGCGGGTACCCGACCGCGTAGAGGATGGACTGGACCGGTGCGAGCGCGACGACCAGGGCGACGAAGAGTGCGACCTGGAGCGGCAGGGCCAGGAGCAGCGTCATCGCGCCCATGGCCCCGCACGCGGCCGCGGCCAGCGGGATGCGGCCGACCCGGTCGCCAGCGCGGGCGCTCACGAGGATGGCGACCGCGCCCAGCGCCGCGCCGGCCGAATAGGCGGCGCCGATCCGCGAGCGGCTCATACCCTCGCCGGAGAGATGGAGCGGCACGAGCACCTGGAGCGCCCCGCCCACGATCGACACGGCCAGGATCATGACGACGCTCGCCAGGATGAGCGACTCCGAGAAGGCGCCCACGACCGCTGCCCGGACGCCGGCCCGGCGCTCGGCGTCGGCCTGGACGTCGGGCTCGAGCATCACCCAGCCGGCGAGCCCGAGCGAGATCGCGGCGGCCGCAGCGAAGGTCGGCCGGATCCCGAACGTGCTCGTGACGATGCCGCCGACGAAGGGGCCGGCGATCACGCCGGCGACGGCGGCGGCGTTCGAGAAGGACACCGCGCGGCCGCGGCCTGCCACCGGCGCCCGCGCCGCCACCCAGGCGACGCCCGCGCCCCAGACCGCGGCGTCGCCGACACCCTGGACGGCGCGTGCGGCCAGGAGCGGCCAGAACGAGCCCGCCAACCCCAGGCCCGCGGTTGCGCCCGCCATCGCCACCGCGCCGAACGCGGTCACCCGGCGGGCGCCGATCCGGTCGGCGAGATGCCCGACCGGAATGGACGCGAGGACGACCGCGACGCTGAACGTGGCCAGGAGCCAGCCCGACTGCACCTTGCTCAGGCCGAGCTCGGCCCGGTAGTGGGGGAGGAGCGGGACGACCGCCGACCACATCGTCAGGTCGAGCGCGACCAGGAGCGAAACGAGCGCGATCAGCCGGCGCACGCGGTCGTCCTGGACTCGGCCGCCGTTTGCAGGGCCGGCGTTCGGGGCACAGGGCTCACATGTGGATACTGCTACTTCTTATCCTTGCCCTGCTCCTCTTCGGCCTCTGGGGCGCAGTGAAGATCGCGTTGTGGGTCTTCCTGATCGCGCTCGCGGTCGCGCTGATCGCGGGCTTCCTCGGCCGCGGCCTCTTCGGCGGCAGACCCGTCTGACCGGCGGCGCGTGAACGGGGTCTGACCCCATCACGACTCGCGGCACACAACCGTGCGCCCGGCGTGATTGGGCCGATGGCCGCAAACCGTGATTTCTCCAGGAGCCGCGTCGCGGAAGTGTCGCGAAACCGTGCCCTCGGCCGAGTCGGGGTCTGTCCCCCTAATGCCCGTGCCGCAGGAGCTCGTCGGCGGTGATTCGGCCCCGGGGCGTGAGTCGAACGGTCCGGTCGAGCTCCGTCCCGTCGTTCAACTCCGCCCTGGGGCCGTAGCCCACCAGCCCACGGTGGAAGAGCGACTTCAGCGTGACCGTGACCCGTGGCCGCCCCTCGGCCAGGTCGCGGATGCGGACGTCGCGGCCCTCGGCGAGCCACCGTACGACTGACCACTGGTTCGGCGTCAGCCGGGGGAGGTCGGCGTGCCCGTTGCCGTTCCCGTCCGACCGGCTCGACGCGGTGACGACGGCCGGCGCCGCCGCCCCGGAGACGAGATTCGCCTCCGGGGCCAGCCGCGCTGCCTCCGAACGGTGCCCCCAACCGGCCGGTGTTGCCCCATATGCCCGAGTTGCATCCACGTCACCCTCGATATGCCGCTTTCCGGGCGCATTCGCAAGTGCTGCTCGCGATCGCAAACACAACCTTTACCGAGCCCACGCGTTTGCGTCCGAAAGCGGGCGGATGCAGGGGCGTTGCCTCCGAATGGGCAGGCGTCTACATTGGCCATGTGGACAGTCGCGACGTCACCGGCATGACCGGTCGTGTGGTCACGCCGATCACCCCGCCCGACCCGGGCGAGGTCGTGATCGCCGTCGGTGGCGGCTCGGAGACGTTCACGGCACGAGCGCGGACGGATCCCCGATTCCGAAGAACGCCCGCAGTCGAGGTGCACTTCCCGCCGCGACACGTGGTCGTCATCACCTAACGACGTGGGGGAACCCATCGTTCCCCCACGAGCCCCTCCTTCAGGGGTGCCCGACTGCTCGTGTGCTCCGGCGAGAACGCGGTCTCGCCGGAGCAGGCGAACGCTCGGGGATCTGTGCTCGCCGCGGTCACTCTCCCTCCCTCCGCGTTGTGGTGGGCAAGGGCACGCTCGTCCTGCCCGGGTTCCAGACGGTGCGGAGGCTGCCGCTCGGGATCAGGGAGGCGGCGCTCGAGATCGCCGAGTGCGTCACGTCCCAGGGAATCCCGGTCGGCGTCCAGGGCGTCGTCCTCTTCAAGGTGGGCGATGACCTTGCATCGATCTCGAACGCCGCCCGCGGTTTCTCGACATGAGCGACGACGCGATCAACGGCCAGGTGCACGCCGTCTTCGAGGGGCACCTGCGGTCGATCATCGGCTCGCTCACGGTCGAGGAGATGATCAACAACCGCGACCGGCTGCGGCAGGAGACGCTCGACAGCTCGGGTGACGAGATGAGCCGCCTCGGACTCGTCGTCGACGCCCAGATCCGGGAGATCGTCGATCCCACCGGGTACATCCAGAACCTGGCCGCGCCTCACGCCGCCGAGGTGCAGAAACGGGCCCGGATCGCACAGGCGCTTGCCGACCAGGAGGCAACACAGCGCGAGCAGGAGGCGCAGGCCGTCAAGGCCGAGACGACGAAGAACAGCTCGAGGCCGAGCGCCGAGAGCAGCAGCTCCAGGCCGAGGTGGTGAAGCCGGCCGACGCGCAGGCGTACGCGACCCGGAAGCAGGCCGAGGCGGCGCGCGACGTGGCGATCGCACGCGCCCAGGCGGATGCCAAGCGAGTCGAGCTCGAGGGCGCCGCCAACGCGAACGCCACCCGGGTCATGGGCGAGGCCGACGGCGCGGCGATCGAGGCTCGCGGGCTGGCCAAGGCGAAGGCGATCCAGGCAACGTCCGAATCCCTGGCCCGAAACCGGGAGGCCGTGATCGCCCAGCAGCTGACCGAGCGGATGCCGGAGCTGGTCGCCGCCGCGGCGAAGTCGTTCGAGGCGGTCGACAACATGACCGTCCTGAACGGCGCGCAGGGCCTCTCCGAGATGATGACCCAGCTCATGGCTCAGGGCGCGTCCGGGATGCAGATCGCCGGCAGGATCCTGTCCGAGGCCCGGAAGGCCTCGGGCAACGGCCGTCCCGACGCGGCGGCTCCGGTGGACGGCGCCGTCCCACCGCCGGCCGCGGAGTGAGGCTGTCCCGCACGGTCAGTCGTCGAGCGGAAGGCCACGCCGCGGGACCGGCGAGGAGTGGATGATCGAGGTTGTCGTCTGCCCGAATGGCGTGAAGCGGTCGAGGATCGGCTCGAGCTCGTCCATGGCGCGCAGGTGGACCTTCATGAGGTAGCAGTCCTCGCCGGTGATCCGGTGGCATTCGACGACCTCCGGAGTCGTCCGCGCGATCTCAGGGATTCGGTGGAGCTGCCGGCTCGCCGGACGGATCCGGACGACCGCGGCGATCGGATAGCCGAGCGTGCGCGGGTCGAGCTCGGCGCGGTACCCCGTGATTACGCCCGCTTCCTCCAGCCGCTGCAGGCGCTCCGAGACGGCGGGCGCGGAGAGGTTCACCCGCCGGCCGAGCTCGGCGATCGAGATGCGGGCGTCCTGCTCGAGCTCGCGGAGGAGCCGCCGGTTGGTCGCATCCAGGAGCGACCGATCGAAGGCCCGTGCGCCGATGTTCCTGCGTTGTGAAGCCATTATCTTCGAAAGGCCGTATTTTAGACCTTCTCGTCGCCTACTCCACCGGTGATTATATGTTGCGATGATCCGCCGCGTTGCCCGGACCGCCCCGCCCGAGAGCTTCTTCGTCGTGAGCGCCGTCTTCCACTACCTGGGGCCAGCGTTCGCTGTCCTTCTCTTCGGGCGCGTCGGGGTGCTCGGCGTGGCGTGGCTTCGGATTGCGAGCGCCGCGGCGGTCTTCGCGCTCTGGCGTCGCCCCTGGCGTGCCTACGCGGCGCTCGACCGGGCCGGGCGGCTCTTGATCGTCGAGTGGGGTGCGGTGCTCGCCGTGATGAACGCCTGCTTCTACCTCGCCATCGACCGCCTGCCGCTCGGGACGGTGGCGGCGATCGAGTTCGTGCCGGTGATCGCCCTGGCCGCCGTCGGCACGCGCAGCCGGCGCAACCTCGCCGCGCTGGCATTGGCCGTCGCCGGCGTCTACCTTCTGACCGACGTCCGCCTGGCCGGGGAGCCGCTCGGGTTCGCGTTCGCAGCCGCCAACGCCGTGCTCTTCGCCGCCTACATCGTCCTCGGGCATCGGGTCGCGCAGCGGGGGGCCGCGGGCGGCATCGACGGGCTCGGGGCGGCGATGCTGGTGGCGACCGTCGTTATCACCCCGATCGGCGGCTGGGCGGCGGCGCCCGCCGTTCTCGACCCGGCGGCACTCGCTGCCGGCATCGGCGTCGGCATCGCCTCGTCCGTGATCCCATACGTCACCGATCAGCTCGCGATGGCGCGGCTCCGCCGCTCGACGTATGCCCTCCTCGTCTCGCTCCTCCCGGCGACCGCCACCGTGGTCGGGGTGGTCGTTCTGCGCCAGGTACCCCAGGTCATCGAGGTGGCCGGCGTGGCGCTCGTCGTTGCCGGGGTGGGGGTGCACCGCGAGAGCCCTGGCGAAGGTAGAACGGAAGGACCTGGTCCAGCCGTTTCAGCAGTGAAACACAAGGACCAGGTCCCCGTGTTCAGGCATGAAACAGATGGACCTGGTCCACCTGTTTCAGTCTCAACTAGCAGTTGAGGGTTGGCGAAGGGGCCCGAGTACCTTCCGCCGTGTCCCGACCCCAGCGCCGAGCACCATCATGGCTGCGGCCAGAGCGCCGGCCGCGAAGATCTTCGTCCGCAGCGGATGCGTGCCGTATGGCTCCGCCAGTGCGCACAGGCACCGCCTGTCGTTGCCGCACGGCGTCACGACAGCATTGTGCGCCTGGACGGCGAGCCCGGCGAGCACCACCGCCGCGGCCGCGAGCAGCGCCGCTGCCGGCAGGTGCCAGCGCGCGCCGAGAACGCCCGCGCAGTCGCGTCCGG
>DASQXS010000384.1:0-4928 GCA_035639615.1 Gaiellales bacterium | reverse complement strand
CCTTCGCATCATCCGCACCGCGAAGACCATGAGCACCATCACCATGGCGAGAAGCGCGATCAGCATCGCCGCCGCCTGACCGTACTGTGTGAACAGGAACGCCGTGTTGTACGCGTGGATGGAGATCAGCCGCGTCGCCGTGCCCGGCCCGCCCTTGGTGAGCACGTATATCTGGTCGAAGGTGCCGATGGCGTCGATCGTTCTGAGCACGATCGCGACCAGCAGAACCGGCCGGAGCATCGGCAGGGTGTGGTCGATGAAGAGCCGCAGCCGCCCGGCGCCGTCGACGAGGGCGGCCTCAAGAGGCTCCTGCGGGAGCGACTGCAGCCCGGCGAGCAGGATCAGGAAGATGAGCGGCGTCCACTCCCACACGTCGACGAGCACGACGCCGGCGAAGGCGGTGCCGTTGTGGGCGAGGACATCCGGCGGGCCGAAGCCGAAGAGCTGAAAGAGCGGGTCGGTTACGCCGACCCCGGAGTCGTAGATCAGCCGCCACATCACCCCGACGACCACGGGCGCGATCGTCATCGGCAGGATGAGGCCGACGCGGATGGGCCCGCTGAACCGGATCTCGCGCGAGACGAGCACGGCGAGGCCGAGGCCGAGGAGCGTCTCGATGGTGACCGTCGCGACCACATACTTCGCGGTCGTGACCATCGCGTCGCGGAAGAACGTGTCGTGCCAGATGTTGCGGTAGTTGGTGGCGCCGGTGTAGCCGTAGTCGCGCCCGTACAGGTAGCGGGTGACGCTGGCCCGGACGCCGTAGAAGAGCGGGTAGACCGAGACGCCGGCGAGCGCCACTGCCGCGGGGAGCAGAAGCAGGTACGGCCCGGCGGGGATTCGGCCCCGCCGGGCCCGTGCCGTCGCAATAGGTGCCGCCGTCTCGGCCATGAGTCGCGGCTAGTACGTTCCCTGCTGCTTCAGGTATGCCGTGATCTGGTTCGCGGCGGTGGTCAGGTGGCTCTGGGCGATCTGTGTGTAGCCGGACTTCTTCGAGATCGCCTCGACCAGGGCCTGGTTCAGCGCCGTTCCGAGCAGGTCCTCCATCTTCGGCTCGTCCGGGGTGCGCGGCTTAGGGATGGAGTTGTCCACGGCGTCGGCGATGGCGGGGAGCCACCGGAACTTGGCGGCGAGCGCCTCGTCGCGGAGGGCCGATCCGGTGACGGCCGCGCTCCCGCCGCCCGCGAACTCCTTCTGCACCTTGCTCGACGTGAACCATTCCAGGAACTTGACCGCGCCCTCGGTGTTGGGCGCCCCCGAGGCGATGCCGCAGATGAACGTGCCGATCGCGGGCCCGCTGATCACCTGCTTGGGCGTGGCGGCGAAGTCGATCTTGCCCACGACCTTCGACTGCTTCGGATCGTCGACGATGTGGGCCGTCCCGGTGTACTCCGTCATCGCCATGCAGTGCCCCTGCAGCATGAGGGCGGTCTCCTCGGTCGTGTCGAAGTCCGCCACGCCGGACGGCATGTAGGGGATGAACTCGAACAGCCGCTCCAGCGCGCCGACGCCCTCGCTGCCGGCGAAGCCGGGCGACCAGTCGTCGTTGGCGAAGTTGCCGCCGTAGGAGTTGAGGAGCGGCAGGTACGTCTGGACGATCGGGTTCCCGGCGACGCCGCGCGGGCTCCAGCCGTACAGCGTGGGCGGGTTGGACTTCGCCTTGGCGACGTTCAGGATGTCGTCCCACGTCACCGGCGGGCTCGAGAAGTAGTCCTTGTCGTAGTAGAGCATCTGCACGTCGTCGATGATCACGAGCGAGAAGAGCTCCGGCGTGGCGTCCGCGAACGCCTTCAGCCGCGGGCCGGACTTGGGCGGCCAGTAGCCCTGGTCGAGCCCCTTGGGCAGGATGTCCGAGTTCACCTTGAGGCCCAGCTTGTCGAGGCTTTGCACGATCCCGCCGGCCGCGAACTCCGGCACCCAGTTGTCGTCCATCACGTAGACGTCGTAGGCGCCGGTCTTCTGCAGGCCGTCGGTCTTCGAGTTCTGGTACCAGGCGTCGTAGTTGGTCTCGCGCCAGTGGACGGTGATGCCCGTCTCCTGCTTGAACTTGGGCAGGAAGTCGTCGCGGAACGGGACCATTGCCGGGTCGGAGAAGCTGCCGATCGTGATCGAGCCGCCGCCGCCGTTCGACCCCCCGCCGCTCGACCCGCCGCAGGCCGCCGCCAGTGGCCCGAGCGCCGCCGCTGCTCCGGCGCCCAGGGCGCCGCGCACGACCTGGCGCCGGGTGTAGACGCGGCGCCGGCCGGTCTCGCCTCGTTCAGTCATCGGAATCCTCCCTTTCCGTGGTCGCTCATGATGTCGATGCCGTCTCCGTCTTGGCGGCCGTGCCCTCCGGATCGGCCGTGTAGATCGATGCGTCGCTGGTCGGGTCGAAGAGATGCACGTGCGCAGGGTCCGGGCGGACGCCGCACGGCGCGCCCACGGCCGGGTCGAAGCCCGCCGGCGCGCGCAGGTTCACGAGCCCCTCGCCCACCGTGATGGCGACGAGCGTCTCGTTGCCGAGCGGCTCCACGACATAGACCTCGCCGGCGAGCGCGCCGGGCTCGCCGGCAGCCGTGATCCGGGCATGCTCGGGCCGGAACCCCAGCTTGACCGGCCCCTGATGCCGGGCCGAGCCGATGTCGATGTCACCGGCTGGGTGGCGGAAGCGGCCGCCGCCGGCGTCGCCCTCGAGCACGTTCATCGGCGGCGACCCGCAGAAGCGGGCGACGAACAGGTTCGCCGGGCGGGCGTAGATCTCGCCGGGCGGTGCGACCTGCTGCAGCCGCCCGGCGCGCATCACCGCGACCAGGTCGGCCATCGTCATGGCCTCGACCTGGTCGTGGGTCACGTAGACGGTCGTCGTGCCCAGGTCGCGCTGGAGCCGCTTGATCTCGGCCCGCATGTGCAGGCGCAGCTGCGCGTCCAGGTTCGAGAGCGGCTCGTCCATCAGGAACGCCTGCGGCTGGCGCACGATCGCGCGGGCGAGGGCGACCCGCTGGCGCTGGCCGCCGGAGAGCTGCCGCGGCGCGCGCTCGAGGAGCCCGTCGATGTCGAGCATGCGCGCCACCTCCGCCACCCGCCGCGCGCGCTCCGCCGGGGCCACCTTCCGCACCCGGAGCGGGTAGGCGATGTTGTCGGCGACGTTCTTGTGCGGGTAGAGCGCGTAGCTCTGGAAGACCATGGCCACGTCGCGGTCCTTCGGCTGGAGCCGGGTCACGTCGCGGGCGCCGATGAGGACGCGGCCGGAGGTGGGCTCCTCGAGCCCGGCCAGGATCCGAAGGGCGGTGGTCTTGCCGCAGCCGGACGGGCCGAGCAGGGCCAGGAAGGCGCCGTCCGGGACGTGCAGGTCGAGGTCCGACACGGCGTCGGTGGCGCCGAACGTCTTGCAGATCGCCTCGTAGCGGACGTCCATCAGACTGCCTCCGGCGTGGGCCCGGTCGACGTCCGCACGACGAGCTCCGTCGGGAGCACCACGCGCCGGGACGGATGCCGTCCCGCCGCGATCGCCTCGAGCAGCATCTCGGTGGCGATCCGGCCCATCTCCTCGGCATCCTGGCGGACGGTGGTGAGGCCGACTCGGGCGTGCCCGGCGACGGGGACGTCGTCGAAGCCCACGACCGACATCGAGCCCGGCACGGTCGCGCCGCGCCGCTCGAGGGTGTCGATGAGCTCCATCGCGGTCACGTCGTTGTTGCAGCAGACGGCCGTCGGGTGGTCGAGCATCTCGACCTGATCGAGGCCGTGGGCGGCGAGGGCGGCACGAAGCGCGTCCGGGCGGCGGTCGATCGCCTCCTCGCGCATCGGGGCCGGGGCGAAGGCGACGCGGCGATGCCCCAGCCCAGCCAGATGGTCGACGACGCGCGCCATCGCCTCGTACTCGTCGATGTCGACTACCCCGAGCCGGGGGTCGTGGGCGGCGAACGAGACAGCGACGACGGGGATGCCGCGGTCGAGGAGCTCGCCCGGGATCGCCGACCCCTCGGTCACGGCCGGGAAGATCACGCCGTCCACCCTTCGACGCACGAGCGCTCGCACCTGGTCGGCCTCGGTATCGCGGTCGTAGTCGGTCGCGGCGATCACCACTGCGAACCCGTCCCGGTGGGCCTGCCGCTCGATCCGGCGGGCGATCGCGGCGTGAAACGGGTTCAGGACGTCGGGCATCACCACCCCGACCGTCTGCGTCGCGCGGAGCTTCAGCGACCGGGCGACCTCGTTGGTCCGGTACCCGAGCTCCTCGATTGCCTCGAGCACGCGGCGGCGGGTCTCCTCGGCGACCGGCGCGGTTCCGCGGAGGACGTTGGAGACCGTCGCCACGGAGACGCCCGAGCGGCGGGCGACGTCGTGCATCGTCGCGCTCACGCCGCGGCCTCCGCCCGCGCGCACGCCCTGCGAAGGACGTCCAAGGACGCCTCGATTCCAACCTCGGGCGGCATGCGCGGGTCCTCGTGCTCGATCGAGATGACGCCGTCGTAGCCTGCGGCGTTGAGCGCCAGCACGAGCGCCGCCCAGGTCTCCTCGTCGTGGCCGGAGCCGACCGCCGCGAAGTGCCAGGCCGCCGTCGCCGGGTCGACCGGATAGCCCACGTCGATCACGCCGTTTCGGCGCACCCGGTCCGCGTGGACGAGCGTGTCCTTGCCGTGGGCGAACCTGATCGCCGGGCCCAGCTCCTCGATCACCGCGATCGGGTCCATGCCCTGCCACCAGAAGTGGCTGGGATCGAGATTCACGCCGACGTTGGGGCCGCCGGCCTCGCGGATCGGCCGGAACGAGGCCGGGTTGTAGGCCGCCGCGCCGGCGTGGAGCTCGAGGCAGATCGTGACGCCGGGAGCAGCGGTCCGCGCCCACTCGCCGAGCTCGCGCCAGAACGGAGCCAGCCGGTGCTCGAGCTGCCAGTTCCAGAGCGCCTCGAAGTCGGGCACGAGCGGCCACGGCGCGAAGACCGGCGT
>DASQXS010000383.1:0-11547 GCA_035639615.1 Gaiellales bacterium | reverse complement strand
CGACCAGCTCGAGCCGCCACCGCTCGGCCAGTGGGCGCTGCTCGGCGAAGCCCAGCTCGCCGAAGCTCATGCTGCCGTGCACGAGGACGGCGCGGTCGCCGGCGCCCCATGTCGTCACGTGCAGGTCGTCTCGGTTCATGGCGCGACGAACCTCGGGAGGATACGAGCCGGAACCTTCCACGCGCCGCCATCGTCCAACGTGCATGAGCCCAACCTGCCGCCCGCTGTGGCGCACGCTCGCGTGGGCAGCCTCGCTGCTCGCCGTCGTGGTCGGCATGGGCTGCGGCTCCGGCGCGCCGGCCGCCGGCTTGAGCACGCAGGTCACGACTCAAGCCCGAGGCAACTTCGTCCTCTATGTCAGCGACCAGAGCTTCGCGTTGGACCGCGTCGACATCACCATCCGCATCGACGGCAGAGTCGCCGTGGCGGACGAGTTCACCGTCGGAAACGAGCATAACTGGCACGAGTACCGTTTCCGGCTCCCGCCTGGCCTGCACCGGTTGAGCGCAGTCTCGCGCGACGGACGCGCCCGGCTCGAGGGCCCGTTCCGCATCAAGGATCGCCTCTACGGCGTCGTCGACTACTGGTACTCGCCGGGAAACCCGGGCGGGGAGCGGAAGCTCACCTTCCAGCACTCATCCGCGCGGTTCAGTTTCGCCTAGGGTCACGTCCGACCCCCTGCCTAGCATGGCCGGATGGCCGAGCCCGAGTCCCCCTGGCTGGTCGATCCGTGCCCGCCGGCCGCCGCGGAGGCGCTCGTCGCCGCGCTCGGGATCCACCGGGTCACGGCCGAGACGCTCGTCCGCCGCGGCAACGCGACCCCGGCGCAAGCGCGCGCCTTCCTCGACCAGGACGGCCCGTCCCACGACCCGCTCCTCCTGGGAGACATGGGCGCTGCCTGCGACCGGATCGAGCGGGCGATCGCCACCGGCGAGCGCGTCTGCGTCCACGGCGACTACGACGCCGACGGGATCTGCGCCACGGCGCTCGCCGTCCTCGTTCTGCGAGGGCTCGGCGCCGACGTCGAGTGGCACCTCCCGAGCCGGTTCGAGGAGGGCTACGGCCTCGCCCTGGAGACGGTGGAGCGGCTCGCCGCCGGCGGCGCCGGCATCCTCCTGACCGTCGATTGCGGGATCACCGCCGTCGGCCCCGTCGCGCGGGCCCGAGAGCTCGGCCTCGACGCCATCGTCACCGACCACCACCGCCCGGCCGAGGAGCTGCCGGCGTGCCTGCGGGTGTGCACGCGGCCGTCCGAGTATCCGTTCCCGGAGCTGTGCGGCACCGGCGTCGTCTTCAAGCTCGCGCAGGCGCTTCACCGCCGCGCCGGGCGCGACCCGGCCGAGCTCGAGGAACACCTCGACCTGGTGGCGCTGGCCACCGTCGCCGACGTGGTGCCGCTCCGGGACGAGAACCGTGGCCTCGTGAGGGCCGGTCTGCGCCGCCTCAGCCGCACGGCCAAGCCGGGCCTGCGGGCGCTCATGGCCACCGCCCGGGTCGACCGGGCGCGTGCGAGCGCGACCGACGTCGCCTTCCGACTGGCGCCGCGCATCAACGCGGCCGGCCGGCTCTGCCACCCGGCCGAGGCGCTCGAGCTCCTGATGACCGATGACGAGGCCCGGGCCCGGGAGCTGTCCCAGCGGCTCGAGGCGCTGAACCGCGAGCGGCAGGCGGTTGAGGACGGGATCCTGCGGGAGGCGGTCGAGAAGGTCGAGGCGGCCGACGACGTCTGGCGGGCGCGCCGGGCGTACGTGCTTCACTCCCCCGACTGGCACGAGGGGGTGATCGGCATCGTCGCCTCGCGCCTGGTGGAACGGTACGGCCGCCCGGTCGTGCTGATCGCCGAGGGCGACGGTGAGGCCAAGGGCTCGGGCCGGAGCATCCCCGCGTACGACTTGCACGCCGGCCTCTCCTCCGCACGGGCCCACCTCACCCGCTTCGGCGGCCACCGCGTCGCCGCCGGCCTCAGCATCGACCCCGGGCGCATCGAGGCGTTCGCCGCCGCCCTCGCCGAGCACGCCGGCGACCTGCTCGCCGACCTCGACCTACAGCCGCGGCTGCGGATCGACGCGGTGCTGGCCCCCGCCGAGACCTCGCTCGAGCTGGCGGACGAGCTGCGCCGGCTCGAGCCCTTCGGCCTCGGGAACCCCGGCGTGACGCTGCTTGCTCCGGCCGCCTCGCTGCGCGGCGTCGAGCGGATCGGCGAGGGTCGGCATGTGCGCATGGCGGTCGAGCTGGGCGGCTTCCGCTGCGGCGCCGTGTGGTTCGGGCACGGCGGAGCCGCGCAAGCGCTTCGCGACGCGAATCGCGTCGACGTCGCCTACCGCCTGGCTCGAAACGACTGGAACGGCGCCGCCTCGGTGCAGATGCTCGTGCGGGCGGTCGTCCCCGTCGCGGAGGGTCCGATGCCGCTGCCGCGCATGAACGGAGCCAGGCTGCTCCCATGCACCGCGCTCGTCGACGACGCCCGCGGCCGCGGCGTCCAGATCGCGACGATCGCCCGCCTCATCGCCGCCGGCGAAGCCGTCCTCGTCCTCGTCGCCGACGCACGCCGCCGCAGGGGCATGCTCACCGGCGCCCTCCGGGCCGGCCGGCTCGGGTCCGGATGGATCGATCTGGCCGAGTATCCGGCCGCGGATGCCGACGCGATCGCGGCCCGGTTCCATCACGTCGTCGCGCTCGACCCGCCCGCCGACGCGGCCGGCGGGGAGCTCCTCGCCGAGCTGGGGTCGCGCCTCCGCCTCCATCTGGTGTGGGGGCCGGCGGAAGTCGAGTTCGCCCGCGAGGTGCTGGAGCGGCGGGCGCCGCTTCGGCCGGCGCTCGAGCTGGTCTGGCGGGCGGATCGGGACGGCACACCGCCCGCCCTTCCGGCAGAGACGGTCGAGCGGTGCCGGCGGGTGCTCCGCGAGGTCGGCCTGGAGCCGGGCATCGCCACGGCCGGAAAGGTCGACCTGAACGCCTCGCCCACCTACCGGGCCGCGCTCGCGCTGGTCGAGGACTCGTGCCGGTTCCTGCAGACGCAGGCCGTGTAGGCGAAGCAGGAACGAGACGGGCGCTCCACTAACATGTGGATATGGCGACCGTGCCTCGAAGCGCCGAGGCCGAGCGGCACGATCCGCTCCTCGCGGAGCTGCTGGCTCGGATCTCGGAGTACAACCCGAACGTCGATGCGCCCACGATCAGGGCCGCGTTCGATTACTCCTGTGACCATCACCGCGGCCAGCGGCGGAAGAGCGGCGAGGAGTTCATCCACCATCCGGTCGCCGTCGCAACCATCTGCGCCGAGCTCAAGCTCGACTCCGCGACGATCGCCGCCGCCCTTCTGCACGACGTCGTCGAGGACACGCAGGCCGAGCTGGACGAGGTGCAGGAGCGGTTCGGGGAGGACGTCGCCGTCCTTGTCGACGGCGTCACCAAGCTGACCCGGATCAGCTTCGCCAGCCGCGAGCAGGCGCAGGTCGAGAACTACCGCAAGATGATCGTGGCGATGGCCCGCGACCTGCGGGTCGTGCTCATCAAGCTGGCCGACCGGCTGCACAACATGCGCACGATCGCCGCCCTGGGGAAGCAGAAGCAGGTCGAGACGGCCAAGGAGACGCTCGAGATCTACGCGCCCCTCGCCCACCGCCTCGGTATCCAGTCGATCAAGTGGGAGCTCGAGGACCGGGCCTTCCAGACCCTCCACCCGCGCCGGTACGCCGAGATCGAGGCGCTCGTGAACCAATCACGCGGCGAGCGGGAGCGGTTCGCCGAGCAGGCCGGGACGATCCTGAACCACGAGCTGGGCGAGGCCACCATCGCGGCTGACATCTCCGGCCGGGCCAAGCACCTCTACTCGATCTACTCGAAGATGGCCCAGGGCGGCAAGGAGTTCAACGAGATCTACGACCTCACCGCCGTCCGCGTGCTGGTCGACTCGGTCAAGGACTGCTACGGGGCGATCGGCATCATCCACTCGCTGTGGAAGCCGATGCCGGGGCGGTTCAAGGACTACGTCGCCATGCCCAAGGTGAACATGTATCAGTCGCTGCACACGACCGTGATCGGGCCGCAGGGAAAGCCGCTCGAGATCCAGGTGCGTACGCAGGAGATGCACCAGACGGCCGAGTACGGCATCGCCGCGCACTGGCTCTACAAGGCGGCTCACACGTCGGGCGACGCGCACACCGCCAACGAGTGGGTCGCGCAGCTCGCCGACTGGCAGGGCGATGCCAGCGACCCGAAGGAGTTCATGGACAACCTGCGGGTCGACCTCTTCTCGGACGAGGTCTATGTGTTCACGCCCAAGGGCGAGGTGAAGAGCCTCCCGGCCGGATCGACGCCGCTCGACTTCGCCTACGCGGTGCACACCGACGTGGGCCACCGCTGCGTCGGCGCCAAGGTGAACGGGCGCATCGTCCCGCTCCACTACGCGCTCCAGTCTGGCGAGTTCGTCGAGGTGCTGACGTCGAAGCAGGAGCGGGGCCCGTCGCGCGACTGGCTCAACCTGGTCAAGTCGTCGCGCGCTCGCAACAAGATTCGGCAGTGGTTCACCCAGCAGGCCCGCGAGGACCTGGAGCAGAAGGGCCGCGAGGCGCTGCACCAGGCGCTCAAGTCCAACGGCCTTCCCCACCAGAAGGTGTCGGCGTCGCCGCTCCTGGCCGGGATCATCCGCGAGATGGGCTTCAAGAAGGCCGACGACTTCTACGTGGCGATCGGCGGCGGCAAGGTCCAGGTGAGCCAGATCGTGACGAAGCTGATCGGCCGGCTGAAGACGGCCGAGGTCGTCTCGCCCGCGCACGACTTCATGCCCAGCCGGCGGCCGCAGAAGCGGCCGGCCGCGTCGTCATCGTACGGCATCGTCGTCGAGGGGACATCCGACCCGGACGTGCTCGTGCGCATGGCCAAGTGCTGCACGCCGGTGCCCGGGGACGACGTCGTCGGCTACATCTCGCTCGGCCGGGGGATCACCATCCACCGCGGCGACTGCCCGAACGTGCGCGCGCTCAAGCGGACGCCGGAGCGGTTCACCGCCGTCCGCTGGGACGACTCCGAGGCGGCGACGACGTCCTTCCGAGTCACGATCGCGCTCCAGTCCTGGGACCGGCCGCGGCTGCTCGAGGACGTCGCCCGGACGTTCGCCGAGCACGGCGCCAACATCGTCGAGTACGGCGGTCATGTCGCCGACCAGATGGCCCGCAACTGGTACACGGCCGAGGTGGGGGACGTGAAGGAGCTGCGAAGCCTGCTCCAGGCCCTTCGCAACATCGACTCAGTCTTCGACGCCTACCGGGTGACGCCGGGCGGTTAGGATCAGGCCGTGAGCGCCGAGGGCGAGACCACCGTCTGGCAGGGGCATCCCAGCTGGAAGTCGATGCTGCTCTTTTACGTCAAGTGGACGCTGGTCTCGCTCCTGCCCGTGGCGGCCTGGGTGGCGCTCGACGCGGCCGGGTCGAGCATCTCGGCGACCTGGTTCGCCGTGGCGACGGGCATCGGGCTCGTGCTCACGTACATCGTCGGCTGGATCAAGCGGCAGACCACCCGCTATATGGTCACGAACCGGCGCATCCACATCCGCACGGGCCTCGTGTCGCGCAACGAGCGCACCACGCACGTCGACCGCGTCCAGAACGTGAACCTGAACCAGAACATCTTCCAGCGCATGCTCGGGATCGGCGACGTCGACTGGGACACGGCCGGCACCGATGCCTCCGACTCCGACTTCACGTTCCGGGGGATCGACGATCCCAGCGCCCTCGTTCGCGCCGCCGACCGCTATTACGGCGAGTCGGTGCGCGAGACCGCGCCGCCGGCCGTGTAGCCTCCGGGCGTGGAGGCTGCAGCCGCCGTCCGGTCGCTCGCCCTCTCGTTCCCCGGCACGCGAGAGGATCATCCCTTCGGCCCCGACGACCACGTTTTCAAGGTGGGCGACAACCGCATGTTCGCCGTGCTCGGCGACGGCCCGCCGGCGTCGGTCACGCTCAAGCTGACCCGCGAGGAGCGGGAGGTAGCGCTGGAGCTGCCGTTCGTCCGCGAGGCCCGCTACGTCGGTCGGTACGGGTGGGTGACGGCGAGCATCGTCGACGAGCACGCACTCGAGGCGGCGCTGGAGTGGCTGCGCGAGAGCTACTGGCTGAAGGCCCCGGCCGACGTCCGCGAGGCGGCCTGGGCCTGAAACAAAGGGACCAGGTCCACGTGTTTCAGCCGTGAAACGGAGGGACCAGGTCCAGTTGTTTCAGCCGTGAAACAGCGGGACCAGGTCCCCCTGCTTCAGAAACGGAGTGGTTCGCGCGTCTCTCGTGAGGGTTCTGCGACGGTGAGGCCCCCGACGGCCGTCTGGCCTGGGCCGCCCCGCCGCCCGCGGCGAGCCCGCTCACCCTTCGACGCGCATCGCCCGCTCGATCCCGTCGGGCCCGATGTCGATCAGGTACCCGCGCAGGATGCCGTGGTTGGCCTCGCTGCCGGGGTTGATGCAGAGCGTCTGGCCGATCCGCCGCTCCCCGCCCGACTCGTGGATGTGGCCGTGGATCCCGAGCAGCGGCTGGTGGCGCTCGATCACCCGCCGCACCGCCGTCGAGCCGACCGGGCCGCGGAGGACGTCGCCGGCGGAGATCGTCGGCCGCAGGTTCTCGTCGAGGATCGGCGCCGTGTCGAGGCCCGAGTCGTGCGGCGGGACGTGGATCATGAACACCGACCGGCGAGGATCGCGCACCTGGGCGGCCAGCCCGTCGAGGCGGGCCTCCAGCGCCTCCTCGGGCTCCTCGCGTGGCGTGTCCCAGGGCGTGATGTTCGACCACCCCGAGGCCAGGAGCTGGAGATCCCCCGGCAGGTCCAACACCTTCCCCTCCGCGTTCTGCGCGAAGAGCCCCTCCCGGTTCAGCACCTCGTCGATCCCGAACTCGTCGTCGTTTCCGGGGATGAGATAGAGCGGCACCGGGCCGTCCGTCAGGCGCTCGTTGGCGAGCGCCATCCACTCTTCGACGCGCGCGGTCATGAGCCGATGCAGGAGCTCGTCGCGGGCCCCCGTGTCGCCGGCCAGCCGCTCCGGCTCGCCCGGCTCGGCGACGAACGAGTAGTAGCCGACGTCGGCGATGTCGCGCTCGAGCGCGGCCAGCTCCTCCTCACTCTTCGCCCGCCGGTGGACGCCGAAGAGCTCCGCCTCGTAGCCGCCGTTCGAGCGCACGATCGGCACGATCGCCTTGCCGGTGAGATCGCCGGCGACGAGCGCGACGTCCGCCTTGTAGACGTTCATGCGGATCGCGTTCAGGAACTTCCGCCACGCCTTCTCGGCCGCGTGGAAGTCGCTCGCGACGTAGATCCGCATCGCTCAGTCCGGCGGGATCTCGGTGAAGAGCATGTGCGTGTCCACCCCGGCGGCCCGGCTCCGGGCCGACATGACGAGGTAGATCACCACCCCCAGAGCGTAGAAGATGAGGGCGTCCAGGATCCCGTTCGTCTCGAGGTAGTCAAGCTTCGAGCCCCCGGCGGACAGGCTGTCCCAGATCGGCTTTCCCACGGCGAAGATGTAGACCCAGACCGGGAAGAGCAGCCAGCCCAGGCCGACCCAGGGGAGCGCCCGCGCGAACGGCGCGTTCCGCACCAGGTCCGGCCGCCGGACGCGGACGAGGAGCGCGTTCAGCCCCGGCATCGTCCAGGTCAGGATCGCCATCGTGATCGAGAACCACGCCGTGCCGGCCAGGTTGAGCTTGTGTCCGGTGGTGGCGAGGAAGTGGGGAAGGGCGTTGTAGCTCTGGAAGAAGAGGAAGATCGCCGTCAGGCCGAGCGTCGTCAGGATCGCGTTCAGCGGGGCGCGCATGCGCTCGTTCACCTCGCCGAACCAGGACGGGAACTGCCGGTCGAGGCTCCACGCGAGCTGCATGCGGCTGATGAAGTTGATGTAGACCGGACACAGCAGGAACGGGAAGACCGCGCCGGCGAGGCTGATGATCGCCCAGATCGGCCACAGGCTGTCGTTCGAGATCACGCCGAGGAGCGGCATCGCGTTCGGCTGGCCGAGCGGCAGTGCGGTCAGGTTCTCGTTGAAGCCCCAGTAGGACGCTCCCCAGCTCACGTTCGTGTTGAAGCCGAGGTGGTTTGAGATCGAGTCGACGTAGACCGAGTTGGCGAGGACGCCGATCACGAGCGCGCCGAGGAGCGCGACGAGGACGCTCCGGCGCACGTTGCCCCGCACCTCGCCGGCGATGTACGCCGAATACTGGAACCCGATGTACTGGAAGAGCAGGATCGAGAGCATGAACGGGAACACGTCCCGCGAGAAGAGGTCGCTCAGGAAGTGGTGCGTCGTCCCAGGCAGGAACGTCGCGTGGCCGGAGGCCGCGATCTTGGCGGCCGTGACACCGCCCGTGTACTGCGGCAGGTTGTGCTCGAAGTCCGACCGGCTGGTCGCCAGGAGGCCGAAGATGAACATGGCCACGAAGCTCGCGACGCCGAAGATGGCGAGCGCCGTCACCACCTTGTGGAACGTCCGTGTCGGCAGGAGCACCACCCCGGCGATGACGGCCAGGACGACCAGCGAGCCGATGAAGCCGGGCGAGCCGGTGATGGCGCCGGTCGAGTCGGTGAACCAGGTGTTCGAGCTCTTGAAGAAGTGCCCGCCGGCCCCGATCCCGATGATCCGGGCGGTGATCTGGAGGTTGCGAAGGACGAGCGGCACCTCGAACGCGATGATGAGCACCGAGGCGATCACCAGCGTCCACGCCTCCATCCAGCCCAGGAACGGATGGGTGATGCGGCTCGTGAAGACGTAGTCGCCGCCGGAGCGGGGCATGACCGAGGTGAGCGACGCGAAGATGATCGCCAGAAGCACGCAGAAGAGCCCGGTGATGATCGCCGCCCAGCCGTACTCCGAGAACGGCCCGTACTTCCACACGGGGACGAACCCGAGCGAGTAGAAGATCGGATAGAGCGTCAGCCCGACGCCGACGAACGCGGCGACGTTGAAGAAGAGCGCGTTCGTGACGCTGACGTCCCGAACGAGCCCCGAGGACTGGCGCACGAAGAGCCTCGCGCCGGTGCCGGACTCCGCCATCTCCGCCATGTTGCGCACCCTCCCTTGAGGCGTCAGTGCGGCAGTTCTACCACTCCGTCGTCAGCTCTGCGCCTCCCAGTTCTCCGGCGCCTCCCAGTCCACGCCGCCCGTGTCCCAGCCCACCAGGCAGTGGGGCGAGATCAGCTCCGCAACCCGCTCGAGGAAGGCGCGGTCACGGGCGCCGAACGCCGACGGGGTGTCCGAGTCGATGTCGATCTCGGCCACGACGAGCCGGTCGTACAGGATCGGGACGACGATCTCGGACCGGGTCGACACGAAACAGGCCAGGTAGCGGTCGTCGGCTGCGACGTCGTCGACGACCTCCGTCGCGCCGCTCGCCGCCGCCGACCCGCAGATGCCGCGGCCGACGGGGATCCGGACGTGCTCGGTCGCCTGCGGCCCCGTCCACGGCCCGAGCACGAGCTCCTCGCCCTCGACGAAGTACACGCCCACCCAGGAGTAGCGCTCGAAGCGGTCGTGCAGGATCCCGACCACGCGCCGCAGGATCTCGTCCGCCGACGTCTCGTGGTCGAGCAGCTGCTCGATCTCTGCGAGCGCCCCGCTGTATTCGTCTGTGCCCGCGCGTGTCACTGCTCCACCTCCGTCTCGAAGGCCGAGACCGCCGCCCGGAATCCCCTTCCGACCTCCGCCGGCCGGCGGCGGTCGGGGTCGACCTGAACGAGCGTCTGGCTTGAGCTCGCCAGGTGCTCGCCGGACTCGACCTCGTACGCGTCGAACTCCCACGTGACGCTCGTCCGGCCGAGGCGGCGGACACGGGCGAAGACCTCGAGCTCGTCGTCGAAGCGGGCCGGTGCGTGGTAGCGCACCTCGAGCGCCCGCATCACGAACTCCGCCCCGCTCGGCTCCCGCCCCAGCAGCCCGAGGTGGCGCAGGTACTCGACCCGGGCGCGGTCGAAGTACGGCATGTAGCGCCCGTAGTACACGATCCCCTGGGCGTCGGTCTCGTCGAATCCGACCCGGGTGCGCACGGCGAACCGGAACGGCGGACGGTGCTCGACCAGCGTCATCCGCGGATCAGGGCCAGCACCTCGTCCCGGCGCGCCTCCATGCTCGCCTCGTCGAGCGCCTCCAGGTTGAGCCGAAGGAGCGGCTCGGTGTTCGAGGGGCGCACGTTGAAATGCCAGTCCGGAAACTCGAACGAGATGCCGTCGAGGTGCGAGACGCGCGCGGCCTCGCGTCCGTACCGCTCCTTCAGCTGCTGCAGCTTCACCGGCACGTCGTCGACGGTGGAGTTCACCTCGCCCGAGATGAAGTACCGCTCCCGGAAGGGCTGGAGGAGCTCGGACAACGGCCGGCCCGCCTTCGAGATCAGCTCCAGCATCACGAGCGCCGGCACGATGCCGGTGTCGCAGTAGTAGAAGTCGCGGAAGTAGTAGTGGCCCGAGACCTCGCCGGCGAAGGCGGCGTCCTCCTTCCTGATCCGCGCCTTGATGAAGGCGTGCCCGACACGGTTCTCGAGCGCGTGGCCGCCCGCATCTTCGACCGTGTCGCGCACCGCCCACGAGGCTCGAAGGTCGTAGACGATCGTGGCGCCGGGATGCCGCTCGAGCATCGAGCGGGCCATGAGCGCGGTCAGGAAGTCGCCGGGAACGAACTCGCCGGTGTCGTCGATGAAGAAGCAGCGGTCGGCGTCGCCGTCCCAGGCGATGCCGAGGTCGGCGCCATGCTCGCGCACCTTCGCGATGATGAAGCGGCGGTTCTCCTCGAGGAGCGGGTTGGGCTCGTGGTTGGGGAAGCTCCCGTCGGGGTCGAGGTTGTAGGCGACCGTCTCGACGGGGATCCGCTCGAGGATCGGCCCGATCATCGGCCCGGCCATGCCGTTGGCGCCGTCCAGGACGACCTTGAGCGGGCGCACGGCGGCGGGGTCGATGAAGCCGAGCGCGCGCCCGTGGAACCCCGCGTAGACGTCGCGGGCGGACACCTCGCCCGGCGCGGCAGCGGCCGGCCGCGGCCCGTTCAGGGCGTGCTGCTTGATCGTCTCGAGGCCTGTGTCGCCGCCGACGGGGAGCGCGCCGCGGCGCACGATCTTGATGCCGTTGTAGGCGGCGGGGTTGTGCGACGCCGTGACCTGGAGGCCGCCCTCGTAGCCGTACTCGCCGACGGCGAAGTAGAGCATCTCGGTGCCGACCTGGCCGAGGTCGACCACGTCCGCGCCCGCGTCGGCCGCCCCGCGGACGACCGCTGCCGCCAGCTCCGGCGACGAGAGCCGCATGTCCCTGCCGACCGCCATCACGGAGGGCTCAAAGGCGGCGACGTAGGCGCCGGCGATCGCGTACGCGCCGTCGGCGTCGAGCTCGTCTGGCACGATCCCGCGGACGTCGTACGCCTTGAACACGGAGGGCGCCAGCATCGCGAGGAGTCTACCGACAGTGGTATTGCGGCCTTTGCAGGTGCGCGACGCCGCGCTTCTGGCCGAGCTCTACGCCTCCGAGCGCGACTTCCTGGCGCCCTACGACCCGCCCCGCAGCCCGGAGTTCTTCACCGTCGCCGGGCAACGGCGG
>DASQXS010000382.1:0-2189 GCA_035639615.1 Gaiellales bacterium | reverse complement strand
CGGCAAAGGTGAGGAAGAGCATCGTCGCCGCCGCGAGCCGTGTCACCGTCCTCCCCGGCAGGACGAGCAGGAGCTCCCCGACGGCCAGGTAGGCGACGACCAGCACCCCGCCGGTCAGGTAGTAGACGCGAAACGCCGCGTCCGACCAGCCTCGTGCCGCGCCGTACCAGAGCGCCGCGGCGGCGGCCGCGAAGAGGCCGAACCCGGCCGTCCAGGCGACGAACGGGGCCCGACGGGCGGGGGCGCGGAGCCGCCGCGCCGAGACGACCGTGCAGACCGCGGCGACGATCGTGGCCACGGCGGCCGCCGCCGTCTGGGCGCTCATCCGCGGGTGATGTCAGACAGCGCCAGCTCGAGCTCGAACCGAGCGTCGAGCCGGCTCCCGCCCTTGACAGCGAGGTCGAGCTCCGCCAGGCGGACGACCGCGCGGCCGAGCTCGTCGCGGGCGAACGACCGCGCCTGGGCGGCGAGCTTCTGGGCCGGGTACGGCTTCAACCCGAGCTCGCGGGCCATGTCCCCCTGGCTGGCGCCGGCGTCGAGCAGGACGACTGCCCGGTAGACGCGGCGCACGTGGGCGGCGAGCTGCGAGACGATCCGGCCCACGTCGTCGGGCCGCTCGACGTCGGTGGTGGCAAGCTGGAGCACGGTCGCCGCGTCCCGCCGCCCCCACGCGTCCGTGATGTCCCACGGCTTCACGTCGGCGTGCGGGATCACGAGCAGCTCGACGTCCTCGACGCGAGGCTCGGCGTCGCGGCAGTAGGCGGCAAGCTTCTCGACCTCGAGCGCCAGCTCGCCGACGTCGTCCCCGGCGACCTCGACCAGACGCCGGGCGACGGGCGTCGGACAGCGCACGCCGGCATCGGCGAACCGGCGCACGACCCAGTCGGCGGCCTGCTTCCGTTCCGGCGCCTCGTACAGGCGCACGTCCCCGACGGCAGCGACGGCCTTGGCCAGGGGATGCTTCTGGGTGATGCCGGAGCCGCCGAAGAGCGCGAGCACCGTGTCGGGCGCGGGGTCGGCGAGGTAGGCGACTACCTCGGCCACCGACTCCTCGTCGAGGCCCTCGACGCCGCGCACGAGCACCAGCCTGCGCCCGCCGAAGAGGCCGAGCGCGTTGCAGGCGCCAACGATGTCCACCGGCTGCTCGCCGCCGACCGACAGCTGCTCGATCGACTCCTCCGGGAACCGCGCCCGCAGCCGGTCGACGGCGGCGTCCACCTTCGGCCAGTCCGCGCCGGCGATCAGGTACGCCGGCTTCAGCTCCGGCGGCGTCACAACATTAACCTTCGAGTTTAACCTTAGATTTCGGTGCCCTGCGGGCGCGGCGCTCGCCCTTGGCGGCGATCGCCTGCGACCGCTCCACCAGGTCGGCGAAGGTGATCGTCTCGAGCACCGCGCGTAGGACGCCGCGCGCCTCGAGCCAGACGCCGGGGAGCGCCTCGGCACCCGGCGGGTAGGTGACCGCGTCCGGCCGGACGCCGGCGACCGCGGCGATCGGCCCGTCGACGACGCGGATCACGTCCGCAAGCGAGATCTCGTCCGCGGGGACGGCCAGCCGGTAGCCGCCCTCCGGCCCGCGGTGCGAGGCGACGATGCCCGCGTGCTTGAGCTCCCCGAGGATGTTCTCGACGAACTTGAGCGGCAGCTCCTGCGCCTTCGCGACGAGCTCCCCCTTGATCGGCCCCTCCCCCTCGTGGGCGGCGAGCACGATGACGGCCCGGACGGCGTAGTCGGCCTTGGCAGAGAGCTTCACCGGCTCATTGTCGCATGCCCGCAGAACGATCGCGCCACGGCCCGCCTGATACCGCATCCGGTGGCGTTTTCTCGCCCGGATCGGGCCCGTATAGTGTCCGGCCCGTGAACTGGTACGACACGCTGCTCTTCCTCCACGTCATCGCGGCGTTTCTTCTCGTGACTGCGGTCGTGCTCTTCCTGGCCCTGTACGTTGCGACCGACCGCGGCGAGGGAACGCCGGTCCTCATGCTCGCCCCGCTCGCAGATGTCCTGTGGACGGTCGGCGGCGTCGCGGTGCTCGTGTTCGGGCTCTGGCTCGCCATCTATCTGAGCGCCTACCACCCGTGGGACGGCTGGATCATCGCGGCGATCGTGCTCTGGATGATCGGCTCCGCCGCGGGCGGCCGCATCGGTCGCGGGTACCGGCGGCTGCGGAGCGGGACCGGCGTGCGCCC
>DASQXS010000381.1:0-6448 GCA_035639615.1 Gaiellales bacterium | reverse complement strand
CGCGGCGCCTGGTCGACGTTCCAGTACCTCATCCGCAAGCGGCTCGAGGAGCGCGGGATTCAGATCTCGCCAGAGGGACGCGTGCTCAGCGACGCCCGCTGAACGGCGGGTGGCCGAGGGGGAACGCCTGACGTTCGACGCGTCGCCGGGCGGGGCGCGCTTCGACGAGGTGACGTGGATCCAGGCCGGCCGGGCGGCGTTCGGGCGTGACCGCACGGTTCAACGGGCGGAGGCGACGCACGCCAAGATCGTCGAGGTGGGCGGCACGAACGCCGGCAGCCGCGTCGTGACGGTCGTCGACGCGAACGCCTATGTGGCCGAGATCGAACGGTTCCTCGCCGAGCGCGCTGCCCTGCGGCCGAGGCGGCCGAGCGTCGTGCCGAGGCGACCTGCATGGGGCGCCTGTCTCTCATTCGGTTCAACCAAGCGCGACGTGGCGCGTTGCTGCCGCCCGTCGCCACTGTAATCCTCGTGGCGTTAGTCGTCACGGGTGCCTCGACATTCTCCTCGTAGTATCACGACGGCGCTCCGCGACTTCGTGCGGATGGCGGCATCGTGTGGGAGATGGGCGACGACGACGGGCGGCCGGAGGGGTTCGCTCGGTGGACTCCGGCGGACACGCCGGGTGAAGGAGTCCTCAGGTTGCGTCGCGACTGCCTGCATCGATTCGCAGCTGACTTCGACTTCGATGTCGCGATCTTGGGGTGGGTCGGTCGTGGCTGCGAGACGTGCGGCGTGTGCCAGGCGTGTGCGGATGCGATCTGTCGCGGGACGGCGCGTCGCTCGCGGGTGCCCGACACAGCGGCGGGCTGGGCTAGGGGCCGGGCCCGTACTCGTTTGCGGGGTTGACACGCAAAACGTTTTGCGTCACTATTCATCGGTGCCCGCGACGATCCGAGACGTCGCACGTGCCGCCGGCGTGTCCATCGCGACGGTCTCCCACGCCCACAGCGGAAACCGGCCGGTCTCGGAGCGGGCTCGGCGCCGGGTGGTCGAGACTTCGCGCCGGCTCGGGTACCGCCCGTCGCATCTGGCCCAGGCCATGGTCACGGGCCGCTCGAAGGCGCTCGGCCTGATCGTGCCGGACATCGCGAATCCGTTCTTCCCCGAGATCGGCCGCGGCGCCGAGGACGCCGCTGCCGACCGCGACTACGGCGTGTTCCTTGCTGACTCCGAACTCGACCCGGTCGAGGAGCAGCGGTACGTCGACGCGTTTCGGGCCAAGGGCGTGGACGGACTCCTGTACCTGGCCGGCACGCCGATGCTGGGGCCGGCGCTCGCCGATGCCGCAGCCGGGGGGACGCCGCTCGTCCTCGTGGACGAGGAGCTCCCCGTGCGCGGCCCCCGGTGTGGGTTCGTCGGCGTCGACAATGCTGGCGGCGGCCGGTTCGCCGCCGAGCACCTGCTCGAGCGCGGCTGCCGGCGGCCGGCCGTGGTGGGCGGTCCGGCGCGGCTCCCCACGGCTCAGGCGCGGCTGGGTGGGTTCCTGTCCGCCCTGGCCGATGCCGGCGTCGAGCTGGCTGGGCAGCGGTCGGCGGAGGCGTATGTGTTCGAAGACGGCGTGACCGCGGGGCGGGCGCTCCTCGGCGCGTCCCCGCGCCCGGACGGGATCTTCTGCGCCAACGACCTGCTCGCGTTCGGCGTGGCGAGCGCCGCCCGCGAGGCGGGGCTCTCGATCCCCCACGACGTAGCCGTCGTGGGCTTCGACAACATCTTCTTCGCTCGGCTCGGGGATCCACCGCTGACCACGGTCGCCCAGCCGATGCGCGACCTCGGCGCAGCGGCCGCCAACCTCCTCATCGACCTGATCGAAGGTCGGCCTGCGGACAGGCGGCAGATCTTGCCGGTGCATCTGATCGAGCGAGCATCAACCCGACCGAAGGGAGGTCGCCATGGACACCACTGAATCCACCCCGAGCGGCGGACATGAGCTGTTCATCCGGAGCTCAACCGGCCTCGTGCGCGATCTGAGCGCGTTCGACGCCTTCAACCTGGTCTTCTCGGCGGTGCTGATCCCCGTCGGGATCACCCAGGTGATGGGCTTCACGCCCCAGTTCTGGCCGCACGCGAACATGCTGGTCTCGTTCCTGATCGCGACCCCGCTCGTGCTGTGCTTTGGGCTCGTCTACCTCTATTTCACCTTGCTCATGCCCCGCTCGGGGGGCGACTACGTGTGGCTCTCCCGCACGGTGCATCCGATGGTCGGGTTCGTTGTCAACGTGTCGATCACGTTCGTGTTCATGACCTGGATCTCGTTCAACTTCACGTTCATGCTGCGAACGATGGGGCCGGCGGCCGCGTATGTGCTCGGGTCGAGCTCACAGTGGCTCACGAGCCCATCGAACAACCAGGTCATGCTTGTTGCGACGGTGCTGACCGCCCTGTTCGCACTGCTCATGCTGGCCGGCGTACGCACCGTCTCGCGCTACATGGCGGCCACGTTCCTGATCGTGTGGGCCGGGATGCTCGTCTGGCTCTTCGGACTCGCTGCCACCTCGCAGTCGGAGTTCGAGAGCCGCTGGAACGGGGTCTCCGGCTCGACCGTCGACGCGATCGTGCGCACCTCGCATCAGATCGGCTTCTCGGCGGCCGGGGGTCTGGCCTGGGGGGCAACCCTGTTCGCGATGGTGTACTGCTTCCAGGTGTACACCGGCTTCCAGTGGACAGGGTATTTCGCCGGCGAGATCCGAAACGCTCGCCGCACCGCAGTCACATCGATCCTGGGCGGCCTGCTCGCCTCGGCCGTGATCTACATGCTCGCCTCGGCGCTCATCTACCACGCTTACAGCACGAGCTTCTTCGGGTCGCTCGTCTTCCTCGGGCTCGGCGGCGGGACCGATCACTACCACCTGGCGTTTTCACCTTACCTGCCGGCGATGGCGAACTTCCTCGACATTCCGTCGGTGCTGCGTGACTTCGTGGCGATTGCGTTTGTGCTCGCGATTCTGTGGTGGACGCCGACCGGGTTCATGCTGGGGACGCGCAACCTGTTCGCGTGGTCGTTCGACCGGCTGATGCCGGCGAAGTTCACCGAGGTGTCCGACGCCACTCACACCCCGGTGATCGCGACGCTAGTGATCGCGCTCTTCGTCGAGCTGCTGAACTACCTCAACATCTATCAGAACCTGGCGGCGTACCTGCTCAACCTGATCGCGGTGCTGGGGGTGGCGTTCATCGTCGTCTCGCTGGCGGCGACGGCGCTACCCTGGACGCGACCGCAGATGGTGGCGTCAGGCCCGGCGCTCGCAGCCCGGCGGGTCGTCGGCGTCCCGCTGATCTCGATCGTCGCCCTCGTGTCGGCGGTGGCTTGGGCGTTCGTCGTGTGGACGGCGTTCCATACCGGGTTCGGCGGCACGCTCTCGTGGAAGCCGATGATCCAGGCGTTCGTGCCGACGATGATCGCGATCGTCTGGTATCTGGGGGTCGTCGCCTACCGTCGCAGCCAGGGCATCTCGCTGGCACGCACCTTCCGGGAGATCCCGCCGGAGTGACGCGCGCCGCCCGTCCCGTCCTCCACCCTCCGCGGGGGACGGGACGGGTCCATCGGCCATGAGCCTGACCGTCTTCTACGCATCCGACATCCACGGCTCCGACGTCCTCTGGCGCAAGTTCGTAAACGCCGGGCGCTTCTACGAGGCCGACATCTTGGTGATGGGCGGCGACATCGCCGGAAAGGCGGTGGTACCGATCGTCCAGAGAGAGAGCGGCTACGTGGCCCGCGAGATCACCGGTGAGCGCGTGCTCGGCGAACAGGAGCTGCCCGCGGTGGAGCGTCGGATCCGGGACATGGGCTTCTACCCCTACCGCACCGATCCCGATGAGCTCGAGCGGACGTCGGGCGACCCCGAGGCGGTCGAGTTGCTCTTCGCCGACGCGATGACTCGGTCGCTCGCAGCATGGCTGGCGCTCGCGGACGAGCGGCTCGACGGGAGCGGCATCTCGCTCTACGTGATGCTGGGAAATGACGATCTGCCGGCGCTGCGGGAGACGATCGGCGCCTCCGGGGTGGCGGTCGACCCGGAGGAGCGTGTCGTCGACCTGGGCGAGGGCTTCACGATGCTCTCCGACGGCTGGTCGAACCCGACGCCGTGGTCGTCGCCCCGAGAGATGCCCGAAGAGGATCTGGAGCGCCGACTGGAGACGCTCGCCGCCACCGTGCCTGACCCGGCGCGGTGCGTCTTCAACCTGCACGTACCGCCCGCGCGGACGGCGATCGACCAGGCGCCGCTCCTGGACGCGACGCGGAAGCCGGTCGTGCGTGGCGGCGCCGTGCAGATGGGGCCGGCGGGTTCGAACGCGGTCCGGAATGTGATCGAGCGGCACCAGCCGGCGGTCGCCCTCCATGGGCACATTCATGAGTCGCGCGGCGTGGTCAAGCTCGGCCGCACCGTGTGCATCAACCCCGGCAGCGAATACGGCGAGGGCGTCCTGCACGGCGCCCTCGTCTCGCTGGATCGCCGCAAGGGGCTCGCGGCGTACCAGCTCACGTCGGGATAGAGAGGAGGCGCAGAAGTGGATCGATCGGAGTTTGAGGCGCGGGTGGTCGAGCAGCGCCGCGGGATGCGCCGTTCGCCCGAGGACCTGGCGGCGCGGATCGACGCGTCCCCGTACGGACCTGAGAGCAAGCGGATGCTGCACGAGATGGTGCAGTTCGAATCGACCGGTCAGGTGGGGTTCGCGCTCTTCGACTGCCCGCCGGTCATCGTCCGCGGGCGCGGCGCACTCGTCTGGGACGCGGACGGCAAGGAGTACGTCGACCTCCTAGCGGGGTTCTCCGTCTCCAACGTCGGGCATGCCCACCCGCGCGTGGTGGGCGCCATCTCGGAGCAGGCGGGTGAGCTCACCCACTACTTCGACCTGCCGAACCGGCCCCGGGAACGGCTGGCGCGGCGGCTAGCGGCGCTCGCCCCCGGGTCGGAGCCGAAGCGGGTCGCGTTCGGCGTCACCGGCGCCGACGCGATCGACCTCGCGCTCAAGGTCGCCCGCTGGTATACCGGCGCACCGCAGATCGTCTCCACGTATGGCGGATACCACGGCACGACCGCTGGCACGATGGCCACGACCGCCAAAGGCGGCATGTGGGGCTACTTCTACCCGGTCGGCCCGCACGACGCCGGCCACGTGAAGATTCCGTTCTCCTACCCGTACCGCTGCCCGGTGGGCGCCGAGCCGGAGCACTGCGCCGAGGCGTGCCTCGACTTCGTTCGGCGCCTGCTTCGGGGCAAGGAGACGCCGCTCTCGGACGGCCGCGACGTTACCAACGTGGCCGCAGTGTTGCTCGAGCCGATGCAGGCCAGCGCCGGGTACATCATCCCTGGAGACGGCTTCCTGCGCGGCCTGCGCGAGATCTGCGACGACCTCGGTCTGCTCCTCGTCGTCGACGAGATCCAGGCCGGCCTGGGCCGCACCGGCCTCCTATGGGGCTGCGACCACGACGGCGTCGTGCCGGACATGATCACGGTCAGCAAGGGGCTCGCCGCAGGGATGCCTATCTCGGCCCTCGTCGCCCGTGAGCCGATCCTCGCGTCCTGGGGCCCCGGGGCACATGTCGGCACGTTCGCCGCGACCCCGGTGGCTGCGGCGGCGGCGCACGCCGCCCTCGACGTGCTCGAGGAGGAGCAGCTCGTGGAGCGGGCGGCCCGCACCGGCGCGTACTTCCACGATCGGCTTCTCGGACTCCAGGAGCGTCACCCCATCTTAGGGTGGATCGACGCGAAGGGACTCTTCATCGGCCTTGAGTTCGTCCGCGACCGGGACACCAAGGAGCCGGCCGACGCCGAGTGCGGCTGGATGCTCGACTTCTGTGTCCGCGAGGGGGTGCTCTTCGAACGCGGCGGCTATCTGTACAACCGGTTCCAGCTCATCCCGCCGCTCGTGATTGAGCGCGAGCAGGTCGACCGCGCGATCGACGTCCTCGACCGGGCGATGGCGATGGCCGAGGAGCGCGCCGGACTTGGCACCCGCGCCTCAGCGGTCCGCTGAGCCGATACCATCGCGAGATCGAACCGCTCGTCACACCCGTCGACTTGAGCCGCGCCTGCGAGCTGCTCGCCGCCCAGGCGCGCCGTGGGCGCGAGTTCGCGGTGATCGGCATCGTGGGATGTGCCGTTGGGGCCGCCGCGATGGCAGCAGGAGCCGTGCAGCTCGGCTGGTCGCTCCTTATCGCTGCCGCCGTGGCAGGCGCAGGAGTTGCGTGGGTGCGATCCGACCGGCGCGAGCTCCTGACCCGGCTCGTCGCCCAGGGCGATGCACTCTCTCTTCCGGCCGTCCACGACTTCGCCACCACCCTCGGGGCGCGTCGGCACGCTGTGGCGGCCGGCCTTGGACAGGCGATCCAAGCCTCGAGTCCGAGCGGCTCGGAATTCGACCTCGTGCGGCCGGAGCGAGTGTCGCACCAGGCCGATCGGCTTCGCCGGTTGGCGGAGGCGATCGCCGACCCGCGAGTGGC